>JAZJYP010000081.1:0-20104 GCA_040390345.1 Pseudomonadota bacterium | reverse complement strand
CATGATCGAGCCGCTGCCGCCCCTGCCCTGGGGCAAGTCCTCGGCCCTGCCGACCAGGGATGCCAAGCCACACAGCCTGCGCGGCATGGCGCCCGGCACCTCGATCGTGCTCAAGGACGGCATCCACTTCCTCACCAGCCTGGGCAATGACAAGGCGATCTGGAAGGAAGCCCAGCCCAAGCTCGACGAGAAGCACAAGGTCAAGGCCCATATTGGCGACACCAGCGGCGGCTTCATCGCCTTGCTCGACGACGGCAAGACCATCATCCAGCAAGTCGTCGGCGACAAGCCGGAATGGAAGCACCTGCCCGCGCCCCTGCCCTTCGAGACGGTCGACCTGATCGCCGGCGACAAGAACGGCATGGTCATCTTCAACAAGGCCGAAGGACGCCTGGCCCGTTCCAGCGGTGATTGCTGTTCCTGGGTCTCGCTGGGCAGCGTGCCGATCGACGTGACGATGCTCACGGGCGACCTGGCCAAGAACTTCGTCGCCTACGGCGAGTCGATGCTCTACAGCGTCAAGGTGGGCAAGGACACGGCCCAATGGACGCCGCTGGGCAAACCCAATTTCGGCATCAAGGCCCTGTCGGGCAACCTCGCCGATGGCGTCGTCGCCTTGATCGGCGATGGTTCCGTTGCCGCCTACTGCGCCAACCTGGACAAGCCGTCCTGGGTCATCCTGGTGGGACCGGAAGTACCGGCCGACGCGCATGCGTCCGAAGGCAAGAAGAAATAGCAGCACCAGCATGGGGTGGGCCGGCCGGCCCACCCGATGCGCGGGCACCCACTTTGAGAGGACTTACCATGGCTTCAGGACCACCAGAAACACCACGCGAGACCTTCTTCAGCGCCGTCAAGGGAGGCGCGCGCGGCGCCCTCGAATCGCTGCGCGATGTCTTCAAGCCCGGCAATGCGAGCGAAGCGGCCAGCCAGGCCGGCGACCTGGCCCATGCCGTGAGCCATCCGCGCCAGAGCGCCACGGGCATCAGCAATGCGGTCAGGATCACCAGCGAACAGGCCCAGCACGGCGAGGTCAGCCTGCCACACACGGGCGCGCACATCGCCGGCGACATGCTCGGCGCCTTTGCCGCGACCGCCCTCATCGGCGGCGCCCTGGCCCGTACGGCACGCACGCCCTACCTGCGCTCGCGCCACGGCAGCGCGATCCATACCTGGTCCACGCAACAGGTAGCGCGGGTACCACCGAGCTTCATGCCGGGCATTCCACGCCCGCCCATTGCGCGCTATATGGCCACGCGGCCGCTGGCACTTGGCATGGGCCTGGCCGTGGGCGGTTTGATGCTGTACGGCGGCGCCAGCCAGCGCGCGGCCACGGCACGCCAGAACCGGGTCGACCATCCGGACCAGGCCAGCGCCATGGCCCCACCGCGCCTGGAGCGGCCGCTCTCGACCCCGCTCTCGCGGGTGCGCAGCAAGACTTAAGAAAGGACGCGCCTAAGCGAGGCCCTTGCGCCGGCGCGTGGCAGGAACAGCGGCAGCGCGCGGCCCGGCCAGTTCGCCATGGCCGCCATTGAGCCGCTGGCGCAGGGCCGGGTCGACTTCGTGGGACAGGATGGTCTGGCTGCGCTGGGGCAGCGGCTCGTCGATGGTGGCCAGGCGCTGCGCGCGCGGCGACGCCAGCGCCGGGTCCCAATGGCGCAACACCCTGGCGCGCTTGTCCGCCTCATCGGGACGGGAGCTGCCGAGCACCGGTCGGCGCGTGTCGTCGGTCTCGATGACGGTGACGAGCTGGCCATCTTGACGCAGGGCTGGCGGCAGTTTTTCATTCATGGCGCGCGACGCAGGAGGAAGGGAAAACGCAGTATCCCTCCAAGGCGGCGCGCGCGCAAGCGGGGAGTGGCAATGGCACGCATCTATCGCACCTACAGCATGGGCGACGCCCAGCTGCTCGTGGCCCTGGTCGAACGGGGCCGCGCCCAGCTGCTCGTGCATCGTGTCGACTGCCGCGGCTTCGCGCGCGGGCCGGCGCACTGGTTCATCACGCGCGACCGCCATGAGGCGAGCACGCGCGTCTTCTTCACCTCGCAGGGCATGGCCCAGCTCAAGGTGTGCTTTGTCGACACCGAGGGCGAGGCAGGCTGGCAGGGCAAGAAGCCGCCGGGCCTGCACCTGGACTGAAGCTATTTGCGCGCCGCGCCCGCCGAGGAGCCGCTGCGCGCGCCGCCCTGCTGGGCAGTCTGGGCGGCCGACGCAATGCCGCCCTGGCTGTTGCCGTGCTCGTCTGCGCTTTGCATGGTGCTGGTGCCGCCCATCTCGCTGCCCGACCACTGGCGCTGCATGGCGCCGCTGAAGCTGGTGAAGGGATCGGTGTAGCGGCGCGATGCCTCCTGCTGCACCGCAATGGCCTTGTCGGTGTGTTCCGACACGGCGCGCGCGACATCGTCGGCCAGGGTCTTGGCCGTGCGGCTCGTTTCGGGAATATGTTCTTCGGCCACCTTGGACAGCGCCACCTGGGTCTCCGCGGCCACGCGCGAGAGGTGCTGCTGGTAGGCCTGCAATTTGCCCGCCGCCGGCTGGGCATGGGCAGCGCACGCGCTGACGAGTTCGATCGGTTTGCGGGCCGCGAGCATGTCGGCGGCGGTGGCGCTTGATTCCTCAACGAGCGTATGGGCCAGTTGCAGGTTCAGCTCGCCCACACGCTGGAACGAGGTCAGCATGGAGCGCGACAGATCATTGACGAACGACAATTGCGCCTGCAAATGCTTGCTGGCGGAAGGGGTAATTGCTTCGGAATAGGGAAACATGGATCATCCTTTAAGTCGAAAACGAAAGGGGCAGGCCGCGGTCCGGCCTGCCGCGTCCCCTGACGCGGGGGAAGGGCCATGTTAGTGAGTTCAGGCGCGCCGCGATATCGGAACTGCCCGTCCTTTCGTGTAGGACTTTGCGCCAGTGGAACGGAATTTTTCCGCCGCGGGCGCGCCGACCAGGCGCAGCCCGCGCACGGTCGTTTCCGGCCGGACCAGCTTGAACAGGCTGATGGCCTGGGCCAGGCGGCCGGTCTGTTCGTGCAGGCTGCCGGCGGCGCCGGCGGCCTGTTCGACCATGGCCGCGTTCTGCTGGGTATTGGCATCCATCTCGGCCACGGCCCGGTTGACCAGGTCGATGCCGGCGCTTTGCTCGCGGCTGGCCAGGGCGATCTCGCTCATCAGCCCGGCCGTGCGCTGCACCGAATCGACCACGTCGCGCATCGTGCTGCCCGCCTCGGCCACCAGGCGGTCGCCCTGTTCGAGGCGCTGCACCGTATTGCCGATCAGGCCCTTGATTTCCTTGGCCGCCGTGGCCGAGCGCTGGGCCAGGCCGCGCACCTCGCCGGCGACGACGGCAAAGCCGCGCCCCTGCTCGCCAGCGCGCGCCGCTTCCACCGCGGCATTGAGGGCCAGCAGGTTGGTCTGGAAAGCGATGCCGTCGATCAGGCCGATGATGTCCTCGATCTGGCGCCCCGCAGCCGTGATCTCGTCCATCGTCTGGCCGACCCGCGCGACCATCTCGCCACCGCGCACGGCCACCGCCGACGCCTCGTCGATCAGCGCGCTGGCCACCTCGACGTGGGCGGCGTTCTGCTTGACGGTGGCGGCCAGTTCTTCCATGCTCGAGGCCGTCTCTTCGAGGTTGGCGGCCTGGCCCTCGGTGCGCGCCGCCAGGTCACGGTTGCCCGCAGCGATCTCGGCCGTTGCAGTTCCGATCTGGTCGACATTGCTGCGCACATCGCCAATGATGGCCACCAGGTTCATGTGCATTTGCTGCATCGCCCGCAGCAGCTGGCCGACGTCGTCGCGCCGGCCGGTGGCGATGCGCACCGTCAGGTCGCCCCCGGCGATCGCGCGCGCGGCGCCAATGGCCGCCTGCAGCGGTTTGGCAAAGGCCATCTGCAGCACCAGCCACAGCAGCGCCAGCGCCGCGACCCCGGCCAGGCCGGCCAGCGCGAAGCCGCGCGCGGCCCAGCCATCGGTCAGCAGCGCCCCGGCCACGCCCATCCCGCCCGTCAGCAAGGCCAGCGCCGTCAGGGCGGCGCGCACATGGCTGCGCGCGGACATGCCGCGCCAGCGCTCGGCCAGGCCGGCCAGGCCGCCACGCACGAGCTCGCCCTGGACGATGCGCAAGCGCTGTGGATTGCCGCTGCGGATGCTGCGATAGATCCGTTCGGCCGCTTCGACCTGGGCCGCGCCGGGGCGGCTGCGCACCGAGACATAGCCGGTCGCCTGGCCGTTCTCGAGCACCGGCGTCACGTTCGCCTCGACCCAGTAGTAGTCGCCGTTCTTGCGGCGGTTCTTGACGATGCCGGTCCACGGCAAGCCCTGGCGCAGGCATTGCCACAGGTCGGCAAAGGCTGCCGGCGGCATGTCGGGATGGCGCAGCAGGTTGTGCGGCGCCCCGATCAATTCGGCTTCGGTATAGCCGCTGGCCTCGACAAAATACGGATTGACGTAGTTGATGATGCCTTTCAGGTCGGTCTTGGAGACGATGGGCTTGCCCTCGTCGAGCAGGTATTCCTTGGCCGTCACCGGCAGATTCTGGCGCATTATTTCACCTCTTGGTCGTTGGCGGCGGCCGCGCGGGCCCCCAGGCTGGCACGTAGATGTTCAAATTCGGGCGACTCGCGCAGTGCCGCGCGGCCCGCCGCGACCAGCTGGCGCACTTGCAGCGGCAAGATGGTCAGGGCGGTGGGCACCTGCAGCAGCGAAGCGCGCACCTGCTTGTCTTTCACATTGCGCAAGGCGACGCTGATGACGTGCACTTCGGCGTCGGCGGCAAAGGGGCTGCCTTGCTTGCCGCGCACGGCGGCCAGCTCGCCCGTCCAGCGGCGCACACTGTCCTGCATCGATGCCTGCGTTTCCTTGGTCGCGCGCGAGCCGGCACCGAACACCAGCGCGTCGAGCACCTGCAGCGTGCCCGGCACCCGGTCGCTGCTATCGATGCGCTCGGCCGTGTCGCGCTCGGAATCGACGCTCACGAGGATGATCTTGTGCACCGAGCCTGGCGGCAGGTTCTGGAAGGCGGTGTCGAGCGAACCGCCGGCGGCGGTGCGGTCAAGCAGGCCGCGCACGCCGAGGTTGTCGACCAGGCCGCCGTCGACCAGGTGCAGGAAAGGCCGCTGGGCGGCGTCGAGGTAGCTCTCGGCGATGGCGTTGAGCAGGCGCGCCTGGAGGTTGCGCTCGTCGTGGGCGGCGCGCACCACCTGCCCGGCCTGCGGGCAGGAACCGGCGTAATTGCGCAGCGTGACGGGACTGAGCAGGAGCGGCACCGCCGACGAGGCGGCCACCGCGTAAGACAGGGGCACGCTGTTCAGGTCGGAGCAGATCAGCGCAAACTGCTCGGGCGTGAATTCGAAGGGCGCGCCGGTGGTCAGGTCGGTGGCCGTCACCAGCAGGCGCGGGCCGCGCCGCTGCGCCTGCAGGTCGGCAAAGGTGCGCCCGCCATACAGCTTGTCGAGCTTTTCGGCCAGCACGTCGGTGCGGCCATACCAGGGAGAGCTCATGTGGTACAGGGCGCGCGGCGCGAAGGCCTGGCCCAGCAGGCCGGCCTGGAAGTCGGCCAGCAGAAAGTCGCGTTCGAAGTCGCTGAAGGTGCGCGCGCCGAACGCGGAATAGTAAGTAGCGAGGATGCTGCCGCCGGAGACGCCGCTCACCAGGCCCACATGATCGAGCACGTTCGTTTCGCGCCCTTCCCAGCGGAAGCGGGTCGCCTGCAATTCGCTCAGCACACCGAGGCCGAAGGCGGCTGCGCGCGCCCCGCCGCCGGAGAGCGTGATGGCGGCGATGATCGAAGGCGGCGCCTCCTGCGCACCAAGCTGCACGGTGGACCCCGACGGACGTGGCGAGGCCGGCCCGATCGGCTGGTTCTGCCAGGGCTTGAGGGTGGAACACCCCGCCAGCAGCAGTGCGGCGCCGGCCAGCATGAGGCGGCGCACGAAGCAGGCAGCGCGGCTGCGCGTCGTCGGATCCATGGCGGGGCTCCGCTCAGGACCCGAGCCAGGCGGACAGCTCGCGCAGGCTCTCTTCGCCCAGTTCGCCGGCGGCGGCGGCCAGGCGCAGGCGGCCCGACAGGTAGTCGATCCGCCCCTGCACCAGGTTCAGCTGCGCGCCAAAGACGCGCTGCTGGGCGTCGAGCACATCGAGCTCGGTGCGCGTGCCAAGGTCGCGCCCCAGCGTGGTCGCCTCGAGCGCGCTGCGCGCCGATACCAGCGCCTGTTCCAGTGCCGCCACGCGGGTCACACCGGTCGTCATGGCGAGGAAGCCTTCCTGCACCTGCAAGCGCACGTCGCGCCGCGCGGCGGCCAGTTCCTGCTCCGCCTGGCTGCGCAGGGCCACCGCTTCGCGCTGGCGCGAATCGAGGGCGCCGCCCGCATACAGGGGCACGGTGAGCTGCAGGCCAAGGGCGCCGGTGCGCTCGCCGTTCGGGGCCGACAGCGCCGACAGGCTGCCGCTCTGGCCGCGCGTGACGTAGCTGGCGGTCAGGTCCAGCGTGGGACGCGCGGCCAAGCGGTGCTTGCCGGTTTCGGCCACCGCGATTTCGAGCGCCGCGCGCCTGGCCTTGACCTGGGTGTTTTGCTGCTCGCCCTGGAACTGCCACTGCGCCAGTGCGGCCGGCTGCGGCAGGCGCGGCACGAAGCGCGCGGCCAGGCCGGCCAGGCCGTCGGGCGCGGCGCCCACCGTTTCGAGGAAGCGCGCGCGGCGCAGCTCGAGCAGGGACAGCGCCGCCACCTCGCTGGTGCCAACGGCGTCGAGGCGGGCGCGCATTTCGTGCACATCGGTGATCTTGCCCTGTCCGACCTGGAAACGGGCCTGGGCACGTTCGTGCTGGTGCTGCACGGCGTTCTTTTCGGCCTGGGTCACGCGCACCGATTCTTCGGCCAGCAGCACATTGAAATAGGCATCGGCCACGCGCAGGACCAGGTCCTGGCGTTCGGCGTCGTAGCGCGTCTCGGCCAGCGCGGTCTGCTGGTGCAGCTGCTGGCGGCTGGCCACGGCGGCGCGGTCGTACAGCGGCTGCACCATCTGCACGCCCACCTGGCGCGCGGTGCCCACGCTGTCGGCGCCAAGCACCGGATGCAAGGCTGCCGGCACCTCGTTCAAATGGTCGTCGATGCGGGTCAGGCTGGCCTGCAGGGTGACGCGCGGGCGCAGCAAGGCGTCGCCCTGCACCGCCTTTTCGAGCCCGGCGCGCAGCGCTTCGGTAGCGGCCAGGCTGGTGGGATCAAGGTGCAGCGCCTGGTGGTAAGCGCCCAGCAGGTCCATGGCGCTTGCCTGCCCTGCCTGGGTCGCAATCAACAGCCCCAGGGCGGCGCTTGCCAGCGCGCGCAGGGCGAAGTGTGTAGTCGTTTTCATGTCTATCTCGCTAAGTTCAGGCTGCGCTTGGGCGCTGGGCCCGGTAGCAGGTCGCATACAGTGCCGGCAGGAAGACCAGCGTGAGCAGCGTGGCCACGGCCAGCCCGCCCATGATTGCCCATGCCATCGGGCCCCAGAAGACGGAGTGCGTCAGCGGCACCATCGCCAGGATCGCGGCCAGCGCGGTCAGCACGATCGGACGCAGGCGGCGCACCGCCGACTCCACGATCGCGTCCCACAAGGGCACGCCGGCGGCCAGGTCCTGGTCGATCTGCACGACCAGGATCACCGAGTTGCGGATGATCATCCCGGCCAGCGCGATCACGCCCAGCATGGCCACGAAGCCGAAGGGAATGCGGAAGGCCGCCATGATCACGCTCACGCCGATCATGCCCAGCGGCGCCGTCAGCAGCACCAGGGCCATCTTCTTCATGTCCTGCAACTGGATCATCAGCAGCACCAGGATCACCACGATCGTGGCCGGGAACACGGCGAACACCGATTTCTGGGCCTTGGCGCTGGACTCGAAGGCGCCGCCCGTATCGATGCCATAGCCGATCGGCAAGGTGCGCGAGAGCGCCAGGATCTTTGGCAGCACCGCCATCGTCACGTCCGGCGCCTGGGCGTCGATGATATCGGCGCGCACGGTCAGGGTCGGAATGCGGTTGCGGCGCCACAGCTCACTGTCTTCGCTGCGCAGGGACAGGCGCGCCACTTGCGACACCGAGACGAATTTTCCGTCACGCACGTAGATCTTCGCGTCCTTCAGGTTGTTCAGGTCCGTGCGCTCGGATGCGGCCAGGCGTGCCACCACATCGAGTCCCTGGTCTTCCTCGCGGAACTGGGTGATCGGCGTGCCCGTCAGCGACGCTTCCAGCGCCGCCTTGATCTGCACCGAGCTCACGCCCAGCGCGCGCGCCTTGTCCTGGTCCACGTCGACCTGCACGCGCTTGACCGGTTCGCCCCAGTCGGCGTTGACGCGGCGCGTGTGCGGTTCACTGCGCAATATGGCGGCCACTTTCTCGCCGATGGCGCGCACCTTGTCGTTATCGTTGCCGTACACGCGGAACTGCACCGGGTAACCGACCGGCGGGCCGTTTTCAAGCGAATTGACACGCCCGCGCACATTGGCGAACTTGTCGTCGAACAGGTGCTGGAGCTTGGCCTTGACGCGCTCGCGCGATTCGCCGCCACGGGTCATGACCAGCATCTCGCCCAGGTTCAGGTTCGGCGTCTGCACGTCGAGCGGCAGGTAGAAGCGCGGCGCGCCATTGCCCACGAAGCTGGTCACGGCTTCGATATCGGGGTCGCCCTTGAGCAGTTTTTCGAGTTCCTTGACTTCGTTCTGGCTCGCCTCGAAGGTCGCGGCCTTGGGCATCCACAGGTCGACCATCAGTTCGGGACGGTCCGAGGCCGGGAAGAACTGCTGCGGCACGAAACGGAACAGCATCAGCGAGCCGGCAAAGCAGGCCAGCGTGATGGCGATGACCCAGCCGCGGCGCTGCAGGCAGGCGTCGACAAAGCGGCGGAACTTCACGTAGAAGCCCTTGCGGTAGACGGCGTCTTCGTCGTGGGAAGCGTGCTTCTCTTCCTTGAGCAGCTTGAAGCCGATGTAGGGCGTGAACAGCACGGCCACGATCCACGACAGCACCAGCGAAATGCCCACCACCTGGAACAGCGAGAACACATACTCGCCGGTGCCGGACTTGGCAAAACCGACCGGCAGGAAACCGGCGGCCGTGATCAGGGTCCCGGTCAGCATCGGGAACGCCGTCGCGGTATAGGCGTAGGTCGCGGCGCGGTATTTGTCCCAGCCCTGTTCGAGCTTGAGGGCCATCATCTCGACGGCGATGATGGCGTCATCCACCAGCAGGCCGAGCGAAATGATCAGGGCCCCGAGCGAAATACGCTGCAGGTCGATGCCCAGCAGGTACATGGCGAGGAAAGTCATCGCCAGCACCAGCGGTATGCACAGCGCCACCACCAGGCCGGTGCGCAGGCCAAGCGAGAAGAAGCTCACGGCCAGCACGATCAGCACGGCTTCGGCCAGGCTTTTCTTGAATTCATGGACGGAATGCTCCACCACGCGCGGCTGGTCGCTCACGGCGTGGATCTGGATACCGACGGGCAGGCTGGCCTGGATGCGCTTGACGGTCGCCTCGAGCTGGCCACCCATGCGGATCACGTCGCCGCCCTTGCGCATGCTCACGGCCAGGCCGATCGCCTCGATCCCATTGATGCGCAGCTTGGACACGGCCGGTTCGACGAAGCCGCGCCGCACTTCGGCGATATCGCCCAGGCGGAAGCTGCGCTCGCCAGCACGGATGCCGATGGCGCGGATGCCTTCGACCGAGTCGAATTCGCCGCTGACGGACAGGCGCACCTGCTCCGATGTCGTCTGCACGGTGCCGGCCGCGGCCACCGCATTGGTCTGGGCCAGCGTGGCGGCGATCAGCGCCGGATCGATGCCCAGCGAAGCGAGTTTGGCGTTCGAAACTTCGACATAGATTTTTTCCTGCTGCTTGCCCACCAGGTCGACCTTGTTGACGTCGGCCACGCGCAGCATCTCGTTGCGGGCGGCGTCGGCAATGCGGCGCAGTTCGGCGTAGCTGAAACCGTCGCCGGTGATCGCATACATATTGCCGAAGGTGTCGCCGAATTCGTCATTGAAGAACGGACCCTGCACGCCCTGGGGCAGCGCGTGGCTGGTGTCGCCAAGCTTCTTGCGCACCTGGTACCACACGTCCGGCACCGACTTGGGCGGCACCGCTTCGCGCAGGTTGATCTTGATCTGGGTCTCGCCCGGCTTGACGTAGGTCGAGGTGTAGTCGATCTCGGAGATCTCCTGCAGCGCCCGCTCAAGCTTGTCCGTCACCTGGTCGGCCATCTGCTGGGCCGAGCTGCCGGGCCAGTTGGCCTGCACCACCATGGTCTTGATGGTAAATTCGGGGTCTTCCTTCTGACCCAGGCTGGCGTAGGCGAAGATGCCCGCCACCGAGAACAGCAACAGCAGGAAAGCGATCATCTGCTGGTGCTTGAGGGCCCACTCTGAGAGATTGAGGTTCTTCACTTGGCGCCTCCCGCCAAGCCGGCCGATTTCACGCGCTGGCCTTGCAGCAGCATGTGGACCCCGGCACTGACGATGGTTTCGCCGCCAACGAGGCCGCCGCGGATCAGGACACTGTCGTTCTGCGCGCTGCCCAGCGTGACTTCGCGCTGCGACACGCGGCCCTTGGCCTCGTCCACCACCCACACCAGGCGCTGGCCATTGCGATCGACAATGGCCGTCAGTGGCAGGCGGATGGCGCTGCCGCCATCGACGTCGGGCGCCAGCACCGAAGCTGTCATGCCAAGGCGCAGCAGTTCCGGATCGGGATCGGCGATGGCGATGCGCGCCGCATAGGTGCGGGTGACGCTGTCGGTGTCGGGGGCCAGTTCGCGCAGGCTTCCCTTCCAGGTCTTGCCGGGATGGGCCCAGGCCGACACGCTGAGCCCTTTGGCGCGGCGCAGTTCGTCCACGCGCGACTCGGGAATGCTGATGACGACTTCGCGCTCGCCGTCGCCGGCCAGCGTCAAAACAGGCTGGCCCGCCCCGACGACCTGGCCCGCTTCCGCGCGGATGGCGCTGACGACGCCGTCGCGGTCGGCCACGAGCGTGTCGAAGCCGCGCTGGTTATGGCTGTATTGCTGGCGTGCCTGGGCCGAGCGCAGCTGGGCTTCGGCCTGGTCGAGGGCCAGGCGCTGCTGGTCCAGCTCCGCCTGCGAGGCGAACTGGCGCGCCAGCAGCTGCTCGGTGCGTTTGACGTCCACGCGCAGCTGGGCCACGCGGCTCTTCGCGGCGTCGACGTCGGCGCCGGCGGCGGCCGCCACCAGCTGTTCCTGGGAAGCGTCAAGCTGCAGCAGCGACTGGCCGCGCTTGACATGGCTGCCCACTTCCACCAGGCGCGCCAGGATCTTGCCGCCATTGCGGAAGCCCAGCTGGCTTTCATAGCGGGCCTTGACCTCGCCCGAGAACGTGGCGCCAACCGTGCCGTGGGCCTGGCCGGCGATGACGGTTTGCACCGGACGCACCTCTTCGTGCTCGGCCGGGGTGGTGGGTGCGCAGGCGGCCAATACCTGGCTCGCGATGAGGGTAAGCGCTACCGTTCTTGCTTTTAATTTCACTGGAATCTCCTGTCAGGGAAGGGCGATAAGGGTTCGATTGAACGCAATATACACCATAACGACAGTTTTGTCATTATGACGAAGAATTTATTTTGAAAAGCACAGGCGTGACAATACCAGCGCCATGGCGGCGCTGGTTCAGTCAGGCGGATGAGGGAAGTGGTATTACTCGGCTTCGGCCCTGGAGGCGGCACGCGCCTGGGCCCGGGCCAGCAGGGAGTCCGGCGCCACGGCCAGGCTAGGCAGGGCCGTCGAAGCGAGGCGCTCGGACAGCGCCGCGTCGACGCCGATCGAACGCAAGATGGTGGCGGCGAGCTTGTCCGGATAATCCTTGGCGATGCGCCCTCCCCGGGACATGCGCACGATGGCGGCCCAGATGGCGCCCGTTACGACGTCGGCCGCAATGTCGACCGACGGGAACACGAAGTCGCCGTGCTTGAGGCCCTCGGCCAGGTCGTCCGGCAGCACCATGATGCCGCCGCGGCCATCGAGCGCCTGCGCGCCGCAGGCGGCAATGAAGCGCGCCAGCAGGCGGTTGTTGCGCGCCATGTGCAGGTAGAAGCGCACGCCGGTGGCCACCCGCAGCGCGGGATTGGCAATATCGGCCACCACGCCTTCGATGGCGGCGATCATGCTGTCGCTCAGTTCCAGCGCCACCGCCGCCAGCAGTTCTTCGTTGGTACGGAAATAATTATAGAAGGAGCCTTGCGAGACTTCCGCCGCCGCCACCACATCGGGGATGACTGTCGCCCGCACGCCTTTTTCGGCGAACACCAGCAGCGCCGTTTCAATCAGGCGCTGGCGCATGCGTTCACGGCGCTCGGCGGCCACTCGGGTGCGATGGTCTGGTGTCTTGGCGGTAGCTGGCATAGGTCAGGGAGGTTGGCAGTTGCGGTTTTCAGGGCGACCCGATCATACCAGAACCGCCGGGCCGTGCGCCCCTGCCCGCGCCAGGATCGACTCGGGCGGCAGTTCCAGCACGGGCAACACCAGCGCCACGATGCGCGCCGCTTCCGCCATGCCCAGGCCCAGGCCGCGCAGCAATACCCGCACCATCTGTTCCGGATAGTCCGCATCGCTTGCCTGCAGCGTCACCGAATAGGCCGCACTCAATACCACGCCAGTCACCAGGTCGGTTGCCGGACGCGCCAGCACGTGGCGAAAGCGCCCCGCCGAGATCCCCAGCGATACGTCGCGCGAGAGAAATTGAATCCCGACCAGGCCACTGCTGGCGGTGGGGAACGGCAGGCGTGCCACGAAGGCGGCAAACAGGGCGTGGTCCTTGACGGCGTGCAGCAGCAGGCGCGCGCCGCTGGCCACGCGCACGGCCGGATCGGCACAATCGATGACCAGCGGGTCGATCGCGCGCATCAATTCGTTGCTCACATCCCTGGCAACGGCCGCCAGCAATTCTTCATTGGTGCGAAAGTAGTTATAGAAGGAGCCGCGCGCCATGCCTGCATGGGCAATCACGTCGTCGATGACGGCGTGCGGGCCTTTTTGCGCAAACACATACAGGGCGCTGTCGAGCAGGCGCGCCCGGGTCTTTTCACGCCGTTCGGCGGCCACGCGGGTGCGGTGATTCTTGTTTTCCGAAGCTTTCATATTCACTTTTAAGTTGACACGCAAGTCATTCTGACGATAATGTCATTATAAATCAAGCGACGTCAATAACAGGAGACGATATGACAAACCTGAATCAAGCCCATCTGCGCGCGCCCCAGTCGTACGCCGAGAGCGCCCTGCCGCCGAACGTGCACAAGCTGGCGCGCCCCTCGCCGCTGGTCAAGGCCAGCGCCCTGGCTTTCCTGATGTTCGAAAAGCCGGACCTGGACGTCTGCGAGGACTTCCTCAAGGACTTCGGCATGCGCGTTGCCCTGCGTACGCCGCAGCAGCTGCGCATGCGCGGCGCCGGCCCCGAACCCCTGATCTACTGGGCACGCCGTGGCAAGCGCTCGCGCTACCTGGGCGCGGCCTTCCATGTGGACAGCGCCGCCGACCTGGCGCGGCTGGAACGCGACGCGGGAGCGCGCCGCCTGGCGCCGGAAGCTATTCCAGGCGGCGGCCATGGCGTGGAACTGTCCGACCCGGCCGGCAAGCTGTTGTGGCTCATCCACGGCCAGGAGCGCGTGCCCACCCTGCCCTTGCGCGCGCCACTGCATCCGCACACCAACAGCGTCGGCCATGCGCCGCGCGTGAACGCCACCGTGCGCCCGCCGCTGGAACCGGCGGCGGTGGCGCGCCTTGGCCACGTGGTGCTGCAGACGGTCGATTTCCCGGCCATGGCGCACTGGTATATGCGCCACCTGGGCCTCATTCCCACCGACGTCCAGTACCTCGAAGACGGTTCGCCCAACCTGGCCTTCTTCCGGCTCGACCGGGGCGACACGCCGGCCGACCACCACAGCTTCGTGCTGGCCGGCGGCATCGAGGAAAAATACGAACACAGCGCCTATGAAGTGGTCGACCTCGACGCCCTCGGCCAGGGCGGCAATGTGCTGCGCATGAAGGGCCACCGCCATATGTGGGGCATCGGCCGCCACATCCTGGGCAGCCAGCTGTTCGACTACTGGTATGACCCCGATGGCATGGAGTTCGAACACTACACCGACGGCGACCTGTTTACCGCCGCGCACGAAACCCATTACGTCCCGCTGGAACTCTCCAGCATCTGGGCCTGGGGCGACGACGTGCCGCCCTCGATGGGCGTCAAGCGCGACTTCGCCTCCGTCCTCAAGGTCCTGCGCCTGCTGTGGCGCAGGAAGATCGCGCCGGCGCGCCTGAAGCTGCTGGCGCGTGCCATGAGCAATGCGCGCCCCTGGCTCTAACCCTCACCTTCCAAGGAATCATCATGCCTATCCAAGTCGTCCGCTACCAGCGCGCCCGTGACATCGAATGGGGCGTCGTCCACGGCGAGCGCATCGCGCCCCTGGGTCCATTCAACGGCACCGCCGATTTTGTCGAACGCGGCTACGCCCTGGCCGAAAAGAGCACGCCAGAGCAGGCCGTGCTGCCGATCGCCGAGGTGAGTGTGCTCTCGCCGATCACCGACGACCGCCAGTTCCTTTGCCAGGGCATCAACTATGCCAGCCATGTGCGCGAATCGGGCATGGACCCGGACAAGATCGACTTCAACACGCTGTTTACCAAGGCCCCGTCCTGCCTGACCTCGGCCACGGCCGCCGTGCGCCGCCCGGCCCACGTGCGCCTGCTCGACTACGAGATCGAACTCGGGCTGGTGCTGCGCAGCCCGATGACAGCCGCCACCACGGTCGGCCCCGGCGAACTGCACCACTGGCTGGCCGGCATCACCATCGTCAACGACATTTCGGCGCGCGACGTCCAGCTGCCGCAGACCCAGTTCTACAAGGGCAAGAGCTACCGCAGCTTCGGCCCCTGCGGCCCCTTCCTGGTGCTGCTCAGCGCAGCCGAATGGCGCCGCTGGCCCGAGCTGCACATGCAGCTGCGCGTCAATGGCCAGCTGCGCCAGGACGCCTATTGCGGCGACATGATCTTCAAGCCGCACCAGACCCTCACCGAAATGTCGGCGCTGCACGACCTGCGCCCGGGCGACCTGATCGCCACCGGCACGCCGGCCGGCTGCGCCGTGCGCGCACCAGGCAAGCTGGCCATGTTCGTGCTCAAGCACCTGGTGTCGGAAGCGGACAAATGGCGCCTGTTTATCGGCAAAGGCCTGGGCAATCCGGCCTACTTGCAGGACGGCGACGGCATCAATTGCACCATCAGGACCGACGACGGCCAGATCGACCTGGGCGTGCAGCACAATATCGTGGTGGCGGCATGAGCACGCGCTGCATCGCCGCCGTCATCGACGGTTTCGGCACGATGGAACAGCTGGTCCTGCGCGAACTGACCCTGCCCGCGCCCAGGCCCGGCGAAGTGCTGGTGCAGGTCCAGGCGGCCTCGGTCAATCCGATCGACGTGCGGCGCCGTACCGGCTACGGCCGCCGCCTGCTCGGCCTGATGGGCGCGGGCCAGCCGCCCATTGTGCTCGGTAACGACTTCGCCGGCGTCGTGCGTGCGGTCGGCCGCGGTGTCACGACCTTGCGCGAAGGCGACGCCGTATTCGGCGCCAAGCCGCCTTCGGCCAACGGCAGCCACGCCTGCCACGTCATCGTCAAGGCCGGCCACGCCGTCTTGCAGGACACCGGTCTGGACGCCCCCAGCCACGCCATCCTGCCATATAACTACCTGACGGTGCGGCGCGCCCTGGCCGGCGCGGGCCTCGACGCCAGCAGCGCCCGCGCCCGTCCGGTGCTCGTGTATGGCGCCTCGGGCGGCCTCGGACTGCTGGCCATCCGCATGCTCCACGCCATGGGCGCCGAAGTGACGGCGGTGGCCAGCCACGCCTTTGCCGAATGCCGCGCCGCAGGCGCCCTGCACCTGGTGGACCGCCGTGTGACGCCTTTGCACAAGCTCGAATCGCGCTTCGCCGCCACCCTCAATTTTGCCAACTGGGACGACGACGCCGCCTTGCTGCGCCTGCTGGCGACGGACGCCCTCGGCCACGCGACCACGGTACACCCGCTGATGGCGCACATCGACGCCCACGGCCTGCTGCTGGGTGCCTTGCGGGCCATGCGCAACAAGCGGCAGATGCGCAGCCTGCTGCCGCAAGGGGCGCGCTACGACTGGACCGTGTTCCGTCCCGACCCGGCGGCCATGCCTTTGCTGCGCGATTTCGCCGCGCAGGATCGCGCCGCACCGGCCATCCAGTGCTACCGCCTCGACCAGGTGGGCGCCGCCCACCGCCACGTGTCCGCGCGCCTGCCTGGCCGCGCCGTCCTGCTGCCCCAACAACACTGAACCGAACATCCAACAGGAGACCCACCATGTACAGCGATCAACCAGAAGCCGGCACGACCGGCACGCCGATCCGCACCCAGGCCGACATCGCGGCCCTCGAACAGATTCCCTGGCAACAGCGCCAGCCGGCGGCCAGCAGCTATGCCCTGCTGACGATGTCGCGCGACTGCCATCCGGACCGGGTGGCCCTGCGCTTCATCCTCAGCGCCGAAGCGGACGCCCCTGAATTCAGCTTCACCTACGCGCAATTGCACCAGCGCGTGACCCAGGCGGCCAACGCCTTCCACCGCGCCGGCATCGCCCCCGGCGACACCGTGGCCCTGCTCCTGCCCAACCTGCCCGAGACCCACTTCGCACTGTTCGGCGCGCAGGCGGCCGGCATTGCCAATCCAATCAACCCGATGCTCGACGTCGAACAGATCGCCGCCATCGTCAATGCCACCGGCGCGCGCGCCGTGGTGGCGCTGGCCCCGCACCCGGACTTTGCGATCTGGGACAAGGCCGTCGCCGTGGCCAACCGCTGCCCGAGCGTCGAGACCCTGTTCGCCGTCGGCCTGGGCGACTATGTCGGTTGCCTGGCCGCAGCCCGCCTCGACGACATGTTCGCCCGTGCCCGCAAGCCCGAACGCGACAGCGTGCGCATCCTCGGTTTCGGCCTGGCGCTGGCCATGGAGCCCGACTACCGCCTGGGCTCGGGACGCCAGTTCGACAGCAACGACATCTGCGCCTGCTTCCACACGGGCGGCACCACGGGCGTGCCCAAGATCGCCCGCCACACCCACCAGAACGAAGTCTATATCGCCACCATGCTCGACCTGCTCGAGCCGCGCCGGCAAGTGGTCCTGTGCGGCCTGCCGCTGTTCCACGTGAACGGCGCCATGGTCACCGGCCTGGCCGCCTTCCACGCCGGCTGGGAAGTCGTGCTGCTCACGCCTTCCGGCTACCGCGGCCGCCATGTGCTGGACAATTTCTGGCGCATCGCCGAGCGCTTCGGCGCCACCAGCTTCAGCGCCGTGCCCACGGTGTTCGCCACCCTGGCCGGCATCGACCGCGCCGGCGCCAACTTGTCGTCGCTGCAGCACGCCTTTTGCGGCGCCGCGCCGCTGCCGGCCACGGTGGCCGCCAGCTTCGAGGCGGCCACCGGCATCCGCGTGTGCGAAGGCTATGGCCTGACAGAAGGGGCCTGCGTCTCGGCCCTCAATCCGACCGACGACACGCGCCGCCCCGGCAGTGTCGGCCTGCGCCTGCCCTACCAGGAGCTGCAAGCCTGGCGCATCAACGCGGCCGGACGTGCCCAGGCCCCGTGCCTGCCTGGCGAAACGGGCGTCATCGGCATCAAGGGGCCGAACGTCTTCCCCGGCTACCTGCGCGAGCACGACAACCATGGTATCTGGCTCGCCCCCGACTGGCTCAACACGGGCGACCTGGGCTACCTGGACGATGACGGCTTCCTGCACCTGGCCGGACGCGCCAAGGACCTGATCATCCGTGGCGGCCACAATATCGACCCCGGCATGATCGAGAGCGCCCTGCTTCAGCATCCGGCCATCGCCCAGGTTGCGGCCGTCGGCCAGCCTGACGAACATTCGGGCGAGCTGCCCGTCGCCTACGTGGTCCTGCGGCCCGGCGCCGACATTGAAGCGCACACCCTGCACACCGACGCCGCCGGCCTGGTGCCCGAACGCGCCGCCGCACCGGTGCGCATCGAAGTGCTGCCGCACCTGCCCCTGACGGCCATCGGCAAGCTGGCCAAGGCCGAACTGCGCCTGCGCGCCGCCAGCCACGTGCTCAGTGAACGCTTCGCCCAGGCCGGCGTGGACGCCTCGCTGGAAATGCACAACGACAGCCAGCGCGGCATGGTCGCCACGGTGCGCTGCGCGCCGGCAGCGCGCGCGCGCGTGAGCGCCATGGTGGGGCGTTTCGCGCTCGGCCTGGACATGCACGATGCTTGAGCACGGAGAATCGATGACAAACCAATCCCTCCCCAACGACGTCGACGTGCTGCTGGTCGGCCTGGGCCCGGTCGGCGCGGCCGCCGCCAACCTGCTTGGCCGCTACGGCGTGCGCACCCTGGTCATCGACAAGGCCACCGATGTCTTCCTGGCCCCGCGCGCGATCGTGCTCGATAACGAAGCCCTGCGCATCCTGCAAATGGCGGGCATCGAAGAAGGCGCCTTCGACACTTGCGCCATTGCCAAGGTGCAGATGCGCTCTCCCCTGTTTGGCAACTACGCACGCGCCAATACGGCCGGCGAAATCGACGGCCATCCGAAGCTGGTCAGCTTCTACCAGCCGCAGCTCGAACGCGCCTTGCGTGCGCGCCTGCAGCGCTACCCCTGCGTGCAGACTTCGCTGGGCACCGAACTTCTCAAGTACGAAGAAAGCGAACAGGCCGTGTGGGCCACGCTGCGCCGCGCCGACGGCACAGAAGCGAGCGTGCGCGCCCGCTACCTGGTTGGCCTGGACGGCGCCACCTCGCTGGTGCGGCGCCTGGCCGGCCTCGAATTCACCGGCCAGACCTTCATCGAAGACTGGCTGGTGGTCGACGCCATCGGTGTGCCCGAGCCGATCGACCATGTCGAATTCCTGTGCGACCCCGGGCGCCCGACCCCGCACATGGTTGCGCCGGGCAACCGCCAGCGCTGGGAATTCAAGCTCGCCCCGGGCGAGACGCGCGCCCAGATGGAAGACCCCGCCAAAGTGCGCGAACTGCTGGCGCCCTGGTGCGACAGCGAACAGGTGACCATCGAACGCACGGCCGTCTACCGCTTCCACGCCCGCATCGTCGAGCGCTTTTCCAAAGGCCGCGTGTTCCTGGCCGGCGACGCCGCCCACATCACGCCGCCTTTCGTCGGCCAGGGCCTGGTGGCGGGCCTGCGCGACGTGGCCAACCTGAGCTGGAAGCTGGCCTGGGTCGTGCATGGCCGCGCGCACGCGTCCATCCTCGACAGCTACGACCAGGAACGCCGCCCGCACGCCAAAAAAATCATCCGCATGGCGCTGTGGATGGGGCGCCTGGTCATGCCGCGCAGCCGGCTGACGGCGCTGGCGGTGCACGGCACCATGGCCCTGCTGCAAAAGATCCCCTTCACCCGGCCCTACTTCGAAGAGCTGAAGATCAAGCCCCTCAACCGCTTCGCGCGCGGCCTGTTCGCCGCAGGACGCAGCCGCTCGCGCCTGGTGCGCGGCGGCCTGCTGCCGCAGGGCCTGGTGCGCGCCGCGCCAGACATGCCGTGCATCCTGAGCGACGAAGCCCTGGGGCCGCATTTGACGCTGGTCGGCTTTGGCTGCGATCCGGCCGCCGGTCTCGATGCGCAGCTGCGCCAGGACTGGGAACGCGCCGGCGGGCGCCTGCTGCGGCTGGACCATCGCGGCCATGGCGGCGCCTGGGAAGACATGACGGAACGCCTCGTACCCGGCGCCGCACCGCTGGACTGGGTGGCCGTGGTCCGGCCCGACCGCACCATCCTGCACGATGGACCTGCGGCGCAAGTGACGCGTCTCGTGTCCGAGTCGCTCAGCCTGATCGGCTGGCGCGCGCCCCAGCCGCTGCAGCAACGCGGCGCCTCGTCTCCTCCTCCAGTGTCCGTGTAGTCCTGCTCTGGAGTTTCGCCCGTCGCCGTTGTGGCGGCGGGTTTTTTTTGAAAGCGCATCGCGCACCCACGCTGCCAAGCTGGCCATTCGAGCCGGCACAGCGCACCTGTCGTCCCACCACCAACCCCGCTTAGGAGACAAAGCATGAACAAGACCACACCCCTGAACCGCCT
>JAZJYP010000080.1:0-2176 GCA_040390345.1 Pseudomonadota bacterium | reverse complement strand
TTCAATCCGGCCCTTCACGGGACTTGACGACATTAACAGTATCTACGCCACCGCCTGGGCCCCGGGCAGGGGCGTAGGGTGGGTAAGCGCAACGCGCGTCACCCACCAAGCGTGGCCACAATAAAAAAACGCCAGGCGAACCTGGCGTTGTTGCGTGGGGCGGAGCGCGGCTTAAGCAGCCAGCAGCTGGCGCAGCACGAATGGCAGGATGCCGCCGTGCTTGTAGTAATCCACCTCGATCGGGGTGTCAATACGCAGCAATACCTTGGCTTCCTTGACCTCGCCGTTCTTGCGCTTGATGACCAGGGTGCACTGCTGTTGCGGCTTGATCTCGCCTTCCAGGCCCTTCAGGTCGTACGTCTCGTTGCCGGTAATGCCGAGCGACTCGACGCTGTCGTTGCCGATGAATTGCAGCGGCAGCACACCCATGCCCACCAGGTTGGAGCGGTGGATGCGCTCGAACGAGCGGCAGATCACGGCTTTCACGCCCAGCAGCTGGGTGCCCTTGGCCGCCCAGTCGCGCGAGGAGCCGGTGCCGTATTCTTCGCCGCCGAAGATCATCGTCGACACGCCGTCGCCAACATACTTCATGGCCGCGTCGTAGATCGACATCTGTTCGCCGGAAGGCTGGTGGATCGTGATGCCGCCTTCCACGGCCGAACCGTCGGCCTTGGCCGGGATCATCTTGTTCTTGATGCGCACGTTGGCGAAGGTGCCGCGCATCATGATCTCGTGGTTGCCGCGGCGCGAGCCGTAGGAGTTGAAGTCGGCCTTGAGCACGCCGTTGGCCAGCAGCCATTTGCCCGCCGGGCCGTTCTCCTGGATCGAGCCGGCCGGCGAGATGTGGTCGGTGGTGATCGAGTCGCCGAACACGCCCAGTGCGCGCGCGCTTTCGATGCCGGTGGCCGCCGCTTTCGGGGTCATCGCGAAGTCGTTGAAGAACGGTGGCTCGGCGATGTAGGTCGAATCAGGCCAGTTGTAGACCTGGCCCTTGACGGTCGAGACGTTTTCCCACAGCTTGCCCGGCGCACCCTTGACGTCGGCGTAGTTCGACTTGAACACTTTCGAGTTCATCGCGAATTTCATCAGCTTGCCGATTTCCTTCGAGGTCGGCCAGATGTCGCCCAGGTAGACGTCCTTGCCGTTCGTGCCCTTGCCAACGGGCTGGGTCATCAGGTCGACCGTCATGTTGCCGGCGATGGCGTAGGCCACGACCAGCGGTGGCGAGGCCAGGAAGTTGGAACGGATGTTCGGGTGGATACGCGCTTCGAAGTTGCGGTTGCCCGACAAAACGGCCGAGGCCACGATGTCGTTGGTGGCAATGGCCGCATTCAGTTCTGGCGTCAGGTCGCCGGCATTGCCGATGCAGGTGGTGCAGCCGTAAGCGGTCACGCCGAAGCCCAGCTGCTCCAGGTAGGGCAGCAGGCCGGCTGCGGTCAGGTACTCGGTGACCACGCGCGAGCCAGGAGCGAGCGAAGTCTTGATGTGCGGGGCCACCGTCAGACCCGCTTCGACAGCCTTCTTGGCCAAGAGGCCAGCGGCGAGCAGCACGCTCGGGTTGCTGGTGTTGGTGCAGGAGGTGATGGCGGCGATCAGCACGTCGCCGTTCTTGACGTTCACGCCGTTGCTCGTCGTGTAGGTCTTGTCCAGGTCTGCCGCCTTCTTGTTGAAGCCATTGGCGGTGGTCGGCAGCGAGAACAGTTCGGTGAAGTTGTTTTTCACGTTGCCGATTTCGATGCGGTCCTGTGGACGCTTGGGACCGGCCAGCGATGGCGTCACCGACGACAGGTTCAGCGACACCACGCGCGTGTAGTCGATCTCGCCTTCTTTCGGCACGCCGTACATGCCCTGGGCCTTGAAGTAGTTTTCGAAGGCCTTGATTTCGTCCTTGGTGCGGCCGGTGCCTTCGAAGTAGTCGATGGTGGCGTCGTCAACCGGGAAGAAGCCCATCGTGGCGCCGTATTCCGGGGCCATGTTGGCGATGGTGGCGCGGTCGGTCAGCGACAGCGTCTCGGTGCCGGCGCCGAAGAATTCGACGAACTTGCCGACGACTTTTTCCTTGCGCAGCAGTTCGGTGATCGTCAAGACCAGGTCGGTCGCGGTGCAGCCTTCGCGCAGCGCGCCCGTCAGGTTCACGCCGATCACGTCCGGGGTCAGGAAGTAGACCGGCTGGCCC
>JAZJYP010000079.1:0-24910 GCA_040390345.1 Pseudomonadota bacterium | reverse complement strand
CAAAAGTTGCCGGGGAATCGTGGTCTGACCCCGGTTTGGTTGCCGGGTTTGACCCCAAACGGCTAGCGCAGGCGCGCGCTGGCGGCCAGTATCTCGGGCGAATAGTAGCGCTTGTATTGCTCCCACACCTTGTCGGCCTTGAAGGCGGCGCGCAGCTGCGCGGCCAGGAATTCGCGGTCGGCGTCGCCCAGCGACTTGCGCGACAGGTAGACACCGCTATCCTGCCAGCCCAGCTCGGGCAAGGCTTCCATTCGCACCTTGCCTAGCAAGGGCTTGAGCTTGGCATCTTCCTTCAGCGCCGCCGCCAGGCTCATCGGCGTGATCAGGGCCGCGTCGGCCAGGCCTGCCGCCAGCAGGCGCCCCACATGCAGCGGATCGGCTTCGAGCAGCAGGCGCCCCTGGCGTCCCAGTTCGGCAATGACGTCCTGGTAGCGCTGGCCGTAATCGTTGCCGCGCACCGCCGCCACACGCAGCTCGCGCCGCAGCAGCAAGTCGGCCAGGCTGGCCACGGCAGGCCGTTTGCCATCGAGCGAAACGAGCATCGCTCGCGTGCCCAGCAGGGGCAGGAAGGCGCCGAATTCGTCGCGCCGGTGGGTGCCGATCGCGGGCATCAGTACATCGGCCTGCCCGGTCTCGAACAGCAATTCGAGGCGCGCCTGCGGCACCAGGGAAGTCTTGAAAATGCAACCGGTGTGCGTGCTGATGTCTTGCAGTACGCTGGGGTAAATACCGTGCACACCGTCCTGGTCGGCCACCACGCCGATGCCGATCGGCGCCATCGGCACCACGATCGTGCGGCTGCAGCCGGCCAGCGCGGGCCGGGCCAGCAGAATGGTGCACAGCAGGAAGCAGCGGAGCGGGGACATGTCATCCTTTGAAAGGGGCCGCGCCGGGCTTGCCGCAGGCATGCAAAGATTGTGTCAGAGCAAAGGACAAAAGCCAAGCGGCACTGCTACACTGGTGGATTGTGATCCACCCAGCCCTGATCCACCCAGCCCATTTCGCGGAGAAATACAATGCACCTGATGTCCAAGCTGCTTCCGGCAGCCATTGCCCTGATCGCCAGCGGCGGCGCGTTCGCCCAGGAAGTCGTCAAGATCGGCCACGTCGGCCCCTTGTCCGGCCCCCTCGCCCATCTGGGCAAGGACAATGAAAACGGCGCGCGCATGGCGCTGGAAGACTTGAATGCCAAGGGCTTCGCCATCAACGGCAAGAAGGTCAAGCTCGAACTGGTGTCCGAAGACGACGCGGCCGACCCGAAACAGGGCGCCGCCGCCGCGCAGAAACTGGTCGACGCCAAGGTCAATGGCGTGATCGGCCACCAGAGCTCGGGCACCACCATGCCCGCCTCGAAGATCTATTTCGACGCCGGCATCCCGCAGATTTCACCGTCGGCCACCACGCCGCAATACACCAGGCAAGGCTTCAACACCACCTTCCGTGTCGTCGCCAACGACAACAAGCTCGGCAGCACCCTGGGCAGCTACGCCGTCAAGACCATGAAGGCCCAGCGCATCGCCGTCATCGACGACCGCATGGCCTACGGTCAAGGCGTGGCCGACGAATTCGTCAAGGGCGTCAAGGCGGCCGGCAACCCGAACCTGATCGTCGGGCGCGAATTCACCAATCCCAATGCCACCGATTTCACCGCCATCCTCACCACGCTCAAGGCCAGGAAGCCCGACCTGGTGTTCTACGGCGGCATGGATTCCGTGGCCGGCCCCCTGCTCAAGCAAATGAAGTCGCTCGGCTTCACGGCCCGTATGCTGGGCGGCGACGGCGTGTGCACCGAAGCGATGGCGGCCCTGTCGGGCGACGCCATGGGCGAACCGGGCAAGGTCGTGTGCGCCGAAGCGGGCGGCGTCTCGGGCGCGCAGGAGAAGGTGCTGATCGACTTCAAGGCGCGCTACAAGAAGAAGTTCAACCAGGAGACCCAGGTCTACGCGCCGTATGTCTACGACGCCATCATGGCCATGACCACGGCCATGCAGCACGCCAAATCGGCCGACCCGGCCAAATACCTGCCCGAGCTGAAGAAGATCCACTACCAGGGCGTGACGGGCATGATTGCCTTCGACGACAAGGGCGACATCAAGGACGGCGCGCTGACCCTGATGACGTTCAAGGATGCCAAGCGCGTCAAGCTCGAAGTCGTCCGCTGAGTGTGGATGTAGAAAGAATATTTACATTATTTCGAACCGGTGTGAGGAAGAGATAGTTTTTTGCTATAAATTTCATGCATAATCGCGCTTGCCAAGGAAACAACTAAAGCGCAGTGCTCCAAAAACAATAAAAGGGGTCGCATGAAATCAGCCAGGCATTACGGGGCTTCACCTTGAGCGCGCTACCGCTGCGCGCCAATTTTGCAACGCTTGACGAGGATGCCTGGGAAGACCTGCTGAACTTCATCGAAGAGCGGCGCGTCATTCCCATCATCGGGCCTGAGTTGCTGGAAGTGGCTACCGACACTGGCCCACGCCTGCTGTACGACTGGCTGGCCGAAAAACTGGCCGCGCGCCTGAACGTCGACACCAGCGCCCTGCCCTCGCCGTACACACTCAACGACGTGGTGTGCTGCTTCCTGGCCGCGCGCGGGCGGCGCGAAGAAGCCTACACGCGCCTGCGCAGCATCCTGCGCGAGACCACGTTCGCGCCGCCGCGCGCCTTGAGCCAGCTGGCGCGCATCACCGATTTCGACCTTTACGTCAGCACCACCTTCGACCCGCTGATGGAACTGGCGCTCAACCAGGAGCGCTTTGGCGGCGCCGAGTCGACCGAAGTGCTCGCCTACGCGCCCAACCGGGTCACCGACCTGACCGTGGCGCGCGAACAGATGCAGCGCCCCACGCTGTACCACTTGCTGGGCCGCCTGTCCGCCTCGCCGACCTACGTCATCTCCGACGAAGACATGCTCGAATATATCTGCGCCCTGCAAAGCGAGCACCTGGCGCCGGAAAAGCTGTTCCACGAACTCGAACACAACCACCTGCTATTCATCGGCTCCAATTTCAGCAACTGGCTGGCACGCCTGTTCCTGCGCATGGCCAAGCGCCACCGCCTGTCCGATCCGCGCGACGTGGGCGAAGTGATGGCCGACAGCAGCACCTCGGCCGACGAGCGCCTGATGGGCTTTTTGCAGCAAGTGAGCGTGCGCACCCGGGTCTACAGTGGCGCCGCACCCTTCGTGAACGAACTGTTCACGCGCTGGCAGGCGCGCCGCCAACCCGCGCTGGCCGCCGTGCCGCAAGCGAGCGGACCGCAGCGCTTCCTGCCGCCGGCGCGCGAGATGCCCGACAATGCCGTCTTCATCAGCTACGCGCGCGAGGACCTCGCTGCGGTGCAGCGCATCAAGGCCGGACTTGAAGCGGCCGGCATCACCACCTGGTTCGACATGGATCGGCTTGAAGCCGGTGACGACTACGACCGCAAGATCTCGCGCAATATCGCGCGCTGTTCCTACTTCATCGCCGTGATCTCGACCACGACGCAGGCGCGCCACGAAGCCTACTTCCGGCGCGAATGGAGCTATGCCATCGACCGCACGCGCAATATGGCCGATGGCGCCCTGTTCATGCTGCCGGTAACGATCGATGCCACCACGGCGGGCGAAGCGCTGGTGCCCGAGAAGTTCCGCTCCCTGCACTTCACCAGCCTGCCCGGCGGCGAGGTGACGCAGGACTTCGCGCAGCGCCTGGCCGAATGCCTGAACGCCCGTAGCACAGCATGACGCCCCCGCGCGGAGCCGACGGAACTGCAGCCGCGGTCAGCCAGCAGCATCCCTGGCTTGGCCTGTCCTCGTTCGGCGAGGACACGCGCGCCTACTTCTTCGGGCGCGAAGAGGAAGTGGCCGAACTGGCACGCCGCGTGCAGCGCAAGCTGCTCACGGTGCTGTTCGGCCAGTCGGGACTGGGCAAGACCTCGATCCTGCGCGCCGGCATCGTGCCGCGCCTGCGCGAACAAGGCTACTGCCCGGTGTACGTGCGTATCGATTACGGCACCGACGCGCCCCCGGCGGCGGCGCAGATCAAGCAGGCGATCCGCGCCGCCACCGCGCATGGCAGCTGGTCGCGCGCAGGTATCGCCAGCGATGATGAGTCGCTGTGGGAGTTCCTGCACCACCGCGACGACGTACTGAGCGACGCCGCCGGCGCGACTGTCCTGCCCCTGCTGATCTTCGACCAGTTTGAAGAAATCTTCACGCTGGCGCAGGGCGACGATGAAGGGCGCCGGCGCGCCGCCGACTTCATCGCCGGCCTGGCAGAGCTGGTGGAAAACCGCCCGTCGGCCGAACTCGAAGCGCGTCTCGAAGACGACGACAGCGCCATCGACCGCTTCGATTTTGCCCGCACCGACTACCGCGTCCTGATCGCATTGCGCGAAGACTACCTGGCCCACCTTGAGAATCTCAAGGGGGCCATGCCCAGCATCACCCAGAACCGCATGCGCCTGGCGCCGATGACGGGCCAGCAAGCGCTGGCCGCCGTCACCGGCCCCGGCGCCGCCCTGGTGACGGACGAAGTGGCGCAGGCCATCGTGCGCTTCGTCGCTGGCGGCGCCGAACTGGCCCACGCCCAGGTCGAACCATCGCTATTGAGCCTGATTTGCCGTGAGCTCAACGACAAGCGCATCGCCGCCGGCCGTGACGCCATCACCCTCGACCTGCTGGCCGGCTCGCACGCCAGCATCCTGTCCGACTTCTACCAACGCGCCCTGGCCGACCAGCCGCCCGCCGTGCGCAACGTCATCGAAGACCTGCTGCTGACCGAATCGGGCTACCGTGAAAACGTCGCCGCCGAACGGGTGCTGAGCGCCTTCGCGGCCGCCGGCGCCGACGGCGGCGCACTGGCAACGCTGGTGGACCGGCGCCTGCTGCGCATCGAAGAGCGGCTCGACGTGCGGCGCGTCGAACTGACCCATGACGTGCTGTGTGCCGTCATCGGCGCCAGCCGCGCCCAGCGCCAGGAGCGCGAAGCCCATGCCGCCACGGCACGCAACCTCGCCGAGCAGCGCGAGCGCGAGCGCGCCACGCGCCGCACGCTGGTGCGCACCCGCCAGGTCGCGCTGGTGTGCGCACTGCTTGGCATGGGTGCCATCGGCGCTTCGCTGTATGCCGTGTCGGCCAGCCGCGATGCCGAGCAGGCCCGGGGCCAGGCGGAAAACCTGATCGGCTACCTGTCCGAAGACTTCGCGCGCGAACTCAAGGGATCGGGGCGCCACAGCGTCGTGGCCGAACTGGGGCGGCGTACCCTGGCCTACTACAACGGATTGTCGAACATGCCGCCCGGTTCGGACACGGAGCGCAACCGCGCCAACGCCATGATCGACCTGGGCATCACGCTGCGTTCCACGGCCGAGCTGGACGCTGCCGACCGCCTGTTCACCCAGGCGCAGCAGCTCCTCACCGCGCGCATGGCAGCGGGCGACCGGAGCGAAGCGACCGCCAGCGCCGCCGCCCATGGCCTGTTCGGGCTGGGCCTGTCGAATATGTCGCGCCTGCAGTTTGCCGATGCTGTCGCCCACTTCCAGCAAGCGATCGCCCTCATCGGTCCCTACGCCAACGCGCCGGGCGCGGGCGAACAGGCACGCCGCCGCTACGCCGAATCGCAGACCTACCTGGCGTTCATGCTCGGTAGCCGCGTCGAGGGCCACGTCAAGGAGGGTGTGGCAGCGGCCGAGGAAGCACGCAGCACGTTCGCCGGCCTTGGCGCGCTTGCGCTGCGCGACGTCAGCGACACCATCGGCTACGCTGAGGCGACCACCTATGGAGCCTTTGCCCTGCATCGCCTGGGCCGCAACACCGAAGCCAGTGAGCGGCAACAGCAGTCGATTGCCCTGCTCAAGAAGGTATTGGCAGTGCAACCCAATCACTTCCGTGCACTCGAGACGCACGCCGACGCCTCCGATGGCCTGGGCCTGATCCTGGCCGACAGCATGCAGCTGGCCAGTGGGCTCAAGGAAATCGACCAGTCGCGCAAGGATTACACCACCCTCACCACGCTCAACCCGAGCAGCGCCAACCTGTGGTGGAACCTGTCCTTCATGCACAACACGGCGGCAGACATGCTGATCCACGCAGGCCAGGTGGCGCAGGCCAGGCAGGTGCGGCGCATGGCCTTTGAGGCAGCGACCCTCCCGAAACCGGGCTCACCGTCGCTGCGCCAGGTTGCCTCGGAAGCCGCCAACTCGTTGGCCGAACTCACGGCGGCCATGGGCGAGCGCAATGCCAGTGACGCCGCACTCGCACAGGGGAAAGCCATCCTGGACGGCTGCTCCGGCATCGAACGTTCGCTGCTGCATGCCCAATGGTCCGCCAGCGCCATGCTCGCCAGCCTGTATCGCGACGATGCCGCGGGTGCCACCGCGATTGCCCGCCAGGCCCTGGCGCAATTGGACGCCGCCAAGGGAAGTGCGGCCGACACGCTGGAACTCAATCACATGCGCTTTGGCTTGTTGACCTTACAGGGCATGGCGCTCTACGCCGGCCAGGACTTTACCGGCGCCGAAAAGTCCTTGCGTGCCGCCATGGCAGTGCCAACCGGATGGTTCACCGACAGCGCGCGCGAGGCCTGGGGGCGCCGCGCCGACGTGTCGACCTGGCTGGCCATGGCACTGGCGCGCCAGCAGCGCCTGGACGAAGCGCGCAAGGCCGTCGCTGCCGACCTCGCACACAGCCGCGAGCTGGCCAAGACCAACGTCGACGACAACGCCGAGCGCGTGCGCCTGGCCGGCCTGCTATATGCCTACGCGCTGGGCGCGCCGGACGATGCCGGCGCCACGCTGCGTGAAGCCCAGGCGACCATCACCGCACTCCCTGCCGAAATGCGCACATTGCGCCCGGTCGAAGTTTGGCGTGCCGGCATCGCCGCAGCACAGCAAGGAAAGGATCAGCATGGACGGTGACCGCTTCACCCCTGGCCAGCCGGCTGCCGTCGATGCCCAGCGTCCCTGGCTGGGACTGGACTCCTTCAGCGAAGCGACGCGCAGCTATTTCCATGGCCGCGAAGAAGAAGTGGCCGAACTGGCGCGCCGGGTGCAACGCAAGCTGCTCACGGTGCTGTTCGGCCAATCAGGTCTGGGCAAGACCTCGATCCTGCGCGCCGGCATCGTGCCGCTCCTGCGCACGCAGGGCTACTGCCCGGTCTATGTGCGCGTCGACTATGGACCGGACGCCCCGCCGGCCGACCGGCAAATCAAGCAGGCAATCATGCAGGCCACGGCCGCCTCCGGCCATTGGTCCCAGGCCGGCGTGGCCAGCGCCGACGAATCGCTGTGGGAATTCCTGCACCACCGCGACGATGTCCTCACCGGTGCCGACGGCACCCCGGTGCTGCCGCTGCTGATCTTCGACCAGTTCGAGGAGATGTTCACGCTGGCCCAGCTTGACGACGATGGCCGCCGGCGTGCCGCCGCCTTCATTGACAGCCTGGCCGAACTGGTCGAGAACCGGCCATCGGCCGCGCTCGAGGCGCGCTTGGAGGAAGACGACACCGCCATCGACCGTTTCGACTTTGCGCGCACCGATTACCGCGTGCTGATCGCCCTGCGCGAAGACTACCTCGCCCACCTGGAAGGCCTGAAGGCGGCCATGCCCAGCATCACCCAGAACCGCATGCGCCTCGCGCCCATGACGGGCGAGCAGGCACTGGCCGCCGTGCGCGGCCCGGGCGGCGCGCTGGTTGACGACGAGGTCGCGCAGGCGATCGTGCGTTTCGTCGCGGGCGGCGCCGAGCTGGCGCACGCCCAGGTGGAGCCGTCCCTGTTGAGCCTGATCTGCCGCGAACTGAACGACAAGCGCATCGCCGCCGCGCGCGCCACCATCACGCTGGACCTGCTGGCCGGCTCGCACGCGAGCATCCTGTCGGACTTCTACGAGCGCGCCCTGGCCGACCAGCCGTCCGCCGTGCGCTGCATCATCGAAGACCATCTGCTGACGGAGTCGGGCTACCGCGAAAACGTCGCCGCTGAACGGGTGCTGGCCGCCTTCGCCGCCGCTGGTGCCGCTCCCGGCGCCCTGGCCATCCTGGTCGACCGGCGCCTGCTGCGCATCGAAGAGCGGCTCGACGTGCGGCGCGTGGAACTGACGCACGATGTGCTGTGCGGCGTCGTCAGTGCCAGCGCGGCGCTGCGCCATGAACGCGAAGCGCTCGAAGCGAGCGAGCGCCAGCGCGCCGAGGATGCCGAACTGGCGCTGCAGACGCGACGGCAGCTCAAGCGGGCGCGCCAGATGGTCCTCGTCTGCGGCTTGCTCACGGCCGGCGCGATTGGCGGTGCGGCCTATGGCTATGCCAGCGCACAGCGCGCGCAGCAGGCCGAGCAAACGGCGGCGGCCACACGAGACGTCTCCCAGCAGGCGCGCGGCCAGGCCGAAAACCTGGTCAGCTTCCTGCTCGAAGACTTCCAGGCCGAACTCGAGCCGCAGGGCCGGCTCGAACTACTTGCCAGCATCGCCGAGCGCGCCGTCAGGTATTACGACGCCCTGCCCGCCAGCGCGCTGACGCCGGAAAGCGAACGCAATCGCGCCACCGCGCAAATGCGCCTGGGCGGCGCACGCGAACGGCTTGGCCAGCTCGATAGCGCCATCCCGACGTTGGACCAGGCCATCGCGACCTTGCGCCGGTTGCACGCCGGCGGCGACAATTCGGAACGCACGCTCACCAGCCTGGCCCTGGCCTTGACCTGGCGCTCGAATACCCACACCGTGAAAGGCGAATTCGCCGAAGCGCGCGCACTCAGCGACGAAGCCGTCCGTGCATGCGCCGCCGCGGCGCCACAGATCCAGTCCTTGCCGTCGATGCAGCGCACACGCGCGCTGGCGGCGACCCGGCTAGGCTATGCCCAGCGCAAGCTGCGTCAATTTGAAGCAGCCTTGGCCAGCCTGGACGAGGCGCGCGCCCTGTTGCGGCCGTATGCCAATACCAGCCCGGCCAATGTGGCGGCGGCATCGCTGTATCTCGATGCGGCCGGGTGGAGCGTTGCCGTGCTCGCCGATATGGACCGCTTTGCCGAGGCAAACACGAGGGGCGCTGACGCCATGACGCTGGCCAATCAGCTCGTCGCCAGCCATCCCTCGCGCCGCGATGCGATCACCGCGCGGGCCATGCTGGCGGGCATCCAAGTCGAAGCGCTCGGCAGCAAGGGCGAACAGGCGCCCGGGGAACGGCTGCGCCTGTCGCGCATTTCCTCAACCGACCACACCAAGATCATGGAAGGCGACCCAAACAATTCGCGCGTCCAGCTCAATCTGCAAGTGGACAAGAAATTCATCGCCCAGGCCTTGTACGCCCTGGGCCAAGTGCGCGCAGCGCTCAAGGCCGGGCAAGAGGCAACGGCCTGGCCAGACCAGGTGAAAATGACGCCACTCGCCGCTGGCAACCTTACCAACAGTGCCAGCGACAATGCCCTCTGGGCCACCGAACTGGGCGACGACGGGCAAGCCAGCGAGCATGTGCGCCTTGCCCACAGCCTTTTAAAGCACAAGCAAGCTTTCAAGGGCAGAGCCGCGGTCGACACGCAGGCCTACCAGTCAACGCTCGACGCCAACCTGGCGATCATTCGCGGCGACCTCAAGGAGGCGGAGCGCATGCTTACCGCCGTGATCGACGGCAAAGCGAACTACACTGAAAGCTACCCGGTGGACTTTGCGCAGTTTCGGCTGGGCCAGCTTGCACTGCGACGACAGGACTACCCAGCCGTCGCGGCGCATGCAAAAGCGGTCGACCTGAAGGAATGGTTCCGCCGCGATGTTGCCGAGGTGCAGACGCTGCACGCCATCGGCCTGGCAGGCCAGGGCCGGCACGCAGCAGCCCTGGACATGCTCAAATCGGTCTTCGAACTGCATCGCAAGCTGCAGCTCAAAGGCGACGCCAGCTACCAGTTCGAGTATGCGCAAGCACTGTATGCGCGGGCGCTGGCCGAACCGGCACATGCGGCCGGCCTGCTCGCGCAGGCACTGCACGAAATCGACACGCTGGCGCCCGAGATGCGCGGCACGCGTAGCGTTGTGTTGTGGCGCGGCTGGATGCAAAAGGAGGCCAGCCATGGGCGGTGAACTGACGCTGCAACGCGGCCAGGATCTCGATGCCGCGCTGCCCGCCTACCCCGGCCAGCCCGCCCGCAAGCGCGAGGTGTGCGTGCAGGTGAGTTTTGCCGCGCACACCACGCCCGTCCACAGCCTGGAAGGCACGGTGCTGGCCCACGCAGGCGACGCCATCGTCACCGGCATCGACGGCGAAACCTGGCGCGTGAGCGCCGCGCGCTTTGGCCAGCGCTACCACCCGGTGCCGCCGCTGCCGGCCGGCCAGCCGGGCAGCTACGTCAGCGCGCCCAATACCGTCATCGCCCATTGCGTCGGCCAGTCCTTCAGCGTCGCCCTCGACGACAGCGGCACGCTGCTGCACGGCCGGCCCGGCGACTGGCTGGTCAATTACGACGATGGCACCCTGGGCGTGGTGGCCGCCGACCTGTTCAACCGCTATTACGAGCTTTTGCCATGAACACCCAGCCACTCCATTTCCACGAAGCGATGCGCCGCGTGCTGCTGTGGCGCGTGCACCTGCCGCATCCGGCGCTGCCGCCGAAAGCATCGCCGCCACCGCAACTGGCGCCGCTGATCGACGCGCTACGCGCCGTCCACGCCGCGTTCAACGCCGAGGCGCTGCGCTACGGCCACCGCTACCGCAGCGCCTACTGGATGATCTTCCTGCTCAGTGCCTTCGCGGTGCTGTGCGGCATCCTGCCGATCGCCTTGGGCTGGGACCAGGCAACGCATCCTTGGCACGCCTGGGCGGGCGCCTTTGGCGTGGCCGAAATCGCCACCATCGGCGCGGTGGCGCTGCTGTACTGGCGCGGCCGCCGCTCGGACTGGCAAGCACAGTGGCTGGCGGCGCGCACCCAAGCCGAACTGGCCTGGTACCTGCCGCTATTGGCGCCGCTGGTCGATTTTGGCAAAGATGGGGCGGCGGCCAACTGGTATGTGCGCACCTTTGAACCGGGCAAGGACTTGCAGACCCTGCCTGCGCTGGAGGACCTGTGCCGCGCCAACGAGGCGCTGGCGCGCGAACTGGTGCCGGACTTGTGGAAAGATCCTGCCTTCGCGCCCGCCTATGCGCGCTGGGCCGCCGCCGTGCTGCACGGGCAGCGCTACTACCACCACCAGGTCTACCAGCGCGAACACGCCCTGCAGCACCGCATCCATGGGCTCACGGCCGCACTGTTCGCCCTGACCGCTGCGGGGGCACTCGCCCACCTGTTTGTACACGCGGCCTGGCTGACGGGCCTGACGACATTTTTCCCGGCCCTGGGTGGCTCGCTGCATGGCGCGCTGGCGCAATCGGAATCGTTCCGCCTCGAGCACCGCTCGCGCCGGCTGGAACAGGAAATGGCCAGCGCCGCCGCCCTGCTCGACCGCGGCGCCGACTCCGTTGAACAGATGCGCGCCTGCGTCGCCGACGCACTGACCCTGATCCTCGATGAGCACCAGGACTGGCACATGCTGGTCCGCCCGCACCAGCTCTCGCTGGCCTAAGGCTAGTCGGTGATGCGGATCTGCGCTGGATCCGTCACCGCGACAACCGTCTGGTGGCGCTCGCCATGGCTGCGGTGCGTCGTCACCTGGCGCGCGACGCCGGTCACCATCAGGGTCTTGCCCTTGAGGGCGTAGCGGGGATTGCCGCCTAGCTGGTGCTCAAGCTGAAAGGCCACATCGGGCGAGAGCGAAATCGTCAGGTTGCGCGCGTCGCGCATCGCCGGTTCGGAATTGAGCAACACATAACCATGCTGCTCCGCGCTGCTGAGCACGTGCACTTCAAACACGCCGTTGACGCCGGCAACCGGCTTGCTGGCGGCCTGCTTGACCGCTTCATACGGCGTGATCGGTGCAGCGTCCTGGGCCGCAGCAAGGTGGCTTGCCGACAAGCTTCCAATGGCAAGCAGAAAGATGGCAGGTAAATTCTTCATGGCATTCTCCAATCTCTCACTGCATTCTACGCCGCCTGGCCCGCTGACACTTCAGCGCGGAATATCCTTGCCCATCAGCTTGGAACTGAAACGCGCGCCACCCATGCCGTCGGCGATGAAACTGATGTGCAACACAACCTTGTTATTGCAAGCCGTGTAGGTCCAGTCTTCCTCCCAATTGCCCGCAACCAGGAACGCCTGCTCGAAGCCCGGCACCTTGCTGGGCAGGTAACGCGAATCGACCAGCGGCTTGCTGATTGCCGTTGCCACCACCTGGGCCGGCGCCGTCTGCGCGGCAGCGTTCGTGCCGCAGGCGAGCAAGCCTGCCGCGATCGTTTGCGATTTTTGTGCATCGACGAACACCTGGGGCGTCGCCATCGTCGGGCCCAGGGCTTCCATATGCCGCGCGATGCCTTCATAGGCCTGCAATGCCTGCATCTTCTGTCCTGGCAGCTTGCCCATCAAGGCCAGCATTTTCGCCCGATTGCCTTCCCCCACGACGCCACCGAGATTGGCCGCGAGCAGCGTCAATGCCGACGGCAAGCCCGCCATGGCAGCGCGGTACAAATTGTCCTGCGCTTCCACGTCCAGCGTGCGCTCCAGCAGTGTGCGCGCGGCCAGTTGCTCGTACTTGACCGAATTGGTGCGGCCATTGGCATCGGTAAATCCAAGTGCATCGTTGTGCAGGATCACATAGACCAGGAACATACCCTCGGGATCCTGCATCTGCACGGCAGCGCGTGCGAAGGCCAGGGCCTTGCCCAGGTCCTTGTCGGTTCCATCGCCGCGCATGCGCGCCCACGCCAGCTTGCCCGGCGCCGCCCGCACGCCACCCTGTGCGGCCCGTTCGAACATCGCATACGATTGCACCGCATCGGCAGGCATCCCGAGGCCGTCGTGGTAGGCCACGCCCAATAAGAAGAAACCACGCGGATCACCCGCATCGGCGATCTTGCGCGCCTCGTCGATGCCGGTCTTGAAGTCCCGCGCCTGAAGGGCTTTAACACTTTCCTCGAAACCGGCATGGGCGCTGCTCATCATGGCCAACGCCAAGGCGAACAATAAATTTTTCTTTTTCATCAGCACTTTCAAAGTTAAGGTAGCGATCGCAAGGGTTCGGGTTCTCCCCACAGCGGTTGAATCCGCAGTCGTTGGCGGACAGTAGAGACGAGAAGGCTAGAAGCCGTTGCCCCGGCGATCTCGCTCTTATTCCCTCATCCGATAGACGATTGGAATGATCTCTCCACAGAAAAAATGCCGGCTGGCCTGCTGTTGCACTACTGCCCGTGCTGGATAGGTGATGCGCAACCTGGGTCCTGGCATCCAATCCAATTCCACGTCATCAAAGGCGCAAGATGCAACGAACACGCTTCCGCCACCGCGTGATTCTTCCACTTCGCGCTCAACACATACCTGCATAAAATCGGCACCAGGCATACTGAATGCTACCGCCTTGCCGCGTCCATCAAGAGATAACGCCTCAAGACAAGGTAGCGGTTCAGTCTCCTTAGCCTTTCTGGGGCGCCTGGGTTTAGGTTGCGGGCCGAGTAACTTTGTCCGCAACCTCGCCAATACTCGCGCCGCGACTCAAACTGCTTTCCAGACCACCGCGCCAAATCTGAACCGTCGTCAATGATCGCCATCGCGCGCTGCCTCACTTCTGGCTGCAAACAGCCGTACTCGCATTGTGTCGCGGCTAGTGCCAACCAAAAAATGGGGCCGTCGTCGGTGTCATCAATTGACGAAGACCATTGGGTGAAAAGCACATTTACCGACTCTTCAGGTGAATGACCTTGCCGGAGCAGAGCTAGGAACTCATCTCGTACGTCGTGCGCAGTGTCGTCGTGGAAAAGCCTTGTCCCATAAGTACCCATATGCTCCGTATTTCTATGCGTGAAATGAATGAAATCGTGTTACCACTGCTGGCCGAACACCGTCGCAATGATCTACCAATTTACTGGGTCCCATTGGAGAGGAATTCTGCCAACCAGTCCCAATGCGAGCCCAAGTATCAGATTGAAGAAAGGTGCAGCAATCAGGACCTCGCCATGTCCCACATTCACCCGATAGCCAACTGCATCCAAGGCGTGCAGCACTCCGAAATATATTAGAAACCCAGATACGAATCCGGCCACGATGGTACCGATTGTAAATTGGTTAGAGCACTCCTTCCGATCTCTACCGTGGGCAATGCCTGCGCGGGCGCGGACATATATCATTGAGGATAGCCCCAACGTGATTGCGAACGAAGAATAAAAAATCACATCTGACGTGGACATGGATTCAACTAAACAAAATTCTGAAAATGGCCGCTGTTGGCCGACAGCGTACGGTCGCTTTTTTAATAAACAATACCGCTACTGCCCAATGCCGTCCTTCAAAATCTGCTGAAGCTGCCTGATTCTTTCTTTAGTCAGCGCCGTCTTACGTGCTAGGAAAGACATCGGGTACATGCTGCCCCAGCATCGACTTACATCGTCTTCAGGACATGAAAAACGGGCGTCGAGGTCTGCGTCACGAAACACCAGCCAAGCATTCTGGGCCACACGAAGTTTCTTAATAAATAGCGGTTCGTCGGCCATCTCCTTTAGCAGTAACTGATACGTTCTATTTAGCTCTGTATCTGTGCGCGCAAAGTCATCACTAGCGCAAGCGTTTAACTCCAATTGATTCCCTTTGGCGCTGCACTTGATAGGTGCGTCGGCCCGTGAGGTATGAGCCAGAAACGCCATCAAAAGGAACAAAATTATTCTCATCGAGTTCTTCATTAATTCCTGCTCTCAGCTTTGAAGGGCGGCTTCTTGCCGCTCGCAGCAGTTGGCTTTCGCGCATGTCAAAGTGCCCCATCACACCAGTCGGCAGATTCAACAATCTGAAGGAAAGTCTGCAGTATTTCTCCGAGGTTGGCAACGCCGCCGCTTCCCACGAACCTACCGTCCTTTACCTCAAACTGAACCCAATCTGAATCGGTGCGTTCATTACGCAAGAAACGCGTGGTCACATCGCTCCAGGACGTTTCGACCAGATCGATTTCCACAAGCCAGCCAGGATTGTCCAGCGTCGTGATTGATACTCCATAGCTGTGTTCCCAATCGCCGTCACACCGTCCCTTATACCAGGCTTCGATGCCGCTCATAAGTGCGGTTTTGTTCATGATTGCTCCATTTTAGGATGTCTACACATTGCGGCTTCGATTGTCTGCTACTGGCTGATTAAGCGCATTCACGAAGAACACTGATCGACACTTGGGCTCATTGTGCTGCAACGGGAGAATTTTGCATCGTCATCATCTTCCATTCATTCCCCTGCCGGATATAGACGTGCGTATAACGGGTGGGCGCAAGCGTCTTTCCGTCGGCCTGCGAAATGATGCTGCGACCGGTAACGACGGCAAAGTCACCGTGCACGCGCACCAGCACTTCGTCGTGGTGCATTTTGATCGGTGAAGGGTTGGCTCGCATCGCGTCAAGATACTGCTGCCGGCTCAGAAATCGGCCTTGCGCGTTCGTGGATGCAAAATCTTCGGTTAAAAAGCGGGCGGCAGCATCCGCATCGCGCCGCTCAACAGCCGCCATCCTCGCGTGTTCCACAGCTTCGATTTCTTTGACCGGATTGGATTGGGCAACGGCAACCGCGTGGCTCGCGCATAGTACAAGCAGCGCAAAGAACTGTCGAATGTGCATGGTGGACTCCTTATTTTTTACACTCATTTGGAGCGAACGCCGTTGGCGCCTGAACTATCCCACGTTACGCCATGCGCTGCAGGTACTCGACCAGGTAGTCAGCCATCGGCGACAAGGCCCGCCCGCGCAAGGTGACAATACCCATCTCGGTCGATACCTCGGGCATCTGCGCTACGGCCAATTGCTGCAAGTCCCCCTTGGCCAGCGCTTGGGCCACGCTCACGTGCACGGCAGCGAGCACCAGGTCGGTACCCTGTGCCACGCGAATCAGCGTACCGACATCGTCGCATTCTAGACGAATGCGCAGCGCGTCGGCTTCGTCCGGCCCTTGCATTCGGCTGAGCAGTCGCGCCACGGCGGCGGGCATGCGCACCGACGCGACGCCATAGGCCCACAGGCGCTCAAAATCGATCTCGCCGCCGCTGGCGAGCGGATGCCCGGTGCGCACATAAAATCCGCCCGCCTCACTGCGGAATGGAAGGATGTGCAGTTCTGCATTCGCCGGCAAATCGCGTATATCGGCGACGAAAAATTCGATCTCTTCGCTGCGCAGCTGACTGAGCAATAACTCCCAGTTTCCTACGGCGACACGAAAGGCAATGCCGGCGTGTTCGTTGATGGCGGCCGTTAACACGCCGGCCAGGAAACTTGACGCCGGGGTCGGCCCAACGCCAAACGCCACGTCGCCCATGATGCGGTTGCGGTACAAGGCCAGGTCGCGCTCGAGGCAGTGCCCGTCGAACAGCAGCCGGCGCGCGCGCTCGAGCATGAACTGGCCTGCCGGTGTCAACGTCACTTCCACGGTGCCGCGATCGAACAGGCGCAAGCCCCAGGCCGCTTCCACCGCCTGGATGCTGCGCGTCAGCGCCGGCTGGCTGATGTGCAGTTTGCCCGCCGCCCGGGCGAAATTGCGCATATCGGCTAGGGTGACGATGTGGCGCAAGTGTTTAAAGTTCATCAATCCTCCCGCTCCAATGCATTCATGTTATCAATATTGATCAATGAATGCATTGGATTTATTGCCAGGTCTTGCCCAAAATAGCCGCTCACGACATATCAGAAAAGGGCGCGCGATGACGACGCAGCTGCAATTGCAGATTGAGGGCACCGGGCAGGACACTGCAATGGCGAGCGGCGAGACGCTGCTGAGTGCGGGCTTGCGTGCCGGCTTTAACATGCCGCACCTGTGCCTGGTCGGGGAATGCGGCGCCTGCCGCAGCCGCCTGGTGCGTGGCGAGGTGCAGTTGAAAAAGGACATATCGCAGCACGTGGACGGGCAGGCGCTTGGCAAGGGCTATCTGCTCGCCTGCCAGTGCGTCGCCCTCAGCGATGTGGTGCTGGAGGTGCCGGGCCTGTCGCCGGCAAGCGCGGCCTGCCCGCTCTTGTCGACCCAGGGCGTGATCGAGGACATCAGGTGGCTCAACCATGACATTACCCTGGTCACGCTGGCGCTTGCGGCGCCGCTGCGCTACACAGCCGGGCAGTACGCGCAACTGACGGTGCCGGGCCATCCCGTGCTGGCGCTGGCACCGCGCTGCTACTCGTTTGCCGCCGCGCCGAGCGAGCTGGCGCAAGCGCGTGTGCAGTTCCATATCCGCAAAGTGCCTGGGGGGGCATTCACCGAATGGCTGTTTGGCGAAAGCCGGGTCGGTACGACTGTCGCACTGACCGGGCCGCTGGGCGACTTCCACGTCCATGGCCGCGCACGCCCGATGGTCTGCGTGGCTGGCGGCAGCGGCCTGGCGCCGCTTTACGCGATGCTCGCGTCTTTGAGTGATGACCCGCAGGCGCCGGACGTGACCCTGTTCCTGGGCGCCCGCACGCGTGCCGACTTGTACTTCCAGGAGGAACTGGCGCGCTTGCAAACCAGCTGGCGCGGGCACGGCAGGTTGCTGCTGGTGCCGGTACTGTCGGACGAAGCGGCCGGCTCCGGCTGGGACGGCCTGACAGGCATGGTTGCCGACCACCTGGCGAGCTTCTGCGATCCTGCCCTCAGCAGTTTCTACTTCTGCGGTCCTCCGGCGATGGTCGACCACCTGCTGCATCACCTGGCTGGCAAGGCCGACGCCGCGCAAATTCATTTTGACCGTTTCCTGGACCGCCGCTATCTGGCGGCCCAGCCTGTTTGAAAGGACAGTGCATCATGATCGCAAACACCCAAGCCATCGCCGCCACGGTATTGCTCGCCGCGCTGGCGATCCCAGCGCGTGGCGCCGGGACACCCCCGGCCATCGAGGCAGGCGCCGCCATGACCAGCCAGTCCATCACGGCGCGGCCCGACGGCCAGGCCGAGCTGGCGCTGGCATTGGAAGGGGCGGGCAAGCTGTCCCTCGGCACTGTGACGATCCGCTTCCATATTGCCTGTGCCATCACGGACCTGCTGGCGGGCCAGCGCGTGGTCGAAGGCAGCGGCCAATGCCTCCTGAGTGCGACCGACGGCGGCAAGGCGACCGTGCAGTTCCAGACTAATGCCGGCGTCGGCGATGCTGGGTACTTGCAATTCAATGGGGGCACGCACGGCTTTGCGGGCGTCGTGGCGCGCATACCCGTTGTAGTCAGCGTCAACCCCTACAAGGTTGCGGGAAAAAAAGTGTTTTTCATTGAAACCAGCACGGACGCTGCACAGTCCGCCAACTTCTAGGGAGATGCAATGGGAATCGGATTTGCTTTCTTTTTCGCCTTGCTGCTGCTCGATATCGCGCTGGGCGAATTCCGCAAACCGCGCGCGCTGAGCATGAACGAGTTGGGCGTCAGTATCGCCGCCATGCTGCTGGCATTCACCGTGCGCGCCTTGCCGTTTGCCCTGATCATGTTCGTGATGAAGCACTTCTTCCCTGCCCTGAAGAACTGCTTCGAGGGCAGCAGCGTGCTGCTGGCCGCAACGCTGGCCATGCTCCTTGATGACTACGGCAATTACTGGCTGCACCGCCTGGCGCACAAGCATCGCGTGCTGTGGCAGCTGCACAAGCCGCACCACATTCCCGTGCATATGAACGTCGTGATGGGTGTGCGGGAAAATATGTTTTATTATTTCCTGTTGCCCGTCAACCTAATGGCACCGGTGCTCGTGTTTACCGGCCAGGAAACAGCCGGGGCCATTGCGGTGGGAATCAAGTTGCTCGTCGTCTACCTGCAGCACACGGGCACACGTTGGGACCTGTGGCTGCGACGGTGCGCAGCCGGCCGGGCGCTACTGAACCTGGCGGAACGACTCTTTGCGCTGCAGGATTTTCACCACCGCCACCACGGCATTGGCCGCTTCGGCAACGCCAATTCCAACTATGGCAACGTTCTGTGCATATGGGACCGCTTGCACGGTACCCATAGCGGCATGCCGGGGCGGGCGCAGGATGCCTTTGGCCTGCCACTCGGTGTGAAGGTCGAATCGATGACGGTGCAATTATTCTGGCCCCTGTTTTCCGATCGCGACAAGGTAGCGCTACCGGCGGCGCCGCTTGTGCAGAGCACGCCGGAGGAATTGCTGGCCGCCAAAGCTATCATCCGCACGCCAGATGGTGTGCGGATCGCCGTCAAATAGCGCTGCGTGCCGACCCGGGTGCCGGATCCGCCCCAATGTCGACATTGCCGTTGCGTGGGCACATGTGCCCACCCTGCTTGGCCAGCTTCGTCAGCAAGGCCAGTTGTTCCTTCTGGATCGCGAGCAGGTCGGTCCATTGCTTTTCACGCAGTTCATCGACCTTTTTGTGGAGCAGCATGATTTCGAGCTCGGCCTTCAGATTCACCTCGTAGTCATGCTCGGCGTTGTAGCGGTCCTTCTGGGACTGGCGGTTTTGCGACATCAGCATGATCGGCGCCTGGATCGAGGCGAGCATCGACAGGAACAGGTTGAGCAGAATGTAGGGATAGGGATCGAAGCTGTGGCCATTGCGCGCCAGCAGCACGGCATTGAGCACTACCCAGGCCACCAGCACGGCCGCAAACAGGCCGATGAAGGTCCAGGATCCGCCGAAACTGGCGACGGCGTCGGCGGCGCGCTGGCCGAAGGTGATCTCGTCGTCCTGGGCCTGGGCCGTGTTCTTGGCGATGTGCTTGCGCCCCGCCGTCTGTTGCAGCACGCGCTGGCTGCGCGGGTCGAGCTTCTCGTAAGGGACGCCCAGTAATTCCTGGGACAAGTCGTCGAGTTTTTTCATGCTCTGTGCTCCTTCAGGCGGCGACAAAATGGCCGGCCGCGCACAGGGCAGCCAGCGCCACATTGACCTTGTCGTCCTTGACCAGCACGTAGTCGGTGTCGAAAGTGGAAATGGCGAAGATGGACACGCCCGCGCGCGCCAGCGGGTCGGCGATGGCGGCGAGGATGCCGGTCAGGCCGAAGTCGAGCGGACCCTCCACCTTCAGCGCGCGCCAGCCGCCTTCGATGCGTGCACCGTCAGGCACCTGGCTTTCATCGCAGACGATGGACAGTTCGTCGGGGGTGCGCGAGATCGAACTGAAATGCGAGCGCACCAGCGCCCACGCCGGGATGTCGGACTCGGGATCGAGCCGCACCACGGCAAGGCGTTCGTCGCCCAGCTTCAGGCGCAGGGCTGCGCTCATGGGGCCGTGCTCGCGCGCTTGTCCTTGAAGAAGCTCCAGGCCTCCTCGACCGTCTCGACATCGCCATTCTGGGCACCTACCAGGGCGGTGACGACCCACTGCATGCGGCGGCGGATGCTCGGCTCGCTGTGGCCGCCGTTTTCCACCTTGATGAATTCGACCTGGACCTGGTGCGGGTCCAGGCCCCATACATAGCGCGTGGCGCGCGTGTGGTCGCCCGCGTCGCGATGCAGGAACACAGTGTCGACCGAGCTTGGGGGCAGCTTGGCTGCCGCGCGCCACAGGGCCACGGTATCGACGGCGCTGATGGCCGAGCCGCGGCCGCGCAGCAGGAAGTGGCCCACTTCGCCGCCGCCAAACGGGGCGATCTTGTCGGCCGTGCCGTGCACCAGCAGCAGGGGCACGGGCAGCTGGGGCGCAGCGCACAGGCTCTTGGCGGGCCAGGTGGCAGCGATGGCGGCGGCACCGGCCAGGCGCGGCGCCATTTCGGCGGCCAGGCGCAGCACCATGCCGCCGCCATTCGAAGTGCCCATCACATAGACGCGGGACGGGTCGGCACTGTGTTCGGCAATGGCCTTGTCGATGATGGCGCCGATGAAGCCGACATCGTCGGTGTGGGGATTGGTGCTGGCGTCGCCGCGGCAATCGTTCCAGCCGCGTTTTTCGTCGCTGCCGCGCGCGCCGTCGGGGGCGATGACGAGCACATTGTCGCGGTCGGCCACCTCGAGCCAGACTTGCATTGGCGCATTGATGTATTCCTTGCCGAACACCTGGCGCGCCGAGCCGGCGTGGCCGTGCAGCACGATGACGAGCGGGCGCTTGCCCGTCGCCGCCTGGTCGGGCGTGGCCATCAGGAAGTGGCGGTTGCCGTCGGGGCGCGCCAGGTCGACCGAGGTGATGGTGGCCGCCTGGGCCGACAAGGTGGCCGCGGCGGCGGCGCCACCGAGGATGCGAAGCAAGACTGCGGGCATGGACGTACCTTTCACGAAAGTCGGACGCGTCACATAGTAGCATTGCCCCGGTGTTCGTCAGCGAACAGAATGCTCAGCCTTCCCGGCGCATGCTGCAAGCGACGAGACCGCACGGCAACCGCCTGCGGCTGCGTCGTGGAGAATGCCATGAACGTCCTCATCGACCTGACCATTTACCTGGTCGTCTTCGGCCTGATCTGGTGGCTGGTCAGCCTGCTGCCCCTGCCCCATCCGGTCGGCGTGATCGTCCAGGTACTGTTTACGATCATGCTAATTTGCATCATCCTGGCGGCCTTTGGCATCTTGCCGGGCAACTTCCTGCCAAAGCTGCACTGACGATTGACGCGCTGGCGCGATCCACGTAAGGTCGCGCCATGAATCCCGTTTCCGATACCGCCTTCCTGACCTGCGGCGCGCGCGCCCTTGATGCCGCCCTGCCCTTTCCCGTGTGCGGCGACATCTACGCCGAACGCTTCATCAACGACCATGCACGCCGCGTGCTGGCCCTGTTCAGGCGCCAGGGCCGCCAACGTGCCAGCATCGTCGTGCGCCACCGCCTGATCGACGACTTGCTGCGCGCGCGCCTGGCGGCCGATCCGGACACTTCCGTGATCCTGGTGGGCGCTGGATTCGACACGCGCGCCTTCCGTCTTGACGGCGGCCACTGGACCGAAATCGATGAACCGGCCGTGATCGCCCACAAGGAAGCGGTGTTGCCGGCGTCGGACTGTCCCAACAGCCTGGCGCGCATCGCCATCGAGTTCGCCCAGGAGCGCCTGGCCGACCGCCTGCCGCTGGCGGCGCCGCCCGTGGTGGTAGTGATGGAAGGCGTGTCGATGTACCTCGACGAAGAGCAGACGCGCGACACGCTGCAGGCGCTGCTGGCGGCCTACCCCGGCCACACGCTGATCTGCGACCTGGTCACGCGCACCTTCATGGCGCGCTACGGGCGCAAGCTGACCAAGCAGGTGAACAAGCTGGGCGCCGAATTCGCCGGCTTGTCCGAAGCGCCGCTGCAGCGTTTTGAGGCGGCGGGCTACCGGCTGGCGCGGCAGGAGTCGCTGGTAGCGCGTTCGTTCGAGATGGCCGGCGAGACGATCAAGCTGGCCATCACGCGCACCCTGTTCCGCAGCGCCCTCAAGGGCTACACGGTCAACGTGCTGGAGGCGCCAGTACGCGTCCCGGCTGGGGCTTGAGTTCTTCGCGCAAGCGTTCGGCCCGTTCAACGTCGGAGAGCGGCACGCGGCGCGCGCGGCTGGTGCCCGTGCCCTGCACCAGGCTGGCGTTCCAGCTCACGCCAGGCGCAAACAGGATGGGCGCGGCGAGCGTGTCAACCGTGGCCGGATCGATCCATGGCGCGACGCGCCCCAGCACCAGCTTGATGCGTGGCTTGACGCCCGGTTCGGCGATGCGGCCACGCTCGCCCCAACGCACCAGGATCGCATCGCCGGCAGTACCGTCCGGGTATTTGTCGGCATAGGCGCCATCGTATTGCACGCCGTGGCGGTAGCCCATCATGAATTCTTCCATCAGCATGGCCAGGTCTTCGCGCGAATTGTCGCTGCCCGCGATCGAATAGGCATAGTCGTCCGAGGCCACGTCGGCGGCGAAGAAGGCGCCCACCTGGGTCGCCGTGTAAGCCTTTTGCACGGCGTTGGCGGTGGCGCCCTGGTAAAGCACCTGGCCCAGGCCCTTCCACTCGCGCGAGGTCAGCGGATACTGGTTGGCCAGCGCGTCCGACACCAGGGTGCGTGCGCCGATGCGGCCTGACACATTGCCCCACACGGACAAAGCGGGGTCGAGGTTGCGGTTGGCCGGCGGGATGAAGTCGCCCGCGTGGGACAGTTCGTGGTACAGCAGTTTGCCGAGCGTGAAGATCAGGTCGTCATTATTGCGCGACAGGCGCGAGAGCACCGGGAAGCTGCGGTTGGCATAGTCGTTGTTCTTGACCTGGCGCCCCCAGCTGCTGAAGTTGAGTGCATCAGCATAGGCCAGGCGGTAATCCGGCACTTCGGTGACGACGTCGCGCTGCTCGGGCGTGAGCCACAGGTTGCCGGCGTCGAGGTAGATGGCGCCGGTGGCCGAATAGTAGTAGCTGGGCCGCACATGCGAGCCGATCACGATGGTGGTGACGGCGGCGAGCATGCGGCGGAAGTCGCCATTGACGTCCCGGGTTTGCAGGAAGGCTTCGAAGTTCGCGCCGAGGAAGTCGTGCGACACCAGCACCCGGTCCATGATCTGGGCCACGCTGGGTGTGGCGCCCGCGCCGGCGTCGTGCTCGAGCAGGGGCAAGGTCGAGGTGGGGCAGAAGTTGTTGCGCACCGAGTCCGTGTAGTAGATGCCGATATCGTAGCTGCAGCGTGCCAGCGCCGCTGCGTAGGGGCTGGCCTGGCGGTAGGCGTGCACGCGCGCGACGCCGTCGAACAGGGCGCCCGATGGCGCCGTTTGCGGCTCCACGTAGACGGTGGCGTCGTCCTGGTCCACGCGCCCGCTGCTGGTCGAGAGTACGGCGCGGAAGGTGAGGATGGTGGGCTCGGTCACGCGCGGGACCGTGAAGGTGAGCAGGCGCTGGTCGGTGCTGTCGATGGCCACCGTGGGGCCGGCGACCTGGCTCCAGACGATCGAGGTCAAGGTGTCGGCGCCAACGAGCACTGGCCAGGCGCGCAGCGAGGTCTGCACGCCCGCGCGCACCGAATGGTCGGCCCGCACCGTCACGTAGCTGGCTACCGGCACCGGGCCGACATTGATGTCCGCCATGGCGCTGGCGCTGATGCCGCTGGTGTAGACGACATCGACCTTCAGGCGCACGACACCGGCGCTGGCCGATTCGAAAGCGACGCTGGCCTCGTGGTTGGCCAGCAGGGTCACGGCCGGGCCGCTGACCTGGCTCCAGCTGATGTCGGCGAGGGTGGCGCCGGCGCAGGGCATGGCGCTGGCGCCGGCGGTCTTGCCGCCATCGACATTGGTATCGGCCACGATGGTGACCGGGCAGGAGGTGGGCGTGACGGGTACGACGACGGGCGGCGTCACCGGCGTGACCGCCACGGGGCTGCTGGCGCCACCGCCGCCGCAGGCTGCCAGCAGCAGCATGGCACAAAACGCCACACACCCAGATTGCCGCGCACGATTCATGACGTTGCCAATTCGCAAGTTCGTTTACAATGAAAACCCATCCCTCGGGGAATGATACCTTTTTTGGAGAGTAACCATGGCACCACGCCCAACGCTGCTGGCCATCGTGCTGGCCGGCCTGTCCGTCACGGCGCAAGCCACGACGCCGAAAGAACAATACGCCATCGACAGCAAGGCCGCGACGACGCGCTATGCCGACGACAAGAAAATCTGCGCCGACGAAAGCGATTCGTCCAAGCGCATGCAATGCCTGCGCGACGCCAAGGCCGAAAACACCAAGGCCCTATCCGCGGCCAAGGCCACGCTGGCAGCGGCGAGCAAGCACGCCGGCGCCTGCCTCGAATGCGGCAAGGTGACGGCCGTGCACATGAAAGAGAAAGACGGTGAAGGCGGCGCGCTGGGCCTGATCGCCGGCGGCGCAGCCGGTGCCCTGCTGGGCCACCAGGTGGGCGGCGGCCGCGGGCGCGACGTGGCCACGGTGGCCGGCGCGGTCGGCGGTGCTTACGCCGGCAAGAAAGTACAGGAAAAAGCGACGGCCACCAAGGTGTGGACGGTGGACGTGCAGTACGACGACGGCAGCAAAGGTTCCTACAACTTCGACCACGATCCCGGCAT
>JAZJYP010000078.1:9465-55766 GCA_040390345.1 Pseudomonadota bacterium | reverse complement strand
TCGCGCTCGCTGTAGTCGAGCAGGTTCTGGAAATTGCGGTAGACGCTGACGATGCCGCCAATGACGTGGATGGTATCGAGGCTGTAGGGCTGGGGATGGACGATTTCGAGGCAGGTGTCGGCCTTGTCGCCAATCCAGATGGGCAGCCACAAGACGCTGCCGCCGCTGGCCAGTTCTTCGTCGGCGCTCGTTTCATGGCGCGCCAGGCAGGCTTCGAGGGCCGGATAGGAACTGATCGGTTCGCCCGGCAGGCTGCTGTCGGGCTGTTCTTCCATGCGCGCCGGGCGGCCCGCTTCGATGATGGCGCGCGGACGGATGAAGCGCTGGCCGCGCACCTGGGCAATGGTGAGCACGCGCGTACGCGAGGCGCGTGCGAGTTCCTGGACCGCCGAGATCACCGAGATGTCGAGCATCGTGTGGTCGCGGTGGCCAGTCATGTCCACCATGTGTTTCAGCAGGGAATCCATCTCGTTCTCAGGAAGTCACACTCATCACATCAACCCATTACTCACGCTAATCCAAAGAACAGCTGTGCAGGATAATAGTTTTTTGCTTTATAGGCAATGAATCTACGCGCCCTGCATTGGATCGCCCCGATTCTACCGTTGCTGCGAGGCCAACGGCGCGCCTGACGCGTATTTTTTCCCCCTGTGTGAATACGCTACACCATTTTCGGTGATGCCGCACGGAAAACTTGCGTGACATCAACTTGCCGTACGGCACCCCTCGCTATAGTGAACCCAATGGCGCAAGAACAGCAGTGCCAGGGTAGCAAAACCTTCCACCACCAAGGAGCATGTGATGAATACCATTATCACCGCTGTAAGGACATTTATCGATGACGAGAACGGGGTCACGGCCATCGAGTACGGCTTGATCGCGGCCCTGATCGCTGGCGTGCTGGGTCTGTGCATGACCTACGTCAAGGATGGCTTGAGCGCGGCCTTCCTGTCCATCAAGACCTCGCTGACCAGCTGAATGGCCACCCCCGGGCGCCGTCCGGTCCGGGGATTTCATGCGACATGGAGACCCGACCCATGTTCCTCCAATCCTGCCTCGACCTGTCCCTGCTTGCCCTGGTGTGCGCCGCCGGCGTGCGCGACCTGATGGTGCGCCAGATTCCCAATCGCCTGCTGGCGGCGGGCCTGGCCGTGGCGCTGTCCTTGCACGTGGCCGCCGGGACGCTGGCGGCCGGTATCGGCGGCGCCCTGTTCGGCCTGCTGCTCTTCCTGCCCCTCTACGTGCTGCGCGGCATGGCCGCCGGCGACGTCAAATTGATGGCCACGGTCGGCGCCTTCACCGGCCCGGCGCTGGTGCTGCACATCTGTGTTGCCAGCTGTTGCATCGGCGGCGTGATGGGCATCGCCGTCGTGCTTGCCTGCGGACGGGGGCGGGCCTTGCTGGCCAACCTGCGCGCCCTGCTGCGCCCGGCCTGGATGCAAATGCTGGGGATGCCGGCCGCGCCGGAAGCCATGCCCGGCCCGTCGGTGGGCAGCATTCCCTACGGCCTGGCGATCGCGCTGGGCACCCTGCTGGTGCTGTCGCTGCGCCACAGTTGACGGCAGCGCCCGGCATTGTTTGTCGCGCGTCAAGGGACATGCTTTCCTGCTGGCTAGAATCAATTTCGTGACTTACGGAAACGGAGGCGGATCATGGTGGAACTCGAATTGGCGGCGGCCGCCGCGCTGGCGCCGACCTTGCCGGCGGCGCCCGACGCGCCATCGTGCCCTATCCCGCCCCAGGCCAAGACGGTGCGCGAGACCGGGCTCGAGCAGTCCCTGCTGGTCGAGCTGGTGGCCAAGTCCATCCTGCTGGCGGGGCGCACGCCGCTGCCCCTGTTGACGGGCAAGCTGCGCCTGTCGATCAATGTGCTGCGCGAAGTGCTCGACTTCATGATCGTCGAACAACTGGTCGAAGTGGCCTGGCGCGGCGACACCGACCTCGATGTCCAGTACCAGCTGACCGGCAACGGCAAGCTGCGTGCCCAGGGCTTCCTCGAGCGCTGCCGCTACCTGGGGCCGGCGCCGGTCAGCCTGGCGTCCTACCGCGAGGTGGTGCAGCGCCAGTCCTGCCGCGCCGCGCGCACGCCGCGCGTGCAGGCCGCCGACGTCCAGGCCGCGTTTGCCGACGACTGCCTGGCGCCGGCCATCATTGCCGTCGCCGGCGCGGCCCTGCACGCGGGTCGCTCGTTGCTGCTGTACGGCCCTTCCGGCAGCGGCAAGACCACGCTGGCGCGCAAGCTGGGGCGCCTGCAACAAGGCCTGGTGGCAGTGCCGTATGCAATCGTCATCGACCAGCAGATCATCGAGGTCCATGACCCGCTGCTGCACCTGGCGCCGTCGCCCTTGCAGGCGCGCCAGGCCGAAGAGCGCCGCAGCGTCGATGCGCGCTGGGTGCTGTGCCAGCGCCCCGTGCTGCGCGTGGGCGCCGAACTGACGTCCGCCATGCTCGACCTGCGCCACGACAGCACCGGCGGCCTCTACCAAGCGCCGCTACAGCTGCGCGCCAGCGGCGGCATGCTGCTGTTCGACGACCTTGGGCGCGCCAGCGTGACGCCCGATGCCTTGCTGGCGCGTTTTGGCGCAGTCATGGATGGCGGCATCGACGTGCTCACCCTCGCGGGCGGCCACAAGGTCAACCTGCCCTTCGATGCGATGCTGGTGCTGGCCACCAGCGCTGCGCCGGATACCCTGTTTGACGGCGCCGCCATGCGCCGCATCGGCTACAAGGTGGCGCTGGGGCCCTTGAGCGAAGAGCGCTACCGCAAACTGTTTCGCTTGCAGTGCCGGGTCGCGCGCATCGTCTTCGATGAACAGGTGCTCGACTACCTGCTCACGCGCCTGCACGCGCCGGCCGGCCGGCCGCTGCTGGCCAGCACCCCGCGTGAACTGCTGGCGCGCATCGCCGACTTTGCCGGCTATGCCGACGAAACACCGCGCCTGACGGTGTCCAGCCTCGAACAAGCCTGGATCAGCCTGTTTGCCGGCTGCGCCGCGAGCCTGGCATGAAGAACAAGCGGGCCTTGCTGGTGTTTGGCTGCGCCGTCCTGTTCGGCTTGGCGGCGGTGGGGCTGGCTTCGCGCTGGCTGCTCGGCCAGGGCGGCGCCGCCGTCGCCCATGTGGTGGTCGCCAATGCCGACATCAGCCTGGGCCAGCGCCTGGCTGCGGACATGTTCAAACTGGCCGACTGGCCGGCCGGGAACCTGCCCAAGGGCGCATTGACCGACACCGCAGGCCTGGCCGGGCGCGTGCTCAAGTCCAGCGTGCTGCGCGGCGATCCGCTCACTGAGGCCAAGCTCGCGCCCACCGGCACCCTGGGCGGCCTGTCGGCCCTGATCAGCGAGGGCAAGCGCGCCATCACCGTGCGCGTCAACGACGTCATCGGCGTGGCCGGCTTTGCGCTGCCGGGCAATTACGTCGACATCATCGTGCACATGCAGAAGGACGGCGCCGAACAGCACATCTCGAAGATCGTCCTCGAACGCATCCTGGTGCTGGCGGTGGCGCAGGAAGTGGCGCGCGACGACACCAAGCCGCGCGTGGTCAACGCCGTGACCCTGGAAGTGACACCCGAGCAGGCCGAGAACCTGGACCTGGCGCGCAGCGTGGGCAGCCTGTCGCTGGTGCTGCGCAACCAGGTCGATCCCAAACCGGCCGACACCGAAGGCGCCACCAAGCGCAGCCTGCTGGCCGAACCAGCGCCGCCGGCGCCGCCGGCGCCGAAAATCGTGGTGGCGCATGCGGCCGCGCCGGCCAAGCCCTGCGTCGGCGTCATCAATGGCGCGCGTACCGAACGCGAGTGCCTGTGATGGAGACCCGGGCGAACCTGCGCGCGCTGTCCGCTTTCGCCCTGCTGGCGCTGGCCGGCGACGCGCGCGCCCTCGATGGTGGCCCAAGCTGCAACGGGCAGGCCGGCGCACCAACGACGCTGGCACTCCACGTGGGCAAGTCCAGCCTGATGCACCTGCCCGAAGCGATCCACAACCGCAGTGTCGGCAATCCCGCCGTGGTGCAAGCGATGCTGGTGGCGCCGGACACGCTGTACGTGGTGGGCGCCGATATCGGCAGCACCAATATGATCATCCAGGGCAAGAGCGGCAGCTGCAGCATTGTCGATGTCGTCGTCTCGATGGACCCGCGGGCGCTGCAGGCGGCGCTGGCTGCCGCGCTGCCCGACGAAAAAGGCATCAAGGTGCAGGCCGCGGCCGACACCCTGGTGCTGACGGGGACCGTGGCGGACGGCGCGGCCATCGCGCGCGCCCAGGAGCTCGCGGGCGCCTTCGTGCGCCGCCCCGTGCAGTCGCTGAACCAGAAGGACGACAAGAACGCCACCACCGGCAGCGGCCCGCGCGTGGTCAACCTGCTGGCGCTGAGCGCGTCGCAGCAGGTCATGCTCGAAGTGAAAATCGCCGAAGTCTCCAAGTCCCTGCTGGAAAAGCTCGAAGCCAATGCCACCTTGCGCCTGGCCTCGGGCAGCTGGGCCGCCACGCTGATGTCGAATTTCCTCACCGGGACCTTGCGCGGCCATACGGGACTGAGCAAATCGAACGGCAACAGCCTGGCGCTCGATGCGCAAAAGGAGGACGGCCTGGTGCGCATCCTGGCCGAGCCGACCGTCATGGCCATCAGCGGCCAGGAGGGCAGCTTTCTCGCCGGCGGCAAGATCTTCATCCCGGTCGCCCAGGACAATAACAAGGTCACGCTGGAAGAAAAGGAATTCGGCGTCGGCCTGCGCTTCACGCCGACGGTGTTCAGCGGCGGGCGCATCAACCTGCGGGTGGCGCCGGAAGTGTCGGAAGTCTCGCGCGAAGGTGTTGGCATCAGTGCGGCCGGGTTTGCCGGTGGTGCGGTACTGCCCTTGATTACGACGCGCCGCGCCAGCACCACGGTGCAGCTGCTCGATGGCCAGAGCTTTGCCATCGGTGGCCTGATCAAGAACAACCTGACCACCAGCATCAAGGCGGTGCCGCTGCTGGGCGACGTGCCCATCCTCGGCGCCCTGTTCCGCAGCACGGACTTCCAGCAGGACCGCACCGAGCTGGTATTTGTCGTCACGGCCCACCTGGTCAAGCCACTAGCGGCCGACTACGCCCTGCCGACCGACACGGTGGTGGCGCCGACACGCGCCGAGTTGATGCTGGGCGGACGCCTTGAAGGGCGCGCCAGCACAGCGCCGCAGGACAGCGCGCGAAGATTCGAACTGAAATAGGAGGCCTCATGGCCAAGTTCTTCTTTATCTGCCTGGCCGCCGCATGGCTGTGCGGCTGCGCCGACGCCGCGTGCGAAGCGGCATCCGGCGCCAGCGTGCGCCAGTTGCTGGCGGCCCAGCGCCTCCACGCCGCACCGGCCACCGGCCCGCAAGGCCTCGATGGCCCGGCCGCACGCGGCGCGCAGGAACGCTACGAGCGCTCGTTCGCGCAGCCGCAGCCGGTGCCTGCCCTGATGCAGGGAGCGAAGCAATGAAGACCTTGATCGTCACGCCGGACGCGCGGCTGCATGCCGAAATCGCTTCGCAGGGCGCGGCGCGCGTGCCGCCGCTGCAGGTCGTCGCTGGCCGGGCCAGCCTGCGCGAAGCGCAAGAGCGCATGTGCCCGGACAGCCCGGACCTGGTGATCGTGGACGCCAGCACCGGCGACGACCAGGCCGACCTGCTCGAACGCCTGGTCAAGCAATACGGCCAGGCTTCGTTCATGCTCCTCACGCGCGAGCAGCAGCAGGAGCTCCTGATTCGCGCCATGCGCGCCGGCGTACGGGAAGTGCTGCAGCTGCCGCTGGTGCATCGCGCCCTGCACGAGGCGCTGGACCGGGTTGCAGCGACCGCCGGCCTGACCGCCATGCGCGACGGGAAGGTGCTGGCCTTCATCTCCTGCAAGGGCGGCAGCGGCGCCACCTTCATCTCCACCAATTTCGCCTACGGCCTGGCCACGCTGGCCGAGCGCAAGGTGCTGCTGATCGACTTGCACGGCCAGTTCGGCGACGCCACCCTGTACGTGTCGGACCAGAAGCCGGCCATGACGTTGTCCGACGTATGCCGCCAGATCGCCCGGGTCGACGGCGCCTTCCTCGAATCGTGCCTGGTGCATGTGACGCCCGGCTTCGGCGTACTGGCCGCGGCCGACGACCCGGCCCACGCGGTCGACCTCAAGCCGGAACAGATGGACACGATCCTGCGCGTGGCGCGCCAGCACTACGACTATATCGTGCTCGACGTGGGCCGCCAGATCGACGCCATTTCGCTGCGCGCCCTCGACAATGCCGACGCCATCTATCCGGTCCTGCAGCTGGCCCTGCCCGATATCCGCGACGGGCGCCGCCTGCTCGACATCTTCCGCTCGCTCGGCTACGCGGTCGAACACACGCGCCTGGTCGTCAACCGCTACGAAAAGGGCGGCAAGCTGCGCCTGCAGGACTTGCAGACCGCGCTCGGCGCCGAAGTGATGCACACCGTGCCCAACGACTATGTGGCCGTCACCGACTCGGTCAACCAGGGCGTGCCCGTGCTGCACCTGTCGCGTACCTCGGCCGTGGCACGCAGCCTGGCCGAGCTGGTGGAACTGGTGACGGCGCGCCGCATCCCGGAAAACAAGGGCCTGTTCGACCGCCTGTTCGGCCGCGGCGACGCCGACTATTGAGACGAGGAGGGGCTTGAGATGACCTTGCGCGAACGCCTGGCCACGCTCGAAGAGCAGCGCAGCCCGCAGCCGGTGGCGCTCGACGGCGCCAACGCGGCCTACCAGGAGCTCAAGAAGAACATGCACCAGATGCTGCTCGAGCGGATCGACCTCGAGCGCCTCAAGCGCCTCACCAGCGAACAGTTCAAGCACGAGCTGGCGCTGCTGATCGGCCGCATCATCGAAGACGAGCACATCGTCCTGAACCAGCACGAGCGCCACAAGCTGGTGCTCGACATCCAGTACGAGATGCTCGGCTTCGGCCCGCTCGAGCCCCTGCTGCTCGACCCCTCGGTGTCCGACATCCTCGTCAACACGCACAGCCAGGTCTACGTGGAGCGGCGCGGCCGCCTGGAACTGACCGACGTGACCTTCCACGACAATGCCCACCTGATGAAGATCATCGAAAAGATCGTCTCGCGCGTGGGGCGCCGGGTCGACGAATCGAGCCCGATGGTCGATGCGCGCCTGCCCGACGGCTCGCGCGTGAACGCCATCATCCCGCCGCTGGCCGTCGATGGTCCGATCCTGTCGATCCGCCGCTTCGCCGCCAACCCGCTCGCGGTCGACAACCTGCTCGAGTACAAAAGCCTGACGCCGCCGATGGTGCAGGTCTTGCAGGCGCTGGGCCAGGCCAAGGTGAACATCCTGATCTCCGGCGGCACCGGCAGTGGCAAGACGACGCTGCTGAACCTCATCTCCGGTTTCATCCCGGCCAACGAGCGCATCGTCACGATCGAAGATGCGGCCGAACTGCAGCTGCGCCAGCCGCACGTGGTGCGCCTCGAGACGCGCCCGCCCAATATCGAAAGCAAGGGCGAAGTGACGCAGCGCGCACTGGTACGCAATGCGCTGCGCATGCGCCCGGACCGCATCATCCTGGGCGAGGTGCGCGGCGCCGAGGCGCTCGACATGCTGCAGGCGATGAACACCGGCCATGAAGGCTCGCTCGCCACGATCCATTCGAACGCCCCGCGCGACGCCCTGGCGCGCCTGGAGAACATGGTCGGCATGGCCGGCGTGAACCTGACTGCGCGCGCGGCGCGCCAGCAGATCGCCGCCGCCGTGACGGTGGTATTGCAAGTGTCGCGCCTGACCGATGGCGCGCGCAAGCTGGTGAGCATGCAGGAAATCACCGGCATGGAAGGCGACATCATCGCCATGCAGGAGATCTTCCGTTTCGAGCAGACCGGGGTCGACGCCAGCAGCCGCGTGCTGGGCCACTTCTGCGCCACCGGCGTGCGCCCGCGCTTTGCCGAGCGCCTGCGCATGTTCGGCGTCGCCGTTCCCGACGCCGTGTTCGATCCCATGCGGGTCTACGAATAGCCATGGACGGCGTCTTCTTTGCGGTCATGGCGCTGCTGTTCGCGGCCGTTTTCCTGGCCCTCGAAGGCGGCTGGCTGTGGTGGTCGGGACGGCACGGCAGCGCATCCCAGCGCATCGCGCGGCGCCTGCGCCTGATGTCGGGCGAGGTCGAGCGCAGCGAGCGCGTGTGCATCCTCAAGCAGCGGCGCTTCAGCACGGGCCCGCGCATGGACAGCTGGCTGCGCCGGCTGCCGCTCACGTCCCGGATCGACCAGCTGCTGGTCCAGGCAGGTGCCAAATGGCAGGTGGCGAACATCGTCAGCGCGGCGCTGGCGTTGGCCGCCGGCGCGCTGGTGCTGGTACGCGCCTGGCATGTGCCGCTGCCGGCGGCCATCGCCCTGGTGGCCGGCGCAGGAGCCATCCCCGTGTTCCTGCTGCTGCGCGCCCGTGCCAGGCGCCTGCTGAAGATCGAAGAGCAGCTGCCTGAAGCGGCCGATTTCGTCGCCCGCGCGCTGCGCGCCGGCCACTCCTTCACCAACGTGCTGCACATGGCCGGCGCCGAACTGCCCGACCCGCTGGCGGGCGAGTTCCGTGCGACGCACGAAGAAATCAACTACGGCGTGCCAATGGACGACGCGCTGCACAACCTGGCCGCGCGCATTCCGCTCACCGATTTGCGCTACCTCGTCATCGCCGTGCTGATCCAGCGCGAGTCGGGCGGCAACCTGGCCGAAATCCTCGGCAATATCAGCCACATCATCCGCGGCCGCCTGCAACTCATGGCCCAGGTGCGCGTGCTGTCGGCGGAAGGGCGCATGTCGGCCTGGGTGCTTGGCCTGCTGCCCTTTGTGGTGGTGGCCACCATGTTGGTCGTCAATCCGGCCTATATCCGCGTGCTGTGGACCGACCCGAAAGGCATCACCCTGCTGTGGTACGGCCTGGGCATGCTGGCCGTCGGCGTCGCCTGGCTGCGCAAGTTGATCCATATCCGGGTGTGAGGCGGCGATGGACTGGGCCCACCTGTTGTTCCTGCTTGTCGTGTTCGTCGTGGTCGGCGGCCTGTTCGTGCTGGCCACGCTGCTGCTGGCGCCCGGCGCCGTGCGGGGACGCCTGGCGGAATTCCTTGGCAAGGGTGAATCGAGCCCGCTCGAAACGGGCGCCTGGGTCGAACGGGTGGCCAAGGTGGCGCAGCCGTTTACCCGCCTGTCGCTGCCGGAAGAGGGCTGGGAACATTCGCCCTTGCGCACCCGCTTCATGAACGCGGGCTGGCGCAACCGCAGCGCGCCCTCCGTGTTCTTCGCCGCCAAGACGGTGCTGGCCCTGGCCGCTCCCGCCGTGCTGGCCTTACCCCTGGTTGACGCGGCGATGCCGGTGCCGCAGGCCCTGTTCATCCTGTGCGCCTGCGCGGCGCTGGGCTACTACCTGCCCAATGTGGTGCTCGCGCGCGTGGCGGTGCGGCGCCAGCGCGAGATCTTTGAAACCATCGCCGATGCCCTCGACCTGCTGACCGTGTGCGTGGAAGCGGGCCTGAGCCTGGAACGCGCGCTGGTGAAGGTGGCCGGTGAAATCCACATCAAGAGCGAGATCCTGGCCCAGGAACTGCAGCTGGTGCTGATGGAAATGCGCGCCGGATTCAGCAAGGAAAAGGCCTTGCGCAACTTCGCCCTGCGCAGCGGCGTGGAAGACGTCGACACGCTGGTGGCCATGCTGATCCAGTCCGACCGCTTCGGCACCAGCATGGGCGCTTCGCTGCGCGTGCACGCCGAAAACCTGCGCACCAAGCGCCGCATGCTGGCCGAAGAAGCGGCAGCGAAGATCGCGCTCAAGATGATGTTTCCCCTGATCCTGTTCATCTTCCCCACGCTGCTGATGGTCCTGATGGGACCGGCGATCATCCAGATTGGCAAAACCCTGCTGCCCGCCCTGGGCGGCCACTAAACTCCTGGAGACAACCATGCGACACGAATTCACGCTGCTTTCCGCCGTCTGCGCCGGCACCATGCTGCTAGCCTGTGCCAACGTCGCGCCGCGCCAGTCGGCCGCGGTGGCGGACGCGGTGCCGGTGGCCAGTTACGAGCAGGCCCGCGCCCACCACCTGGCCGGGAGGCTGCAGCTGGCGCGCGAGGCCTACCTGAATGTGCTGGCGCGCGAACCGGCCGACGTCAACGCACGTAACGGCCTGGCCACGCTGCATGCCGAGCAGGGTGAGTTCGACCAGGCCATCGCATTCTGGCGGCCTTTGACTGCAGGTGCCGCGCAAGGGCCGGACAGCGCCTTCCTGTTTCGCAACCTCGGCTATGCCTACTTCCTGCAAGGCGATTACGCGTCCGCGCTGGCCGCGCTGGAAAAGGCCTGCGTGCTCGATCCCCTGAGCCACCGCGCCTGGCAGCACCTGGGCCAGGCGCTCGACAAGCTGGGGCAGGGCGAACGGGCGCAGCTGATGTACCGCCAGGCGCGCACGCTTGAAAGCCACGACTTCAAGGCCGACTACGCGGCCACGCAAGGCAGCACCATCGCCGCCATCGACAGCGCTGTGCGCGCGCCTGAACAGGCCAAGGTGGAGCTGGCGCCGGTGTTGGCCGAAAGCGCACTACTGGAAATTCGCAACGGCAATGGCGTGACCGGCATGGCCGCCGCCACCGCGCGCACGCTGAAGGATCCGGACTTGCGCGTGGTGCGTTTGTCCAACCAGAAGGGCTTCGATGTGCTGCAGACGCGCGTGGAATACCAGGGCGCCTACCGCGAGGCCGCTGAACGGCTGGCGCAGCGCTTTGGCGACGCGACCCTGCGCGAAGTGGACAACTGCAAGGCCGCCGACCTGCGCCTGGTGATTGGCCACGACCTGCTGCGCAAGGGCGAAAAAAAGGCCGCCCGGGTGGGAGCGGCCAATGGAGGAAAGAAGGTGCTTACTGCCAGCTGACGCTGCCCATGCCGTGGGCGTTGGTGGTGCGCTGGCTCGGTTTGCCGTAGACCGTGGCCGAGCCCATGCCCGATAAATTGAGGACTGCGGAATTCTTGGCATACACACTGGCGCCGCCCAGGCCCGACATGTCCAGGTCGACCGCGTCGGCCTGCAGCTTTTGCGCATCGAGGCCACCGAGGCCGCCCAGTTTGGCGTGCAGTGATTTGACCTGGCCCGTCAGTTCCACATGGCCGGCGCCTTTCATCAGCAAGTCGATCTTGTCGCTATTGCCGGCATTGAGGGTCATGCTGCCCACGCCGGTCAGGCGTGCATCGAGGTTCTTGTACTGGCTGTTGACGGTCATCGCGCCGGCGCCATCGAGCGAAATCTTCAGCGCCTCGCCGGTGAAGCCGCTGATTTCCGTCGAACCCACACCGGTGGAGATGAATTCCTTCAGGTTCGGCAGCGTCAGTTCGGCGCGCATCGTGTGCTTGCTGCCGCTGAAGTAGACGTGCACTTTTTCCATGTCGATTTGCAGGGTGTCGCCATACTGCGTGGTCGTCACTTTTTGCAGGTAGCTCTTGTCACCGGTGAGCACGAGCGATGGCGTGGCGCCTTGCTTGACGCGCAGTTCGATCACGCCGCCGAGCTTGATCTTGACGGTGCGCGCATCGATGGGGCGCGTTTCGGTGATGGTCTCTTCGCTTGCCGATGCGCCGGCCGATACGGCCAGTGCGCTTGCCAGGAAAGCGGCGCCAAGTAGTTTGCTCATCTCGATCTCTCGCGGTGGTGGGTGAAATTAGAGGGCAGCTTTTTCAGCGGCGGAGAGGCGCTTGGCCGTGATCGTCACGACGGCCACCGGTGCATCGCCGACGGCGATCACGGTGGGCGCGGCGCCATGTTTGGCGGGGGCTGCGGCGGTGGCGACACCGGTTGCCATGATCAGGCCGAGGGCCAGGACGATGACGGCTTCCATGTTTTTGATGAGGTTCATTTGAGGCTCCTGTGTGTTGTGTTCGTTGCGTTGAGTGAACTATAGAGAAGCCCCCCTGCGTCAACCACCGGATTGCGATGAACTGCACTTTTGGGGCGCTGAAGTGCGCGAAAGCGAGCGGCAAGCGTTATTCGAAAAACAAAAAAGCCCGCGCGCGGCGGGCCTGGCGGGGCGCTTTCCTCAGGTCCTGCGCTGGCGGCGCGCCAGGCAAGCTAGCCCGGCCAGTCCGGCCAGCAGCATGACGCTGGCGCTGGGCTCAGGAACCGCACTGACAGTGTTGACCCCGAAGGAATCGATGAATGTCGACTCGAAATTTGCCGATTGGCTGCCCGAAATGGAGAAATGGACCGAGGGATGCAGCGGCGAGTGGATGAGCTGCACCGAGATGGCCTGGCCAAAGTCGAGGGTCGGCACGAAGTTGGCATAGCCGTTCAGGCTGGCTTCTGCATACAGCAAGTCGCCATTGGCGGTGTGTCCCTGCTGCTGGCTGCTGGCCAGGTCGAAATGGGGGGCAAGCCCGGCCGAGCGGGCATCGTCCAATGTCTGTCCGCCAGACTCGGTGGACACGCCTGTGAACGTGACGCGGTGGCCGTCCACCGTGACCACACTGGTAAAGCCGGGACCGGTCCCGAACATGCTGGCCAACACGGGCGTGCCTCCCGCCGTGCCCCACAGCGCAGGATCGACGCTGGCCGTGATGGTTTGGCTAAACGCCAGGCTGCGCAGCTGTTGGCCCGGCGTGCCAAAAACGCCGCTCGTGTCGACGCCGGACGTGATGAAACCCTGGGCCGTGACGGTCCAGACCTGGGCCGCTTGGGCTTGCAAGGTGCCCAGCAAGAGCAGCGTCGCCGCGCTGATCAGTTTGCTTGTTTTCATGATGGTGCCTAATGGAAAAGGAAAGGAGACTCAGGCGGCGCGGCGACGCGTCGCCAGGCCCAGCAGGGACAGGCCGCCGAGCAGCATGGCCGCGCTGTGAGGTTCGGGCACGGGCAGGGCTGTCAGCGTCCACTGGCCGTGGTCGCCTTGCAGGTGCTGGGACTCGTCAATCATGCCGCCGTTGTTCATCGGCATGAATGACCACTGGCCGCTGTCCAGGGTGTTAAAGATGAACATGCTGTTCTTCGCCGGTTCATAGTAGATATCGGCGTTGATGCTGGCGGGGCCGGCGCTGGCCGCGGGCAATACCCCGGACATGCTGAAGTTATTGGGCAGGTCGTCGGCGCTGAGCGCGATGAGGGTGGCATTCTGGTTCAGGGCGAAAGAGATGAAGTTCTCCGTCCCCACGGGCGTGCCGGGCACATAATTGGCCGCCAGCGTCAGCGTGCCTGACGCCTGTCCCAGGCAGAAGTGCGTGCACTGGCCCTGAAACTGGTAGACTTAGGTATTGGAGGCGGCCTGGCTGGTGCCAGCCAGGCCGGCGAGCGCGAGTGCGGCGATGCATGCAAGGTGTTTCATGGTGGCCTCGTGAAGGTAGAGTGGAAGAAAGGCCGGAAACGCGTGGGCGCCATGGCATTGATGCCCATCTTAGGTTTTTGCCAAGGGGGCGTCTGTAGAACAAACGCGCTACAGACAGGAAGGGGCAGGCTTACAGCGGTAGCGACAGGGTGAAGCGCGTGCCAGCCGGACCGGAATGCCAGTGCACCGTGGCGGCGATGGCGTGGGCGCGGCGCTGCTGGTTGCCCAGGCCGCGCCCGGACGCGCGCGCCAGCGCCGCCGCGACATCGAAACCCTGGCCGTCGTCGTCAATATGGACCTGGGCCCGGCCGGCCACGACAGCGGTGCTGAGCCGGATGGTGCTGGCGCGCGTGTGCCGCAAGATGTTGGCGATGCTTTCCTGCACAATGCGCAGGATGTGCAGCGCGCTGCCCGGATCGAGCCATGCCAGCGCGGGCAGCGCCTGCACTTCCCATGTCAGGCCGATGCCCGCGTCCTCGAGGCGCCCTTCGAGGCGGAAACGCAAGGTCGCCAGCAGCTGCAGCAGGTCGGCGTCGAGCGGTTCCATGGAATCGATGGTCAGCTTCAAGTCGTCGAGGCAATCGCGCAGGATTTGCGCGACCCGCTCCTCGGCCACGCCGCCCTGTTCGACACAGCGGATCGCGCTGATCAGGGATGAACCGAGGCCATCGTGCATATCCTGCATCAGGCGGGTGCGCTCATCGCTGATCGTTTGCCGGTGGGCGATCTCGCGCAGGCGCCGATGGCTTTGTTCGAGTTCTGCCTCGCGCGCGGCCAGGCGCTGCGCCAGGCTGAGATTGGCTTGTTCCACGGCATGGATGGCGTCCAGATAGCGGTGAAACATCAGCGTGCCGAACACGCCAAAGCAAACGGCATTGGCGTAGGCGCCCAGGTACCAGCCTTCCGGGCTGAGAAAATTGTTTTGCAACAGCCAGTCCGACAAGCCCAGCAAGGTCACCACGCCCAGGCCAAGCGCGACCAGGCGCCCTTCGCGCGACTGGCGCCAGACGGCCATCCCGCCGGCCAGGCAGACGGCGCTACCGGTCAGGGCCGCGAGCGCGTAGATCAGCGGCGTCACACGCGGGGTATTCGGCCAGAATGCCAGTGCCGGCAGCGTCATCACCGCCACCAGCACAGTGGTAGCGACCAGGGCGCGCGTGAGCCAGCGCAGGGGGCGCTGGTGCAACAGGCGCAAGAAGAAATGCACGGTCGTGACGAGCCAGAACAGGGCGTTGACAGTCAGCCAGGCGAACCAGTCATTGGCGATCGGCAGGCCGACATAGAAATGCAGGCCGCGCAGGAAGGCAAAGGCCGACAAGTTAAAGAACAGCAGGTAGCCCGGTTCATATGGGCGGCGGCACCACACACCGAGGGCAAACAGGCCGACGGCCAGGAAGGCGGCGCTGAGCATGGCCGGCAATTCCTGCTGCAGCCACTGGCGCGCCTGGTGGCGCGGGCGCAGCGCCGCCGCCGGCCCCAGCCAGAGCGATGCCACGGCCACCTGGCTGTTGCCCGTGTGCTCGAGGCGAATCAGGATTTCGTCCAGCGGCGCACGGTCGCCGTTCTGCTCCAGCACCAGCCAGAGCGGCGTGCGGGTACTGTTCCACAAGGGGCCCTGTTGCTGCGCTTGATGGACCAGGCGCCCGTTGGCGTAGATGGCAATGGTGCCGTCGGTCTTGATGCGCGCGCCATACAAGGCCAGCGGCCCGGTGTGCGCGCCCAGGCCATGCAATGGCAGGCGCAGCCAGGTCGTCGTGCTGGCCTGGACGGCGCCATTCGCACGGGCCTGGCCGAGCAGGGCGATCGGCATGGCCAGCGGCAAGGCGACCTGTTGCCAGGCGCCTGGCAAGGCCGCGCTGTCCTGGTGCGCCGGTGCTGCGCTGAAGCCATGGCCGGGCACTGCTTGCCAGTCTGCGGCCATCAGGTGCAGGCTGGCCGCTGGCGGCCCCGAGCCGTCGCCCAAGAATGCCAGCGCGGCCACACCGGCCAGCAAGGCGATCGAAAATGCCAGCAACAGGGGCGCGGCGACGGCAAGGGGCAGGCGCATGGTCGCCTAGTCCGGCAGCCAGCCCAGGCTGCGCGCTTCATAAATCGCCTCGGCCTTGGAGCGGACCTTGAGCTTGTCGTAAATGCGGCGCACGAAGCTGCGCACGGTGAACTGCGAGACCGCCAGCAAGCCGGCGATTTCCGGCGCCGTGAAACCCTTGCTGATAAAGGTCAGCACTTCCTGTTCGCGCAGCGACAGTGGCGAGGCCCCGGCCGCCGGCTCCTGCGCGCCTGCGTGCGGGCGCAGGCGGGCCAGCACCTGGCGCGCGATGATCGGGCTGATCGGGCTGCCGCCACTGGCAAGGCTGCGGATTTCGTCGAGCATCCTGGGCGCGCTGCTGTTCTTGAGCAGGTAGCCGACCGCGCCGGCTTCGAGCGAGCGCATGACGTGGCTGTCGTCGCCGAAACTGCTACTGACCATGATGCTGCACAGCGGCCATTGCTGTGCTGCCGCGGCGATCACGACGATGCCCGAGCCGTCCGGCAAGCCCAAATCGACCAGCAAAACGTCCGCCGGCATGCCCTGCAACAGTGCCAGGCCTTCGGCTTGGCTGGCGGCGCTGCCGCATAGCAGCATGTCCGCAGCGCCGCACACGGCTTCGGTCAAGGCATCACGAAAGCCCGCGTCGTCTTCGACGAGGGCAACGCGAATGGGCGATGGCGCGGGGCGCGGAACGATAAGCTGTGACATGGCAAAATATTGCAAAGACGTCAATATAACAGATAGCTTCAGAGTGCGTACGCCTGCCGCAGTTGAATTGTTCTTTCGTCAAGCTTGGCAGAACGTTGTTTTTTTGCTCTTTTGGCATACTGTGAGTTTTGGCGAGCATATGCACTGGCAAAGCGGGGCAAAATCCCACCAGATCAGAAAAAGGAGCGGGCCATGAACAGGGAATTGACTGCCGAAATGGACAAGATCATCGTGGCCATCCATGGCGTGGGTAGCCAGTCGCGCAATGACACGATCCGTGCGGTCGCGCACCAATTCGGCAAGCGCTGCAGCCCGGCCTTGCCGACCATGCCACTGGGATACTTCGACACCGACGTCGAGGGCGGGGTGGCGCTGAACCAGTTAGTCAGCGAGGATGACAATCAACTGGCCGACATTTTCTTCTCGGAAGTGTTTTGGGCCGATATTCCCGATGGCATGGTCAAGGCGGGCGACACGCTCGAAGAGACCAAGGCCTGGGGCCACACCGTGGTTGGCCGCGCCGAAGCGGCCTACCGGCGCAATGTGCCCGGCGGCAACCTCAAGCCGGCCGATTTCCAGCAAGGCATCGGCGTGGTGGAAGAAATCGTCGAATCGATCGCCGTGCTCGACAACCTGCTGGCCGTCGCGGCCAAGGCCGGTGTGTTCAAATTCGAACTGGGCAAGCTGCTGCGCGATTACGTCGACGACGTCCAGGTCGTCGCCGATTTTCCGCATTACCGGCACCGCATCGTCGCGCGGTTCAAGGAAACCGTGAACCGCGTCCTGGCCTTGCATGCCGAGCGCCGCCCGGGCCGTACAGCGGAACTGTATATCGTCGCCCACAGCGAAGGAACGGTCGTCAGTTTCCTGGCGATGCTCGAAGCCTTGTCCGGCAAGGGGGAGTCGAACAACTGGATCACTGCCGTGCGCGGCTACATGACGATCGGTTCGCCAATCGACAAGCACCTGGCGCTGTGGCCGGCAATGTGGGAAGGCCTCGCGCTGGGCCCCAACCCCGATCCGGGCAGCGTCGTGGCGGCGCGCCCCGTGCTGGCGCAGCCGATCAAATGGCATAACTACTATGATTATGGCGACCCGATCGGCTTCCAGCTCGATGGCGCCGAGGCCTTCTTGGCCAAGCAGCAATGCCAGGCCTTCGACTTTTCGACCGAGCACAACGACCACGGCTTCAGCCGCTATTACTTCCCCGGCAAAGCCCATATCGACTACTGGAACGACAAGGAAGTGTTTGGCCACTTCATCGATACCGTGGTCCAGCCGAAGGAGGCGCCCAAGCTCCCTGCGGACCGGCCAACGGCGAAGCTGGTGTGCGCCGTCCTGCCCTTCGCGCTGACCTTTGTCTTGCACCTGGCAGCGGTCTTCGTGTTGCTCAAGGCCGCTTTCGGCACCATGTTGGAGCAGCATCCGCTGCTTGACGCCCATTTCGCCGCCCTGGTCCTTGCTGCCAGCGCCATTCTCTGGCTGAGCACGGTCGCCGCGCGCCTGCCGCGGCTGGTCAGGACGCAGGGCTATCGATGGCAATTGGCCGCCTTTGCGCTGAGCGCTGCCGCAGTTGCCTGCACCATGTTGGTACCGCGAGAGCTTGCCGACATCATGGTCATGCCATTGCCATGGATCGGCGCGCTGGTCGAATCGGCCGGACTGCCACGCTTCCAGGGCGTGGCGCTGCCGAGTATCGCACTGCTGGTGGGCGTGGGCTGGTTCATTGGACGTGGCAACCGGCGCGGACGCCACTACCTGATGTGGACCGGTGCGGCCATGATTGCCGGCGCGATCATTTCACGTCAGCAGCAGGCATTGCCACCGCCGATATGGCCGCTGCTGCTGGGTGGCCTGGCGGCGCTCTATCTGTGGTGGATCGGCGTGATGCTGTTCGACCTCGCTTTCATCTGGCACCGCTACATCCGCCAGTCGGTAACCAATCAAACGCTGTCGCACTGGCGCGAGCACCGCGACGCGGCACCGGGAAGCGCGCCGGTCAAGGATCCTGTCCCGGCGCCGCAAGGCGAAGTCTCGGCCTAGATAAATGGCATTGGTGTTCGCCATGCGCACGTATGACACCCTTTGCTTCGATTCGCACAAATCCAAGCGGAACAATGTTGCCTGTGTCAGACTTCAAATCGAAGCCAACATGTCGGCTTCGGAATCTCGTTGGTGCGCGACGAAAGATTTCCATGTCATATTTTTCGAAACCCAGCGACGCGGCCCCGGCAGCTTCGGGGCTGTGGATCGCGATCAAGAAGACCGCCAGCCGCCTGCAGGACTGGTTCGTCATCCAGTCGGTGTTCGTCAAACTGGCCGTGCTGGCCCTGCTCGTGCTGATCCCGGCGACCGGCATCTATTCGTTCGCGCTCCTGCGGAAACAGGCTGACGTGGCCGAGCAGGTCAAGACCATGACGGTGGCCGATAAAACAGGCGAGGGCCTGTGGGCGCTCAACGACAAGCTGCCCGTCGTGTTCGGCACCGGCTCGGTATTGAGCTTCCTCGAAACGAATCCGGTCCAGCGCATCACGGTCATTTATACGCCCCTGATGTGGAATGTGGCGGAGCGCATCATCCTGGTCGAATCGCAGGGCAAGCAGTACGCCTACTATCCCAGCGACATGGAGAGCAAGATATTCGCCGACAAGGCCGTCAGCGCGCCGTGGGGCAGCAAGCTGGCCTTTGTGCCGCGCGCGGAGCTCAGCGACAGGGGCCGCGAGTTGGCCGAGCGCCTGGACCAGCGCTTTGCCGGCGCCCGTCCGCAGTCCGAGAAGGACGGCTGGAAGGCCGGCGTCAGCGCCGTGCTGTCGGTCGCGCTGACGCTCGGCCTGCTGGCCTTTCTCTACTTCCAGTTCAAGGGCCAGTTCAAGTCGCTCAAGTTCGTCGAGCCGACCCAGGTACCCGGCTCGATCGACGACCTGGTGGGCATGGATGACATCAAGGCCGAAGTCGCGCAGATCAAGGACCAGTACCAGCGCCGCGCGGCCTACGCCGAGTATGGCATCAGCAAGCCGTTCAACGTGATGTTCAGCGGACCGGCGGGCACCGGCAAGACCAAGCTGGCCAGCTACCTGGCCAAGGAATTGAATCTTCCCATCCTGTTCCACTCCGCGGCGAACCTGGAAACGGGTTACGTGTCCGGCGGCTCGAATACGCTCAGTGCGATCATGGCCATGGCCAAGCGGCGCAAGCGCTGCATCGTCTTTCTCGATGAAGCCCAGGATCTGTTCATGAAACGCGGGGGCCGCCGCAAGTTTGACGATGACACGGCCAACACGCTGTTGTCCGTGCTCGATGGCGTGCGCACCCGCAATGAGGCCGAGATCATCTGGATCGTGGCCAGCAACTTCAACAGTGAAACCATGCAGATGGACGAGGCGATGCTGCGCCGTTTTCAAATGAAGGTGGACTTCCGCATGCCCAACCGGGAAGAGCGGCTCGCCATCATCGGCCACTATCTGGCGTCGCGCGCCGACAAGGTACTACCGGACCTGGACCTGCGCCACCTGGTGGCAGTGACCGAAGGGCGCAGTCCGGCCGACCTGGAGACCATCGTCAACCAGGCCGGCATCACCGCCGTGCAAGCGGGCCAGATGATCGGCGCCGACACCTTGATGCAAGCGGCCGAACGGGTACTGGTTGGCAACGTCAATACCAATACCACCCAGGAACGTGAGCGTGACCGCTACATCATTGCCGTGCACGAATGGGGCCATTTCCTGGTCGATTTTGAACACGAGCGCAAGCTGGCCGATGGCAACTGGGAGCAGCTGCTGGCCGATGTCAAGACCATCAAGATTTCGCTCAAAGCCAGTGCGCGCAGCAACGCCTTGGGTTTCGTCTTTCACAAGCAGGGTGTCAACCTGCTCAAGTCCAAGGGGGACATCGAGCACGACATACGCGTGTTGTTGGGTGGTATGGCCAACGAGGAACTATTCTTTGGCGAGCAGGGTACGACCAACGGCGCGCACAACGACATCACCCGCGTCACGGAACTGCTGCACCACGCGGTTGGCGAAATGGGCATGTATCGCAAGACGCGGCTGAACTTTGGGGCGCTGGGGCGCGCCAGCCAAGGCGGGCGCAACGACATCGACGAGGAAACGCGCAGCATCATGGAAGCGCAGAGCGAGCGCCTCTATGGTGAAACCATGGCGGTGCTCGAAAAGCTCAAGCCGCTCACCGAGCATCTGGTCGGCAAGCTTCTGGACGCGGGCGAGATGAATTTGAGTGAGGCCATGTCCGAAATCCGACAATTCGAGGCGAGCTGATACAAGCGGGCTCGCCTGCCAGGCCGGATGATGCAGGCCGCTTATTTACCGATCTGCTTGCTCACGGCGTTTTCCTGCTGGTTCAGGGACTTCTGCTCGGCCTTGGTGATGTGGCCGTTGTGCAAGCTGGCCATGGTGCGCTCTTCGCTGCGGATGGCCTTGTCTTCCTGGTGCAGTGACTTGGCCTGGTCTTTCGTGATCTCGCCTTCCTTGACTTCCTTCTTGATGCGCTGGTTCTGCTTGGCCAGGCGCGCATTGACTTCGGCACGACGCGGATGGCTCGTCTGGAAGTCGCCATCGACGGCGAAGGCGTTGCTGCCAAAGGCGAGCAGGGTGCTCAGGATCAGGGTTTTGCCAGCGTGCTTGAAAGTCATGGTCAGTCTCCGGTGAAGTAGGGGGATGAGGTTGAAGTGTTCGACACTTCCATAACGCCCCCTGCCGCACCGACGGTGACCCAAAAACTGTTTCAAATGTAAGAAATTGTTGGTTAGCCAAGTTTGGCGAGAATGCCGTTCATTTCTTCCTTGTTAAAAGCGCGCAGGGCCTGGAAGGTGACATTGCCCGAGGCCTTGATGGCGACGCCGAAGGCGGCCATGGAAGCATCGTCTTCGGACTCGCAGTAAGTGACGAGGTCGAAGGCGCCCTGCGTCCAGTGGATGCTTTTCATGTTCACGCCCAGCTGCTTGCCCATCTCCTTGACCGCGTCGGCCCGTTTGGTCGTTTCGCGGATCGTCTTGGCGCCTTGGTCGGTGAAAGTGGCCAGCACAATATACGTCACCATGGTGTTCTCCCCTTGTATGAAGGCGGACGGAATTGCCCGCCCATCAAACTTAGCAGGGAATCCACCATTGTCTATTTGATATTGTCATGCATTCGAGCGTTGCCGATTGGCTTAGGCCATGAGCATGGTGTTGGTGTGGCCCGCAGCATCCCGGTCGTCGCTTGGCGCGAAATGGTCCAGCGTGAGTTCCTCCAGCGGGCGCTTTGCTCGCCGGGCCGTGCGTTTGCATCAAGCATCTAGACGGCATACTCATGCCTGTCCATATCCAGCGATTAATTGCAGGACTGCTGCGACGGCATTTCGGGCTGAGAATAGGAAGTGTTCACTATATTTTTTTGTTCACGTAACGTGAACATTGAAATAAGTTGAACATTTTTCGTGTTCATTCTAATATGGTGTTCACGTTGCGTGAACTCTGTAACAATTTGAACGGAGAAAACATGTCTATCTTATTGCCCAGGGGAGATCACGAGGCCAGATTGGTCGAAGAAGCAATAGCTGCTTTGCGCCAAGGAGCAGGCCTCGATGCCAGCCTGATCAGCATTGAACGAAATTTAACTGGCGACCAAGGATATGACGCCCGAATCGACGTCATGGTCGATGGTGAGCCGAGACGATACGTCGTGGAATGCAAGATCACTACGGATCGTCGCGCCCACGCACAACAAACCAAGCAAAAATTGCAGGCCATTCCCGAAGCCGGCTTACTCATCGCTCCCTATGTAAGCCGAGAACTCGCCCATTATTGCCGCGAGATTGACCTGCAATTCATCGATACACACGGGAACGCATTTCTCAAAGGTCCAGGCCTCCTCGTATTTGTGTCGGGGCAGCGGCATGAAAATGGCATACAACCGATGCGTTCAAGCGGCGGAATAACTGGCTTGGCCGGGCTGCGCGTCGCCTTCACATTGCTGAGCAAGCCCAACATGGTGGCTGCGCCTTATCGAGAGATCGCTGGCAACGCTGGCGTCTCCCTGGGTGCGGTTAGCAACGCAATGGACGATCTGGAGCGGCGGGGGTATGTCATCAGGAGCGGACATTCACAGTGCCGACAATTACTGGAGCCGCAAAAGCTTCTTGATGAATGGGTGCTGAACTATCCGATTCAGCTACGCCCCAAACTCAACGTCCGACGCTATAGCGTGCCCAGCCCCGATTGGTGGAAGGACGAGCAGCTGGAAGGTACAGGTGCGGTTTGGGGGGGTGAAGTGGCTGCGAAGAACCTTACCCAATATCTCAAACCAGCAAGCCAAACCATCTACATCGAACCGTCGGAGCGAAGCGCATACTTGAAGAAGCTCGTCATCTCTTACCGCGCGAAGCCTGATCCGAATGGCTCGCTGGAGCTGTTGGATAAATTTTGGGGCGAAGGTTTGGATCAGCGGCGGGGTATCGCACCGCCCGCTCTGGTATATGCCGATTTGTTGGCCTCACTCGATCCACGCGCAGGCGAAACTGCTCAGTTAATACGAAAGAACTGGATAAATGATTCGTTCAATCAGGCCTGAGCGCCCGTTAGATGCAACCTTGCTGCACGTCCTCCGGGCGGTCGCGGAGGAGGCTGAGATTGTGGGCACCGACTATATGCTGGTCGGCGCGACAGCGCGCGACATTCTCGTGCATCATGTGTTTGAAGTGCCCGCTGGGCGAGCAACCTACGACGTCGATTTTGCAGTGGCCGTCGCCAGCTGGGATCAATTTGAGCGCCTGAAGGCGGGACTTGCTTCCAGGCCAGGCTTTACGACAAGCGACGCATCAAAACAGCGCATGTACTACCGGGATGCCGCTGCCGACATGGATTACCCGGTTGATCTAGTCCCGTTCGGTGGTGTCGCAAACGCTGAAGGCGAAATTGTCTGGCCGCCCGACATGGCAGTTGTAATGAACGTGGTCGGATATGAGGAGGTCTTGGCGGCAGCCGAATACGTCGAATTTTCTGCCGCCCTCATTAGTCGAGTCGCATCGCTACCTGGCTTGGCTGTACTTAAGCTTATTGCTTGGTCTGACCGTGGACCCGGCAATCCCAAAGATGCACACGATTTGCTTCAGCTAATGAGCAACTATGGCTCTGCCGGCAACCAGGCGCGATTGTACGATATTGAATACGCGCTATTGGAAGCAGCTGATCACGATCCTGATTTGGCTGGCGCCTGCCTGTTAGGGAAAGATGTCGCTCGCCTGGTCAAAGAGGAAACACTGAACGCACTAAACAGACTCATCGACGAAAAACATGAAGAACTGGCGCGAGCGATGGCCGGGGCAATCCGGCATATGGATGATGCTCGATAGCGCGTCGAAAAGAACTTGCGGCAATTCCGTGTCGGACTTTCGATGTGATGAGAACGAATATTTGAACTCAACCAGAGATGGCGAAGTAGCGGCGGGTCAGCGCAATTTCTTGGCGATTTCCTCGGCCGTTTCGTTACAGTAAGTTTGAAGTTCGCATAAGTTATATGGCGGACTGCGCTGTCTAGGGGCGAAAAAAGCGCCATAACCCTTTGATTTTACAAGGATTATGGCGCTCTATGCTTTGATGCGTCACAATGGTCTGGTGCCGACTGCCGGTTTCGAACTGGCCACCTGATGATTACAAATCAACTGCTCTACCAAATGAGCTAAGTCGGCGGAAACTTTTACAGGCCCGGATTATACCTAGTTCCGGCCTTATTTGATACGGGTGAGGGTCGGACGGCCACCCTTTTTCGGCGGTTCGTCGTCGCCGTTCGGCACCGATGCGAGTGCCGGGGCGGGCGCGTCGGCCTTGCTCGGCACGGCGGACAGGCCGGCCGCAGGGGCGTCGGCCGGGGCCAGCTCGGCCGCGGTGGTCGTCACTTCGAAGGCCATGCCCTGGCCGTTCTCGTTGGCGTAGATGGCCAGCACATTGTGCACGGGCACATAGATCTCGCGCGAGACGCCACCAAAGCGGGCGTGGAAGTGGATCGCGTCATTGTCCATCTTCAGGCCGGACGTGGCGCCAAAACTGATATTGAGGACGATCTCGCCTTTCTTGACGTACTCCATCGGCACCGTCGTGGCGGCATCGACCTTGACGGCCAGGTAGGGCGTGAAGCCGCTGTCCGTACACCATTCATAAATGGCGCGCAGCATGTAGGGCTTGGTGGAAATGTCGGACATGTTCGGTCTTTAGGGGTGAAACAACAGGCCACACCCCAGTGTAGTGGGGCGTGGCCGCAACTGCAATTAACGGCGCATGACCTTTTCGGACGGCGTCAGCGCTTCGATGTAGGCAGGGCGCGAGAAGATGCGCTCGGCGTACTTCATCAGCGGGGCCGCGGTCTTCGACAGTTCGATACCGTAGTGGTCGAGGCGCCACAGCAGCGGGGCGACGGCCACGTCAAGCATCGAGAACTCGTCGCCGAGCATGTACTTGTTCTTCAGGAACAGCGGCGCGAGCGTGGTCAGGCGGTCGCGGATTTCGGCGCGCGCCTTGTCGTGGCTCTTGTCGTTGGCCTTGGCGCGCTCGGACTCGAGCACGTGCACATGGACGAACAACTCTTTTTCGAAGTTGAACAGCATCAGGCGGGCGCGCGCGCGCATCAGCGGATCGGCCGGCATCAGCTGCGGGTGCGGGAAGCGCTCGTCGATGTATTCGTTGATGATATTCGATTCGTACAGGATCAGTTCGCGCTCGACCAGGATCGGTACCTGGCCGTACGGGTTCATCGTCGAAATATCTTCAGGCTTGTTGAACAAGTCCACATCGCGCACTTCGAAGTCCATGCCTTTTTCAAACAGGACCAGGCGGCAGCGTTGGGAAAATGGGCAGGTGGTGCCGGAGTAGAGAACCATCATTTTTATAGTTCCTTAGAAACAAAGGGGGTGAAACGACGAGCGGATCACCCCGGAATGAGCCCGCCGGAGCGGGCCAAGAATTGCGTACGGCGTTCCGCTTACTTCACTTCTTTCCAGAAGGAAGCGTTCAGGCGCCAGGCCAGCAGGGCGAAGCCGGACATGAACAGCAAGACCCACACGCCCAGTTTCTTGCGCGTGCCCTGGGAAGGTTCTGCCATCCATTCGAGGTATGCGACCAGGTCGGCGGTGGCGGCATCGAATTCCTGCGCGCTCATCTTGCCTGGCTTGACTTGCTCGTAGCCGGCGAACACGTGGGTCATCTTACCGTGTTCGTGGGCGTCTTCCTTCTCTTCCATCTTGATCGTGCGCACGCCTTGCAGTTCCCACATGGCGTGCGGCATCGCGGCGTTGACCAGCACACGGTTGTTCCAGCCGGTCGGACGGGTGTCGTCCTTGTAGAAGGAACGCAGGTAGGTGTACAGGTAATCGCCGCCGGAGCCGGCGCCCGAGGCCTTGGCGCGGGCGATCACGGACAGGTCCGGTGGCATCGTGCCAAACCAGGCCTTGGCGTCGTCGGCCTTAAGCGAGGTCGTCATCATGGCGCCCACTTTCTCTTGCGAGAACAGCAGGTTGGCCTTGATCTGGTCTTCGGTCAGGCCCAGGTCGCGCAGGCGGTTGTAGCGCATCGAGGAGGCCGAGTGGCAGTTCAGGCAGTAGTTGACGAACAGCTTGGCGCCGTTTTGCAGCGATGCCAGGCTGGTGCGCTCAGGCGCCTTGTCCAGCGCGACGCCGCCTTCGTTGGCCAGGGCGAAGGCCGGAATGGCCAGCGCCAGGATGGCGATCAGTTTCTTCGAAAAAATCATGTCTTGTGTCCTGTCGTCAATTAGTGCGCGTGAAAGGTCACACGGTTCGGCACGGTCTTGAAGGTGCCCATCGCGCTCCACCATGGCATCAGCAGGAAGAAGCTGAAGTACAGCAGGGTGCACAGCTGGGCGATCATCGTGTACAGCTCGGTCGGCAGCTGGGTACCGAGGTAGCCCAGGGTCACGAAAGAGATGCCAAACACGATGTACACATACTTGTGCCAGTCAGGACGGTAGCGGATCGACTTGACCTTCGAGTGGTCCAGCCACGGCAGGGCGGCCAGGATCATCACGGAGGAACCGAACAGCACCACACCCCAGAACTTCGCGTCGAGCATCTTCGGCAGCATGCCGATGATGCACAGCAGGGCGATGCCGGCAATGGCGGCCTTGACCATCGTCGACAGGCGCGACTTCATCCAGATGAACACCACGTAGGCGGCGATCGCAGGAATCAGGACGAACAGGAAGTCCGAGGTCGTCGCGCGCAGAACCGAGTAGAACGGCGTGAAGTACCAGGTCGGGGCGATGTGCGCCGGGGTCTTGAGCGAATCGGCCGGGATGAAGTTGTTGTACTCGAGGAAGTAGCCGCCCATCTCGGGGGCGAAGAATACCACCGCCGAGAAGATCACCAGGAACACGGACACGCCGAACATATCGTGCACCGAGTAGTACGGGTGCGAAGGGATGGAATCGACCGGGTGGCCATCGGCGCCCAGGTTTTCCTTCACTTCGATGCCGTCCGGGTTGGACGAGCCCACTTCGTGCAGGGCGATCAGGTGGGCTGCGACCAGGCCGAGCAGCACCAGCGGGATGGCGATCACGTGGAAGGCGAAGAAGCGGTTCAGGGTGGCGTCGGAGACGACGTAGTCGCCGCGGATCCACAGCGACAGGTCAGGACCGATGACAGGAATGGCGCCAAACAGGTTGACGATCACCTGGGCGCCCCAGTACGACATCTGGCCCCATGGCAGCAGGTAGCCGAAGAAGGCTTCGGCCATCAGGCACAGGAAGATGGCGAAACCGAACAGCCAGATCAGTTCACGTGGCTTGCGGTACGAGCCGTACAGCAGGCCGCGCGTCATGTGCAGGTAGACGATGATGAAGAAGGCCGAGGCGCCGGTCGAGTGCATATAGCGCACCAGCCAGCCCCACGGTACTTCGCGCATGATGTATTCGACCGAACCGAAGGCCAGGTTGGCGTCCGGCTTGTAGTGCATGGTCAGGAAGATGCCGGTGACGATCTGCAGCACCAGCACCAGCATCGCCAGCGAACCGAAGATGTACCAGAAGTTGAAGTTCTTCGGGGCGTAGTACTTGCCCCACTGGTCGTTCCACAGCTTGGTCAGCGGGAAGCGGTCGTCAACCCAGGCCAGGCCCTTGTCGAGCACCGGCGCGTTGGCCGGCAGTTGCGTTTCTTTGAAAGCCGCCATGATTATGCTTCGCCTTTCTCGTCTTTACCGATGACCAGTTTGGTGTCGGACAGGTACATATGGCGCGGCACCTGGAGGTTGTCCGGTGCCGGCTTGTTCTTGAATACGCGCCCGGCCAGGTCGAAGGTCGAACCGTGGCATGGGCACAGGAAACCACCGGCCCAGTCGTCGGGCAGGTTGGGCTGGGCACCGGCGGCAAAGCGCGACGATGGCGAGCAGCCCAGGTGGGAGCAGATGCCCACGGCGACCAGCACTTCGGGCTTGATCGAGCGGTATTCGTTGCGGGCGTATTCCGGGGTCAGTTCGTCCTGCTTGCGCTCGGACGACGGGTCGGCGACCTGGCCGTCGGTCTTCTTCAGCGAGGACACCATTTCCGGCGAACGCTTCAGGATCCACACGGGCTTGCCGCGCCATTCGACGGTCTTCATTTCACCGACGGCCATGCCGGCGATGTCCACTTCCACTGGCGCGCCGGCGGCCTTGGCACGCTCGGACGGCTGGAACGTACTTACCAAGGCGCCAGCCGTGGACAATCCAACAACACCACCCGCCGCGCACGTTGCGACGAGCAAGCCGCGTCGGCTCGGGTCGACCTGCTTTTCGATACTCATACCCACCCCAATCAGTCAAAATGCGAAATCTTAAAAAGCCACACAAGGCTTCTAGCAACCTTAAATTATAAGGGAAGCGGCAAGCGGAATAAAGAAAAAATGTTGCCGAGGGCGCATTACCAGCGGATTTGGCGCCATTTCGGGGCAATTGCGCGCGGAAAAACGCGCTTTTCGCGTAAAAGTATTCGCAGGCTCCGGTGGTATGATTGTGTTAAATCAATCACATCTTCGGAGGGACAGGCATGACCATGCTTCAGGAATTCAAGCAGTTCGCCATGCGCGGCAATGTCGTCGACCTGGCGGTCGGCGTGATCATTGGCGGGGCCTTCGGCAAGATCGTCGATTCCCTCGTCCAGGACGTGATCATGCCGCCGATCGGCAAGATCTTCGGCGGCCTCGACTTTGCGAATTACTACCTGGGCTTGAACGGCCAGGCGTCCGGCCTGTCGCTGGTGGAGGCGAAAAAGCTCGGCGCGGTGCTCGCCTATGGGAATTTCCTGACGATTTTGCTCAATTTCATCATTTTGGCCTTCATCATCTTCCAGATGGTGCGGGTGATGCAAAAGCTGCGCAAGGCGGAAGAAGACGCGGCCGTGCCGGCGCCGGCGCCGCCCACGCCGGAAGACATCGTGCTGCTGCGCGAGATCCGCGACGCACTGAAAAAGTAGGGTGGGCCGTGGCCCACGCAGATCGGGAACGAGGCGATGCGGCGATTCTGGTTAATTTTTGCGCAAGCGGTCACGATCGGCCTGGGGCTGTATGTGGCCGTGCTGTCCCTGCGCCCGGACTGGCTGCCCGAGCGCAAGCAGCTGGGCGCCGCCCCGGCCACGGTGCTGCAGGCGCCCAGCGCGCCGCCCTCGGGCAGCTACCGGGAGGCGGCCGGGCGCGCCGGCCCCGCCGTCGTCAACATCCTCACCAGCAAGGCGCTGCGCTCGACCCATCCGCTGTTCAAGGATCCCTTCTTCCGCAAATTTTTTGGCGACCGTGCGCCCGAAGAAGAGCAGCAGGCCAGCCTCGGCTCGGGCGTCATCGTCAGCCCCGAAGGCTATATCCTGACCAATAACCATGTCGTCGAGGCTGCCGACGAAATCGAAGTGGGCCTGGCCGACGGGCGCAAGGCGGTGGCCAAGGTGGTCGGCACCGACCCGGAAACGGACCTGGCCGTCATCCGCATCAGCTTGAAGGACTTGCCCGTGATGACCCTGGGCCGGGTCGAACAGGCGCGCGTGGGCGACGTCGTGCTGGCCATCGGCAACCCCTTCGGCGTCGGCCAGACGGTCACGATGGGCATCATTTCCGCGCTGGGGCGCAACAACCTGCACATCAACCACTTCGAAAACTTCATCCAGACCGACGCGGCCATCAATTTCGGCAATTCGGGCGGGGCCCTGATCGACACGCGCGGCAACCTGCTGGGCATCAACGCGGCCATCTATTCGCAGTCGGGCGGCTCGGTCGGCATCGGTTTCGCCATCCCCGTCTCGACCGCCAAGTCGGTGATGGAAGCGATCATCGCCGATGGCGTCGTGGTGCGCGGCTGGATCGGCATCGAATCGCAGGACATCACGCCCGAGCTGGCCGAATCGTTTGGCCTGGAGAAGAACAGTGGCGCCATCATCGCCGGCGTGGTGCGCAACAGCCCGGCCGACAAGGCCGGCATCCGCCCCGGCGACATCCTGCTTGCCGTCGACGGCAAGAACGTCAACGACACCAACGACACGCTCAACCTGATCGCCCAACTCGTTCCCGGCGGGAACGCTAAAATGACCGTCTTGCGCAAGCACAAACAATCGACCCTGGACGTGACCGTGGGCAAGCGCCCGAAGACGGCCAGGTAAGCGTTTTTAAACTTTTTCTGAAAACATTAATTCCATGCATCTGCGCGACTTGACGCGATTCCTTGCCGAACTGAGCGAGAACAATAACCGCCCCTGGTTCATCATGAACAAGCCGCGTTACGACATCCTGCGCGAAGAGTTCCTCGCTGTCGTCACCGAGCTGATCGCCGCGCTGGGCAAGTTCGACGCGGCCGTGATTGGCTGCAACCCGAAGAAGGCGATGTTCCGCATCAACCGCGACATTCGATTCTCGAACGACAAGAGCCCCTACAAGACGCGTTTTTCGGCCGGCATCACGCCCAACGACATGCGCCGCCCCAGCGCCGCCGGCGGGCCGACCTATTATTTCCATATCGAGGGCGGCAAGCTGCTGTTCGGCGCCGGCGAATACATGCCGCCGCCATCGCGCCTGAAGGCCATCCGCGCGCACATCGTGGCCGACGCGGCCGGCTTCAAGAAGGCGCTCAAGAGCAAGGCCCTGCGCACCACCTATGGCGACTTGCAGCCGGAAGCGAAACTGCTGCGTCCGCCCAAGGGCTTCGATGCGCAACACGAGCATATTGAGTACATCAAGCTCAAGAGTTTTTTCGTCTGGACCGAACTGCCGCTCAAGGCCAACAAGCCCGAGCAGCTGGTGCCGGACCTGGCGGCGGGATTCAAGGATGCGTTCGCGCTGGTGACCTGGCTGCGCGGCGTCAAGGAAACGTTCGAGGAATAAGGAGGGCGTCATGGCCTTGCAACATGCGGTATCCGGACAAAAGATTGCGCTGCAGCGGGGCGACGACGATATCGCCCATTTCACCTCGGTGGCGCTGGCCAAGACGGCGCATATGGAGCTGATGCGCCTGGTACTGCCCAAGGACCGGCAGATGCCGGTGCACAAGGTGGACGGGGAATTGACCTTGCAGTGCCTGGAAGGCGAGATCGAGGTCGATGCGCATGGCATCACGACGACCCTGGTGGCGGGCGAGATGCTGTACCTGGCAGGCGGCGTGCCGCATGGGGTCAAGGCCAAGGTCGATGCCGTGGCCTTGTTGACGATCCTGTTGTGACGCTGCTGTAACGCGTGGGCGCATGCGCCCACGCGGATGCAATCGTTTACGCGCCTTCGCCGCGCGGGTCGCGCGCCATCAGCTGGGCCACCATCTGCTGCGGCGGCACGCCGTCGAACAGCACCCCGGCCACGGCATCGGTAATCGGCATCTCGACGCCCAGCCGCGCCGCCAGCTCGCGCACGGCCTTGGCGCATGGCACGCCCTCAGCCACATGCCCCAGCTCGTGCACGATGGTATCGAGCGCCTTGCCCGCCGCCAGCCCGAGGCCGACGCGGCGGTTGCGCGACAGGTCGCCGGTGCAGGTGAGGATCAAGTCGCCCATGCCGGTCAGGCCCATGAAGGTGCCCACCTGGCCACCGAGGCGCGTGCCCAGGCGGGTGATTTCGGCCAGGCCGCGCGTGATCAGGGCCGCGCGCGCATTCAGGCCCAGGCCCAGGCCATCGGCCACGCCGGTGGCGATGGCCAGGATATTTTTCACGGCGCCACCGACTTCCACGCCCGCCAGATCATTCGACGAATACACGCGGATGCCGCTGCCATGCACGGCGGCGACAACGCTCTCGCACAGCGCTGGCGTGGTGGAGGCGACCGTCAGCGCGCAAGGCAGGCCGCGCGCCACTTCCTGGGCAAACGAGGGGCCGGACAGTGCCGCCGCGGGCAGGTCCTCGCCCAGCACCTCGCGCACCACCTGGTGCGGCAGCAGGCCGGTACCGCTCTCGAAGCCCTTGCACAGCCAGACGATATGGGGAATCGGCTGGCCCTTGAGCTGCTCCAGCAAAGGGCGCAAACCGGCCACCGGGCAGGCGGCGATCAGCAACGGCGCCTCGCCCGTCACATGGGCCAGCGCCTCGCCCAGCTCACCCGTCACGCGCAAGGCGGGGGGAAAAGGAAAGCCGGGCAGGTAGTCGGTATTTTCGCGCGCGGCGTCCATGGCCTGCATGGCCGCGGCATGGCGGCCCCACATCAGCACATCGTGGCGGCGCGCCAGCGCCAGTGCGACAGCCGTGCCCCAGGCGCCGGCGCCGAGGATGGTGATGTTGCCCATCACATGCCCCAGACGTCGGTCGCCTTGATAAAGCCGATGGCGCCATCCTTGTGGCGCACCTTGACCCAGGCCGTCGTTTGCGGATCGGCCAGTTCGAGCAAGACGCCCTTGTCGGCAGTCATCAGGACCGCGCCGGCATCGTCGGCGGTCGCGCGCACCTTGGCATTGGCCGTGCGCACGACGACATTGCGCTTGGCGCTGAGGTTCTTCGCTTCGGTCCAGGCCAGGTCGCCCGTGACATCGCGCACCTTGACCCATTCGCCATAGGTGAGCACGACTTCGACGGGCATGCCGCGCGGGGCGACGAACAGTTTGCCGCCCTTGAGGGACGGCGCGTCATACAGGATGGCCGGGGCCGCGCCCACCGTCTTGAAATCGATGGCGTCAGCGGCGGCAGAGGCCAGCGTCAGCAGCGCAACAGCGATTAAGCGGGGAAAGGTCATCGGGCGGGCCTTCAGAAAGGGGGGGCGAGGGCGAAACCATCGGGGACAGACCCATTTGGACAATCAGGGTCTGTCCCCGATTGTTTCGCCCTCGCGAAGTACAGCTTAGTGCGACGAAGCCGTGGCTGGGGCGGCGGCGGCGGCTTGCTCCAGGGCTTGCTTGCGCTGCTGGTAGAACACTTCGAAGTTGATTTCTGCCAGGTGGATCGGCGGGAAACCAGCACGGGTGATCATGTCGGCGACGTTGGCGCGCAGGTAAGGGTAGACGATGTTCGGGCAGCCGATACCGAGCAGGGGATCCATCTGGTCCGCTGGGATGTTGCGTGCTTCGAAGATGCCAGCTTGCTTGCCTTCGACCAGGAAGGCTACCTTGTCCTTGACCTTGGCCGTCACGGTGATCGTCACGGTCGACTCGTAGATGCCGTCAGCGATGCCTTCGGCGCCCACGTCGAGCGACACTTCGATCGCAGGTGCTTCTTGTTCCAGGAAAATAGCTGGGGAATTTGGTTGTTCCAGCGACATGTCTTTCAGGTAGACGCGTTGGATTTGGAATACTGGTTGCAGGTTTTCGTCAGACATGGAACGCTTTCGTTGGGATAGATAAAGAACGGCAAGCGCCGTTCCCTGTGTGCTGCAGCCGGCAATTGTATCAAAACCAACTCGGATTCAATAGCTTTGCCGGCCGTGTGTGGAGATTAGGCCTCACAGCCCATTTAACAAGGGGTCCAGCTGGCCGGCTTGTTCCAACGCATACAAATCGTCGAAGCCGCCCACGTGGGTGTCGCCGATATAGATCTGCGGCACCGTGCGGCGCCCGGTCCTTTGCATCATGATGATGCGCTGCTCGGGCACCAGGTCGACGCGGATTTTTTCAATATCGGTCACGCCCTTCGCTTCGAGCAGGCGCTCGGCGCGCACGCAGTAGGGGCACATGGCCGTGTGGTACAGGATTACATGGCTGGTCATCTTGCAACTCCGTCTTACTTTGATACGGGCAAGCCACCGGCTTGCCATGCTGCAACGCCGCCATCGAGGCTGACGACGTCTTCAAAACCGGCCGCGGCGAGCTGCCTGACGGCCTTGTCGCTGCGCGTGCCGCTCTGGCACAGCACGACAATGGTCTTCGATTTCGATTTTTCAAGCTCGCCGATGCGCGCGGCCAGGTCGGCCAGCGGGATATTCTTCGACTCGCGCAGGTGGCCGGCGGCAAATTCAGCCGCATCGCGCACATCCAGCAGCACGGTTTTGCCGCGGTTGATCAGCTGCGTCACTTCCAGCGCCGAGGCGCGTTTGCCACGCGGGCCAAAGCCCAGGAACAGCAGGGCGCCACCCGAGAGAACGGCGACAGCCACGGTAAAAAGATGGTCAAGAATGAATTTCACACAGGTTCCAATGGTTTAAGTCAATCCCCGCATTATAAAATAGAAGGCGAATCTGCTCCTCCAACCCATTTTTTGAAGAAATCCACATGTACAAAATCGTCTTCATGCGCCACGGCGAATCGACCTGGAACCTGGAAAACCGCTTCACCGGCTGGACCGACGTCGACCTGACCGAGAAAGGCATCGGCGAAGCCAAGGCCGCCGGCCAGGTGCTCAAGGCCGAGGGCTATACCTTCGACCTGGCCTACACTTCGGTCTTGAAGCGCGCCGTGCGCACGCTGTGGCTGGCGATGGACGAGATGGACATGATGTGGCTGCCCGTGAAGAACGACTGGCGCCTCAATGAGCGCCACTACGGCGCCCTGCAAGGCCTGGACAAGGGCGAGACGGCCGCCAAGTATGGCGACGCCCAGGTGCTGGTCTGGCGCCGCAGCTACGACACGCCGCCGCCGGCGCTCGACGCGCTTGATGAGCGCACCTCGTTTGCCGACCCGCGCTATGCCGGCCTGCCCAAAGACGCCATTCCGCTGACCGAATGCCTGAAAGACACCGTCGCGCGCGTGATGCCATGCTGGGACGAGGAGATCGCCCCGGCCATCCGCGCCGGCAAGAAGATCCTCATGTCGGCCCATGGCAACAGCCTGCGCGCCATCATCAAGATGCTCGACGGGATTTCCGACGACGATATCGTGGGCCTGAACATCCCCAACGGCCAGCCGCTCGTGTATGAACTCGATGCCGACCTGAAGCCGATCCGCCACTACTACCTGGGCGACCAGGAGGCGATTGCCGCGGCCATGCAGGCCGTGGCCAACCAAGGGAAAGCGAAGTAATTTGAAGCGTTTTTCCCGGCGGGCGGTGCTGTGCATCGCCCTGGCGCTGGCATGGGGCGCCGCCGATGCCGCCAAGACCACCGAGCGCAGCCGCCAGAAAGCCGCCGCGGAGAGCTCGCGCGCGGCCATTGCGCAAAAGCTCGGTGCGCTCAAGCGCGACATCAGCAAGACCGAGACCGAGAAGGACGCCGTCGCCGACACCTTGGCCGCGTCCGAGCAAGCCATCTCCAACGCCAACCGCGCGCTGCGCGACCTGGCCGAGGAAACGGCGGCCACCAACGTCAAGCTCAAGGAGCTGGCCGAAGCAAGCGCCAAACTGGCCGCCACCATCGAAGCCCAAAAGGCGCAACTGGCGAGGCTGCTGCGCGAGCAGTACGTGGCCGGCAATGAAGACCGCATCAAGCTGCTGCTGTCGGGCGACAATCCGAACCGCATCAACCGCGACCTGCAGATGATGGCCTATGTCTCGAAGGCCCAGGCGCGCCTGCTCGAGTCCCTGCGTGCCAACCTGGCCGCCGTCGAAACCAACCAGGCCGAGGCGCAGAACGCCAAGGACGAGCTGGAAGAAATCGCCCTGGAAGCGCAGGAGCAGAAGGCCGTGCTGGAGAAGGAAAAGGCGCGCCGCGCCGGCCTGCTCGGCTCCCTGTCGCAAAAACTGGCGTCCCAGCGCAAGGAAGCGGGCAACCTCGAGCGCAACCAGCAGCGCCTCGACGGCCTGGTCAACCAGCTGGCCAAACTGATCAAGGACGAGGAAGCGGCAGCGGCGGAAAAACGCCGCCTCGACGCGCTGGCCGCCGCCAAGGCCAAGGCCAAAGCCGCCGCCCGCGCCGAGCGCGACAAACAGGCCAGGCTGGCCGCCGCTAAGCCGGGCGCCAAGCCGTTCAAGCCGGACCCGATCGACGCCGACGAGGCGCCCGTCGCGGCGCGCGCGCCGGAACCGAAAAAACCGGATATTTCGCTCGCCCCCGTCGTGGTCACGGGCGATTTTGCGGCCCAGCGCGGCCAATTGCGCGCGCCGGTGGCGGGCAAGCTGGCCGTCAAATTCGGCAGCAAACTGGGCGAAGGGCGCTGGAAAGGCGTCTTCATCAAGGCCGCCGAAGGCAGCGATGTGCGCGTGGTGGCGGCCGGGCGCGTCATCTATGCTGACTGGGTGCGCGGCCTGGGCAACCTGATCATCGTCGACCACGGCAGCGGCTACTGGAGCGCCTACGGCTACAACCAGGCGCTGTTGAAGCGCGCCGGCGACGCCGTCAAGGCCGGCGATACCGTGGCCAGCTCAGGAACCTCGGGTGGTCAGGAAGAATCAGGTTTATACTTTGAGATGCGGCATAACACGGTCCCATTCGACCCTGTCGGCTGGGTCAAGTTCTAGTGGTGGTTAGCTTCGGCAGGTGGCGTCATGGGCATTAAATTGAAAAGCATCAGCCTCGTTGGCGTGGGCCTGGTGGCGGGCATGGCAGCGTCCTTCCAGTATTCGGCGCTGGCGCAAAAGGCCGGGGGCAGCCCGTTGCCGTTCGACGAACTGCGCCAGCTGGCCGACGTGTATGGCCTGATCAAGAGCGATTACGTCGAACCGGTCGAAGACAAGAAACTGCTCTCCGAAGCCATCTCGGGCATGGTCGCTTCGCTCGACCCGCACTCGGTCTACCTCGACAAGAAAGCCTTCCGCGAGATGCGCGAGAACATGCAGGGCCGCTTCGTCGGCCTGGGCATCGAGGTCTCGGCTGAAGACGGCTATGTCAAGATCGTCTCGCCGATCGAGGATTCGCCGGCCTACCGCGCCGGCATCAAGGCTGGCGACGTCATCACCCGCATCGACAACACGCCCATCAAGGGCATGTCGCTCGACGACGCGATCAAGAAGATGCGCGGCGAGCCGCACAGCAAAGTCACGCTCACGATCGCGCGCAAAGGCGACGACAAGCCCTGGATCGTGCCGCTGGTGCGCGAAGAGATCCACGTCCAGAGCGTCAAGGCCAGGATGGTCGAACCGGGCTACGCCTGGATCCGCGTGACGCAGTTCCAGGAACAGACGGTCGACGACCTGGCCAAGCGCCTCGGCGCGCTGTACGCGCAAGACCCGCATATCAAGGGCCTGGTGCTGGACCTGCGCAACGATCCCGGCGGCCTGCTGCCGGGCGCGATCGGCGTGTCGGCGGCCTTCCTGCCGAAAGATAAAGAGATTGTGTCGACCGTCGGCCAGCTGCCCGACTCGAACCAGATGTTCTACGGCCGCCGCGAGTTCTACGCCAGCCGCAGCAACGGCGACCCCCTGGCCAAGCTGCCTGCCGCCGTCAAGACGGTGCCGATGGTGGTGCTGGTCAACACCGGCTCGGCCTCGGCCTCGGAAATCGTGGCCGGCGCGCTGCAGGACTACAAGCGCGCCATCATCATGGGTTCGCAAACCTTCGGCAAGGGCTCGGTGCAGACGCTGCGCATGCTCACCACCGACACCGCCGTCAAGCTGACGACGGCGCGCTACTTCACGCCGGAAGGACGCTCGATCCAGGCCAAGGGCATCACGCCCGACCTGCTGGTGAACGAAACGCTGGAAGACGATGGCCTCAACCGCCTGCGCGTGCGCGAGGCCGACCTGGAAAAACACCTGGCCAACGCCGACGACAAGGATGCCGGTGCGGCCAAACTGCGGCGCGACGAGCTGGAAGAACAGCTGCGCGTGGCCAGCCAGGACCAAACCAAGCGCAAGCCGGTCGAATTCGGCGGCAAGGACGACTTCCAGCTGAACCAGGCGCTCAACCACTTCAAGGGTTTGCCGGTCAAGCTGGCCAAGGTCGATGCCAGAACGGCTGATGGACGATAAGCAGCTGCTGCGCTACTCGCGCCATATCCTGCTCGATGAAATCGGCATCGAGGGCCAGCAGGCGTTGCTGGCCGCGACGGTGCTGCTCATTGGCGCCGGCGGCCTCGGCTCCCCGGCGGCGCTGTACCTGGCCTCGGCCGGCGTCGGCCACATCATCCTGGCCGACAACGACACGGTCGACCTGACCAACCTGCAGCGCCAGATCATGCATACAACGGCGCGCGTGGGCCAGGCCAAGGCGCAGTCCGGCCGCGAAGCGCTGTGGCAGATCAATCCCGGCGTGGAAGTGACGGCCCTGTGCGAGCGCGTGGACGAGGCGCGCCTGGACGAGCTGGTGGCGGGCGCCAGCGTGGTGCTCGACTGCAGCGACAATTTCAAGACGCGCCATGCCGTCAACCGCGCCTGCGTGGCGCACAAGGTGCCGCTGGTGTCGGGCGCCGTGATCCGTTTCGACGGGCAAATCAGCGTGTTCGACCCCCGCTCGGCGGCCTCGCCGTGCTACTCCTGCCTGTTCCCCCAGGACGAAAAATTTGAAGACGCCGCTTGCGGCACAATGGGCGTGTTCGCGCCGCTGGTGGGCGTGATCGGCGCCATGCAGGCGGCCGAAGCGCTCAAACTCATCATTGGTATTACGCCCTCGCTGGCGGGACGCCTGCTGCTGCTCGATGGGCGCAGCATGGAATGGACCAGCATCCAGATAGCCCGCAATCCTGCGTGCGCTGTCTGCCAACCATGAATTGGAGACTTGCTTGATGAAGAAACTACTCGTTCTTGCCGTTGCCGCCACCCTGGGCAGCGCAGCCTGCGCTGCGACGGTGACCACGCGCTTCGATATCTATACCGAGAACGGCCACCGCGCCGGCGAACAGGTGGTCGAACACGACGACGACGGCCAGGTGCGGGTGAAGTTCATCTTCAAGGACAATGGCCGCGGCCCTGAGCTCAACGAGACCTTCCGCATCGGCGCCGACGGCACCATGCTCGACTACACGGTCAAGGGCAATTCGACCTACGGCGCCGTGGTCAACGAGCACTTTGAGCGCAAGGGCGAGCAGGCCGAATGGGCGTCGACGTCCGAAAAAGGCAAGACGCGCGTCAGCGGCGCGGCCATGTATGTGCCGCTCAACAGCTCATTTGAAATGGCGTCGGTGGCCATCACGGCCATCGCCGGCCGCGCCGACGGCGCCCTGCCGCTGCTGCCGCAAGGCACGCTCACCCAGCGCAAGCTCGACTCGATGGAAATCAAATCGGCCGACGGCAAGACCCAGACCGTGGACCTGGTCGCCCAGACGGGCCTGGGCCTGTCGCCGCAGTTCTACTGGGCCACCACGGGCGCCAAGCCGCGCCTGTTCGCCGTGGTCATTCCCGGTGCGCTGACCATGCTCGAAGCGGGCTGGGACGGCGTGGGCAAGACCCTGGCCGCGCGCCAGAAAGTCGCCGAGAGCAAGATGCTGGCCGACCTGGCCACGCAGCTGCAGCATCCGCTGGCCGGCCTGACGGTGGTGAAGAACGCGCGCGTGTTCGACAGCGAGAAAGCCACCGTGGGCGCGCCCGCGGACGTGTATGTGCTGCGCGGTCGCATCAGTGCCATCCTGCCCGCGGGCAGCCCGGTGCGCGGCGCCACCAATGAAATCGATGCTGCCGGGCGCGTGCTGCTGCCAGGCCTGTTCGACATGCACGCCCACGTGGGCCGCTGGGACGGTGGCCTCAATATCGCCGCCGGCGTCACCAGCGTGCGCGATATGGGCAACGACAACGACCAGCTGCAGCAGATCCTCGACGAGACCGCGGGCGGCAAACTGATTGGCCCGCAGGTGGTGCCGGCCGGCTTCCTGGAAGGGAAGAGCCCTTACTCGTCCAATGGCGGCTTCGTCGTCTCCACGCTGGCCGAAGCGAAGAGCGCGATCGACTGGTATGCCGAACACGGCTACCCGCAGTTGAAGATCTACAACTCCTTCCCGAAAGCGATCCTGAAGGAGACGGTCGCCTACGCGCACAGCCGCGGCATGCGCGTGTCCGGCCATATCCCGGCCGGCCTGCGCGCCTTCGAAGCGCTCGACGCCGGCTACGACGAGATCCAGCACATCAACCAGGTGATGCTCAACTTCCTGGCCACGCCGCAAACCGAAACGCGCACGCTCGAGCGCTTCGTGCTGCCGGCCGACAAGGTCGCCGGCCTGGACTTCGATTCGGCCCCGGTGAAGAACTTCATCGCGCGCCTGAAATCGAAGCAGACCGTGATCGATTCGACCCTGGCCACTTTCGCCTTTCTCAAGCAGCGCGACGGCGACATCAACGAGCCGTACGCCGCCATCGCCGACCACATGCCGCCGGACGTCAAGCGCGGTTTCGCCGTCGGCTCGATGAAGATCGCCGACGAGGCCACCTGGCATCGCTACGAGAAGTCCTATGCCAAGATGGTCGATTTCGTCGGCCGCCTGTACAAGGCCGGCGTGCCGCTGGTCGCCGGTACCGACGACCTGGTCGGCTTCACCCTGCATTCGGAACTGGTGCTGCTGGTGAAAGCCGGGCTGACCCCGGCCCAGGCCCTGCAGGTGGCCACGCGCAACGGCGCGCGCTACACGCGCACCACCAGCGAGCGCGGTTCGATCGAGGTGGGCAAGCTGGCCGACCTGGTGCTGGTCGATGGCGATCCGCTCAAGGACATCAACGACATCCGCAAGGTCGCTGCCGTGATCACGCGCGGCTACATCGTCTATCCGCAGGAAGTGGACAAGGCGCTGGGCATCAAGCCTTTCGTCGAGACGCCGCCGATGGTGCGTGCCTTGCCGCCGGTATCGAGCTCGGTGGCCACGGGCGGCAACGAGGGCGCCTGGAACCGCATGACAGGAAACGCCGCCAAACGCGACTAACATTTGTAACCAGTCTCCGTATTTTTCCGGATGCGGGGACTTTCGCCTTATACTTTGCCCTCTAATTCGCTCACACCATCCGCTATGCTGAAGAATGCACGCCGCCAAAGCGGTTTTACCCTTGTCGAGATCATGGTCGTCGTGGTCATCATTGGCATCCTGGGCGCCCTGGTGGTGCCCAAGCTGCTCGGCCGCACGGGCGAATCGCGCGTTACCGCCGCCAGGGTCGACATCACCAGCCTGAAACAGGCCATGGCCCTGTACAAGCTCGACAACCAGCGCTATCCGACCACCGAACAGGGCTTGCAGGCGCTGATCGAAAAGCCGTCCAACGGCCCGGCCGCGAATGGCTGGAAGCAGGGCGGCTATGTCGAAAAGCTGCCCAAGGACCCCTGGGGCAACGCCTACCAGTTCCTGTCGCCGGGCATCCACGGCGAAATCGACATTTTCTCGCTGGGCGCTGACGGCCAGCCCGGCGGTTCCGGCGAAGACGCCGATATCGGCTCGTGGGACAACTAGCGTCACGCAAGGTCCGCGGCTTCACCCTGGTGGAGCTGATGGTTGTGATGGTGATCATCGGGATCACCCTCGGCCTGGTGTCGCTCAACGCCATTCCCAGTCCGCGCCAGAACCTGCAAAACGAGGCCCAGCGTATCGCCCTGCTGCTGCAGCTGGCGCGTGACGAAGCCATCGTGCGCAACCGCCTGGTCGCCTTCGAAGCGGACAACGAACACTATCGCTTCCTGGTGCGCAACGAGACGCGCTGGGACGCCACCGACAAGGACGACATGCTGCGCGAACGCGCCTTCAAGCACGGCCCCGTGACGCTGATGCTCGACCCGCCCGGGGCCGGCGGCAGCAATCCGCTGCGCATCACCTTCGGCCGCGAACCGGTCGACAAACCCTTCGTGCTGACGCTGATGGAAGGCGACGACCGGGTCGCCATCCGCGCCGACGGCATCGGCCATTTCACGGTCGAATAGCATGCGCGCGCAACGCGGTTTCACCTTATTGGAAGTGCTGGTGGCGCTGGTCATCGTCGGCACCGCGCTGGGCGCCTCGCTGCGCGCGGTGGGCAGCCTGGCCTCCAATAGCGCCGGCCTGCGCAGCGCCATGATGGCCACCTGGTCGGCCGAAAACCGCCTGGTGCAGATCCGCCTGAACAAACAATTTCCCGCCGTCGGCAAGACCTCCTTCGACTGCCCGCAAGGCGACCTGCACCTGGTGTGCGAAGAAGAGGTGCTGGTCTCGCCCAACCCGCGCCTGCGCCGCGTCGAGGTGAGCGTGTTCGACGCCGCCGTGCCGGAGCGGCGCATCATCAAGCTGGTCCAACTGGTGCTCAACGAATGAAGCGCGCATCGGGCTTCACCTTGGTCGAACTGCTGGTCGCCATCAGCATCCTGGCGCTGGTGGCGGTGCTGGGCTGGCGCGGCCTGGACGGCATCGTGCGCTCGCGCGTGGCCCTGACTGAACAGATGGAAACGACGCGCGGCATGCAGCTGGCCTTCGCCCAGATGCAGAGCGATGTCGAACACGTGGCCGAGCCGAAGATCCTGCATAGCCGCCCCTACCTGATGGCCAGCAATGACCGCCTGACCCTGGTGCGCAAGGTCTTGACCGAAAACGAACCGGTGCGCATCCAGGTGGTGGCCTACCGCATCCGCGAGGGCGTGCTGGAGCGGCGCGAATCGCTCGCCACGCGCGACCTGGTGCAGCTTGACGCCTTGTGGAAGGCCGCCGTCAGCGATGCCGATCCCACGCCGCCCGTGGCGCTGCAGTCGGGCGTGACGGCGATGCTGGTGCGGGTATGGGAAAACGGCGGCTGGCATGTCAATACCACAGCTGGCCAGAGCCTGGCCCAGTCGGCGGCGGCGACGCCGCTGGCCGCGATCCAGCTCGCGCCCACCGGGCTCGAAGTGGCGCTCCAGGTCAAAGGCCAGGAGACCAGCATGACCAAGGTCTTCCTGATGGGGGGCACATGAAGCGCAAACGCCAAGCCGGCGTGGCCGTCATCACGGCCCTGCTGCTGACGACCCTGGCCGTGACGATCGTGGCGAGCCTGTTCTGGCAGCAGCAGGTCCAGGTGCGTTCGATGGAAAACCAGCGCCTGCACCTGCAAACCAAGTGGATCTTGCGCGGCGCCCTCGACTGGGCGCGCCTGGTGCTGCGCCAGGACGGCTATGACCATCCTTTCGCGACCACCCTCAACGATGTGTGGAACACGCCGCTGGCCGAAACGCGGCTGGACCAGTACATCGAGCGCGAACGCGTGCAGGGCGAAACCTTCGACGCCACCCTGTCCGGCAGCGTTGTCGACGCCACCTCGCGTTACAATCTGCTCAATTTGTCGAGAGGCCGGGTGCTGGACCCCAAGCAAGTGCTGATTTTCCAGCGCCTGCTGAGCAATTTGCAGCTCGACCCGGGCCTGGCGACACGGGCGGCCGAAGCCTTGCAGGCGGCGCAAACGAAGGAGACGCCGGCCGGCATGCCGATCGAGGCGAGCGCGGGCAGCACGGCGCCGCTGGAGTTCACCATGGCCGACGATCTGCTGACGGTGCCCGGTTTTACGCAGGACGTGGTGGCCAAGCTGCACGAGCATGTGATCGTGCTGCCCGAGCGCACGCCGGTGAACGTGAATACGGCCAGTGCGGAAGTGCTGGCTGCGGTGGTTGGTTTTTCGGTATCGGAAGCGAATGCCCTGGCGGCGGCGCGCAAGACCGCTTCGTTCACCTCGAAGGCGGACTTCAAGGCGCGCCTCCAGGGACCCGCGCCCGACGACACGACATTTGATGTGAAAAGCGAGTATTTCCTGGTCCAGAGCCGGGTGCGCCTCGACCGCGCGGCCCTCGATGCCGAGGCCCTGGTCAGCCGCAAGCTGGGCGGGAACACCGTGACGAACCTGGTCTGGATCCGGCAAATTTAAGAACGAAAGCGAGACTCTTTGACGACACTCTATATCCGGCACCCGGCCCGCGCAGAAGGAACGGGCGCACCCTGCCAATTCGCGCTGGTGGCCGATGGCGGCAGCCTGGTGCAGCAGGGCGCGGGCGCCCTGTCCGGCCTGGGCGACCTGATCATGGGCGCGCGCCGCGTCGTGTTGCTGCTGGCCGCGTCCGACGTCACGCTGCTGCATGTGAAGGCGCCGCCGCTGTCGGCCGCGCGCCTCAAGGCGGCCTTGCCCGGCCTGGTCGAAGAGGCGATCCTGGCCGACCCGGCCGATTGCGTGCTCGTCGCCGCGCCGACCGATTCGCCCGACGGCCTGCGCAGCGTGGCCGTGGTGCAGCGTGCCTGGCTCGACGTGCTGGTCAAGGCGGTGCGCTCGCTCGGTGCGCGCGGCGTGGCCGCCATACCGGGCCAGCTGTGCCTGCCCCTGCAGCCGGGCAGCGTGTCGGCCCATGTGGGCTTGCATGAATTGACGATCCGCCGCGCGCAATACGACGGCATGGGCCTGGCGACCGCCGCCGATGCCGCCACTGTGCGCGCGTTTGCTGGTGACGCACCGCTGATCGTGCTGGTGCCGCAGGCCCAGCTCGAGCAGTTTGCCGGCATGGACAAGGCCAGTGTCGAGGCCGACCACTGGAACCACTGGATCGCCGGGGCCAAATCGACCACGCTGGACCTGGTGCCCGGGCTTGGTGCGGCCGGCCAACAACCACGCGACTGGGCGCGCTGGCGCTGGCCGGTGCGCCTGGCCTTGCTGGCGCTGGCAGTCAATCTCGCCGCGCTCAATATCGCGTGGATGAAGGACAAGCGCGAAGTCGACGGCGTGCGCCAGGCGATCGTGCAGACCTTCAAGGCCGCCTATCCGAAAGACGTGCCGCTCGACCCGCCGCTGCAGATGCGCAAGAACCTGGCCCTGGCCCGCGCCAGCAGCGGCCAGGTCGGCGCCGACGAATTCACCAGCCTCGCCGCCTCGCTGGGCGAATCGCTGCGCATGCTCAACCGCCGGCCTGACATCACCGGCATCGAATACCGCGACCACGTGTTGGGCGTCAAGCTCAAGGCTGATTCGGTCGACCCGTCGATGCTCAAACAGCTCAAGCCTTTGCTGGCCGAGCGCAAACTGGAACTGGTCGAACCGGCCCCCGGCCTGTGGCAGATCCGCAGCATCGGAGGCAAGTCATGAGCGCAGCAAGCTTGATCAGCCAGCTCAGGGAGCAAGGCGTCCTGCAGTGGCAGGCGCGCACGGAGCAGGAGCGCCGCTTCCTTGGCATCGGGGCCGCCGTGGTGGCCGTGGCGCTGCTGTATGTGACCCTGGTGGAGCCGGCCGTGAGCGGGCGCGCCCAGGCGAAAAAGGACTTGCCCGTCTTGCGTGAATCGGCGGCGCAGATGCAGGCCCTGGGCGCTGAAGCGGCCACGCTGGCGCGCCAGCCGGCCATCGCCGTGGTGCCGATGACCCAGGAAGGGCTGAGCGCCCGACTGGCCGCGCGCAGCTTGAAGGCGGCGTCGATCACCATGACGGGCGACTACGCCAAGCTGCAGTTGAAGGATGTGTCGTTCGCCAGCCTGATGGCCTGGCTCGATGCCGAGCGCCGCGAGCACCGCATCGGCGTGAGCGAAGCGAACCTGGTGCCGCAGGCGGCCAATGCCGGCCAGGTCGACGGCGTGCTGACGCTGCGCCAGGCCCGCATCGAAGGGCAGCGATGACCCGCGCCGTGCTATGGTTGGTGGCCATCGCCCTGGCGGCGGCCCTGACTGTCGCGGCCTTCCTGCCGGCGTCGTGGCTGGGCCAGGTCGTGGAAAGCCAGACCGGCGGGCGTTTGACGCTGGGCGATGCCCAAGGTACGCTGTGGCGCGGTTCGGCCTTCGTGGGCGGCGCGGCCGGTGCCAACGGCGCGGTGACGCCGCTGCTGCCGGGCCGCTTCAGCTGGCGCCTGTCGCCGCTGGTGTTGCTGGGCAGCGTGGACCTGCAGCTGGAAAATGCGCAGGCGCTGGCGCAGCCGCTGACGCTGTCGGGTTCCTGGGACCAGTGGATGGTGAGTCCGTCGGCGCTGCTGCTGCCGGCCGAAGGACTGGCCGGGCTGGGCGCGCCGCTCAACACGATCGCGCCGAGCGGCGCGATGCGCCTGTCCTGGAGTTCGCTCGAGCTGGTGCGCATGGGCAATGGCGTCGCCGTCAATGGGCGCACCATGCTCGAGATGCAGGACATGGGTTCGCGCATGTCCCCCATCAAGCCGCTGGGCAGTTACGAGCTGGCGCTGGACTGGCACGGCCAGAAGGCGCAGCTGAATTTGAAGACGGTACGCGGCGCGCTGGTGCTGGCGGGGAAGGGTGCGCTCGACGACGGGCACTTCCAGTTTTCCGGCCAGGCCAGTGCGGCCGACGGGTATGAAGAATCGCTGGGCAACCTGCTTAATTTGCTGGGCCAGCGCCGAATGGTGGGCGGCAAGAACATTATCGCGTTAGAGTTCAATCGATGAAAACACAAACTATCCCTTTCCCGGCCCTGCGCCTTGTCCCGGCCGCGGCCATCCTGTGCTGCGCCATTGCCGGCACGTCCGCCATGGCGGCGCCGGAGGACGTCGCCGCCCTCAATTTCGTCGGCACCGACATCGAATCGGTGATCAAGGCGGTGGGCCACTACACCAATACCACCTTCATCATCGACCCGCGTGTCAAGGGCACGCTGACCCTGGTGTCGGAAAAATCGATCAGCAAGGCCCAGGCCTTTGCGCTGCTCACCTCCGCGCTGCGCCTGCAAGGCTTTGCCGTCGTCACCGGCGATGGCTACGCCAAGATTGTGCCGGAGGCGGACGCCAAGGTGCAGTCGTCGCCGACCCAGGTGGGCGTGAACGGCGCCACCGCCAAGGGCGACCAGGTGGCCACGCAAATTTTCCACCTCAATTACGAATCGGCCGTGGCGATGACGACGGTGCTGCGCCCGCTGATCTCGGCCAACAATTCGATCACGGCCAACCAGGGCAATAACAGCCTGGTGATCACCGACTACGCCGACAACCTGAAACGCCTGTCGAAGATCATCGCCGCGCTCGACGCGCCGGTAGCGGCGGACCTCGACGTGATCCCCATCAAGAACGCCATCGCCAGCGATATCGCGACCATGGTCAACAAGCTGGTGGAGCCCGCCGGCGGCGCCGGCGACGCCGGACGCATCTCGGTGGTGGCCGATCCGCGCCGTGCCTTCCTCGAGCGCATCGACAACACCAAGA
>JAZJYP010000078.1:0-9455 GCA_040390345.1 Pseudomonadota bacterium | reverse complement strand
GAACGCGGTGATCCTGCGTGCACCGTCGGCGGCGCGCGCCAACCTGGCCCGTTCCATCATCGCCAAACTGGACCAGCCGGCCGCGCAGGCAGGCAATGTGCACGTGGTCTACCTGAAGAATGCCGATGCGACCAAGCTGGCGCAGACGCTGCGCGCGGTCGTCTCGGGCGACGCCTCGGCCATCAGCAGCAATACGGGCGGCTCGCTCAATACCGGCACGCCTGGCGCGTCAAGCACCGGCGCCAATGCGCAGCAGACGCCGGCCGGCACCAGCGGCGGCGCGTCGCTGAACCAGCAGCAGGCGGCGCAAAATCCGACGGCCGGCGGCAGCGCCGGCTTCATCCAGGCCGATGCCTCGACCAATACCCTCATCATCACCGCCAGCGACACGGTCTACCGCAACCTGCGCGGCGTGATCGACCAGCTCGACGTGCGCCGCGCCCAGGTGTTCATCGAGTCCCTGATCGTCGAAGTCAATTCGAACAAGGTGTCCGAGTTCGGCGTGCAGTGGGCCGCGCTGTCGGGCGACGCCACCAGCAAATACCGCGTGGGCGGCATCCAGTCGTATGCGGCCGGCACGTCCAACAACCTCATCACCGCCGCCACCAGCAAGGCGCCGGGACCGGGCCTGACCATTGGCCTGTTCAAGCAGATTGGCAGTGAGCTTGGCCTGGGCGCGCTGGCGCATGCGCTGGAAACGGACGGCAATGCGAACATCCTGTCGACGCCGAACATGCTCACGCTCGACAACGAGGTCTCGACCATCAAGGTGGGCCAGAACGTGCCGATCATCAGCGGCCAGTTCACCACGCCCGCTTCCGGCACCTCGTCCAATCCCTTCCAGACCATCGACCGCCGCGACGTTGGCCTGACCTTGAAGGTGCGCCCGCAGATTTCCGAAGGCGGCACCATCAAGATGCAGATCTACCACGAGACCTCGAATGTCGACGAAGCCTCGCTCAAGGACGTGGCCGGCGTGACGACGAATATCCGCGTCATCGAAAACAATGTGATTGCCGACGACGGCCAGATCATCGTCATCGGTGGCCTGATCAAGGACAGCTCGAGCGACGGCGCCGACCGCGTGCATGGCCTGGCCAGCATTCCCATCCTCGGCAACCTGTTCAAGTACAGCGCCCGCGCCCGCACCAAGACCAACCTGATGGTGTTCCTGCGCCCCGTGATCGTGCGCAGCAAGGAAGAAAGCGGCGCCCTGGCCGCCGACCGCTACGACTACATGCGTTCGGCCGGGCAGGACGTCAAGCCGCAGGAAACCAATGTGATGCTGCGCGAATTGGGCAGCCCGGTCCTGCCGGCGCTGCTGAACGGCCAGCCCGTGAACGACCGCACCATGGTGCCGATTCCCGCCAAACCGGCCAAGGCGCCGGCAGAGAAGCAATGAACAACCTGCTGCCCTACGCCTTCGCGCGCGACTATGGCGTGCTGGCCTATGCCAGCGCGGAGGCGGAAAACGTCGTCGACGTGTGGATCTCCGGCGCCACCACGCCCTCGGCCATCGCCGAAGTGTCGCGCCGCTTCGGCCGCATCACGCTCAAGAACATGGAGCGCGCCGAACTCGAAGCGGCCATCGCCAAAGCCTATGCCGGGTCCGGCGGCGACGCATCGCAAGTGGCCGACGAATTCGAAGCCGACCTGGACCTGACCCGCCTGCTGCAGGACGTGCCGGCCATCGAAGACCTGCTCGAGTCGTCCGACGACGCACCGGTGATCCGCATGATCAATGCGCTGCTCACCCAGGCGCTGCGCGAGGCGGCCTCCGACATCCACATCGAGCCGTTCGAGCAAACCTCGGTGGTACGCTTTCGCATCGACGGCGCGCTGCGCGACGTGGTGCGCCCGCGCAAGGCGATCCATGCATCGCTGATCTCGCGCATCAAGATCATGGCCCAGCTCGACATCGCCGAGAAGCGCCTGCCGCAGGACGGCCGCATCACCCTGCGCGTGGGCGGCAAGCCGGTCGACGTGCGCGTCTCGACCCTGCCCACCGGCCACGGCGAACGCGCCGTGCTGCGCCTGCTGGACAAGGAAGCGGGCCGCCTCGACCTGTCCCACCTGGGCATGAGCGGCGCCATGCTGCCGCAGTTCGACCACCTGATCAACCAGCCGCACGGTATCGTGCTCGTGACCGGCCCGACCGGCTCGGGCAAGACCACCACGCTGTATGCGGCGCTGTCGCGCCTGAACGCCTCGACGACCAATATCCTCACCGTCGAAGACCCGATCGAATACGACCTGATCGGCGTGGGCCAGACCCAGGTCAATCCGCGTATCGACATGAGCTTCGCCAAGGCCCTGCGCGCGATCTTGCGCCAGGATCCGGACGTGATCATGATCGGCGAGATCCGCGACCTGGAGACGGCGCAGATCGCTGTCCAGGCCTCGCTGACGGGCCACCTGGTGCTGGCTACCTTGCACACCAACGACGCCGCCGCGGCCGTCACGCGCCTTTTGGACATGGGCATCGAACCGTTCCTGCTGTCGTCGTCGCTGCTCGGTGTGATGGCCCAGCGCCTGGTGCGCAAGCTGTGCGCGCACTGCAAGCGCGAAGAGGGCGGAGCCTGGCATGCGGTGGGCTGCGACAAGTGCGGCCACACGGGCTACCAGGGCCGCGTCGGCGTGTACGAGCTGCTTGAGACGACCGAAGCGATCCGCGCGCAGATCCACAACCGCGCCTCGGAAGCGGACATCCGCCATGCGGCCCAGGCCACCGGCATGCAGACCATGCGCGAAGACGGCGAGCGCCACCTGCGCGCCGGCGTGACCACGCAGGCCGAACTGCTGCGCGTGACGAAGGACTAGCATGCCCGCATTCCGTTACGAAGCTGTCGATGCCATGGGCGCCACCCGCAAGGGCGTGGTCAACGCCGACAGCGCCCGCTCGGCGCGCGCCGACCTGCGCGAGCAGGGCTTGACGCCCCTGGCCGTCGAGACCATCGCCGCCCAGGTCGACGCGCTTGGGGTGGCCAAAAGCCGCGGCTTTGGCGAGCACCTGTCGCAGGTCGAACTGGCCCTGTTCACGCGCCAGCTGGCCAGCCTGCTCGAAGCGGGCCTGCCGCTCGAACAAGCCTTCACCGCCTTGCTGGAACAGGCCGAACGGCCCTATATGCGCGACCTGGTCGCCTCGATCCGCTCCGAAGTGATGGGCGGCGCCAGCTTCTCGGACGCGCTGTCGCGCCATCCGCGCGACTTCGCCGACATCTACCGCGCCCTGGTCGCATCGGGCGAGCAGATCGGCCACCTGGCGCGCGTGCTTTCGCGCCTGGCCGACTATATCGAACGGCGCAATGCGCTGGTGCAGAAGGTGCGCCTGGCCTTCACCTACCCGGCCATCGTCACCGTGGTGGCGTTCGCCATCGTGATCTTCCTGCTCACCTACGTGGTGCCGCAGATCGTTTCCGTGTTCGCCAACACCAAGCAGAAGCTGCCGGTGCTGACCGTGATCATGCTGGGCGTGTCGAACTTCGTGCGCGCCTACGGCATCTTCGTCGGCCTGGCGCTGGCGGGCGCCTTCTGGAGCTGGCGCCGCGCGTTGCGCAACCCGGACCTGAAGCGCCGCTGGCACACCTGGCTGCTCACCGCGCCCGTCTACGGCAAGTTCGAGCGCAGCCTGAACACGGCGCGCTTTGCCAGCACGCTGGCTATCACCACCGGTTCGGGCGTGCCGATCTTGCGCGCGCTCGACACCAGCCGCGACACCCTGTCGAACGTGGCCATGAAGGAGCTGGTCGAACAGGCCAGTGCCAGCGTGCGCGAAGGCGTGAGCCTGGCGCGCGCCCTGTCGGCGCAAAAGCATTTTCCGCCGATGCTGATCCACATGATCCGCGCGGGCGAAATCACAGGCGAACTGCCGGCGATGCTGGAGCGCGCCGCCAACTCGCAGCAGCAAGACCTCGAGCGCCGCACGCTGACCATTGCCGGCCTGCTCGAGCCGGTGCTGATCCTGGCCATGGGCCTGGTGGTGCTGTTGATCGTGCTGGCGGTGCTGATGCCTATCATCGAAATTAATCAGCTGGTGCGGTAACAAAGGAAACCGATGAAGCGTTTGCCATTTATTCTCAGCCTGCTTGCCGTGATCGCCCTGTCGGCGTCGCTCACCTATTGGGGCCTGCAGTTCTACAAGCCGGCCGAGCGCCCGCTGGCCGCGCCACCGGCGCCGGCGGCACATGAAGCGCCGATCGACGCCGCCGCCTTCCTGCTCGGTGGCCAGGCCGCCGCCCAGGCCAGCAACTACCAGCTCACCGGCGTTGTCGCCGCAGGGCGCGACAGTGTGGCCATCCTCATCGCCAACGGCAAGCCGGCCAAGGCCGTCAAGCTGGGCAAGGAGATCGAGCCTGGCGTCACCGTCAAGGAAGTGCAGCCGCGCTACGTGATGCTGGTCGAGGGCGGCGTGGCCAAGCGCATCGACCTGGCGACAGACGCCAAGGCCGGCGCCGCCGCCATCGCCTCGCCGCTGCCGGAAGGCGTACCGGGCAGCGTGCCGCCACCACCACCGCCGGTGCAGATGCCGGCGCCACCCCATCCGGCCAGCACGCCGCCCACGCAGTAATTCCCGGGAGCTGCGCCATGCCAGCTTGTCGCATCCTGATCGCATGCTGCCTGTGCGCCCTGCAATTGCAGGCGTTCGGCGCAGAGGTGCAAGCGGCGCGCCCGCGCGTCGCACTGGTCTTGTCCGGCGGCGGCGCGCGCGGCTTTGCCCACATTGGCGTGCTGCGCGTGCTGCACGAGATGCGCATCCCTGTCGACTATGTCGTGGGCACCAGCATGGGCAGCGTCATCGGCGGGGCCTATGCCGCCGGCGCCTCGGTCAAGGAACTCGAAACGATGGCGCGCACAACCGACTGGGACCGCGTCGTGGCGGACCGCCCGGCGCGCGACGACCTGGCCGTGCGGCGCCGTGAGGAAGATTTGCTGCTGCCTTCGCGCATCGAATTTGGCCTCTCGCGCGATGGCATTTCGCTGCCGCCTGCCGCCGCCTCGAACGCCGCGCTGGAGCTGGCGCTGAACCACCTGCTGCCGCCCGGCACCCGCGACAAGCCTGTCAACCAACTGCCATTGCCGTTCCGCTCCGTCGCCTCGGACTTGTTGAATGGCGAGCTCGTCGACCTGGTCGACACGCCGCTGTTCCTGACCATGCGTGCTTCGCTGGCCGTGCCCGGCGTGTTCGCGCCGGTGCGCATCAAGGAGCGCCTGGTCGTCGACGGCGGCCTGGTACGCAACCTGCCGGTCGACATGGCGCGCGCCATGGGCGCCGACATCGTCATTGCCGTCAATGTCGGCACGCCGCTGGCGCCGGAAAAGGAATTGGGCAGCGCCCTCGGTGTGGCGCAGCAGATGCTCAACATCCTCACTGAACAGAACGTCCAGCGTTCGATCAAGGAGCTAGGGCCGAAAGACATCCTGATCGCGCCCGACCTGGCGGGCGTGAGCTTCCTCGACTTCCAGACTTTCGACAAGGCCATCCGCGCCGGCGAAAAAGCGGCGCGCGCGCTGGCAGGGCGCCTGGCGCCACTGGCCTTGCCGGCGGCCGACTATGCGCGCCTGGAAAACCGCCGCCTCGCGCCGCCGCTGCTCGACGACGTGGCGCTGCCGCTGGCGACGCTGGAAGTGCAGGGCAGTGGCCACATCAACGCCAATGCGCTGGCGGCCCAGACCGGGCTGCACGAAGGCACGCTGGTGACCAAGGAGCAGGTCAGCAAGGCCGCCAGTTCCCTGTACGGCCGCGGCGACGTGGCGCGCGTCGAAACGGAGATCAATGACGATGCGGGACGGCGCAGCGTCGTCATCAAGGCCACCGAAGCGGAATGGGCGCGTTCGCGCCTGCGCGTGGGCCTGGAGCTGGCCAGCGACTTCAAGGACTCAAACAGCTTCGCGGTCAAGCTGATGCATACCCAGTCGTCGATCAACAGCTGGGGCGCCGAGTTGCGCACGCAGGCCCGCATCGGCACTTCACGCGGTTTCGGGGTCGAATTCTGGCAACCGCTCGGCGTCGGCTCGCCGTGGTATGTGGCACCGAGCTATCAGTACGACTCAAGCTCGAACGATGTGTTTGCTGACGGGCGGCGCCTGGCGCGCTTCGGCTACAACGCCACCACGATGGGCGTGGTACTTGGGCGTGAGCTTGGCAACTGGGGCAATCTGCAAATTGGCGTGCTGCGCCAGCGCGCCGACGGGCGCATCACGATTCCCGACGATCCAGCTGTGCCGGCCCAGCATGGCGTCGATACGGCCCATTACATCCATTACACGGTCGATACGCTCGATACCCTGGCCTTCCCAACGCGCGGGCTGCTGCTCAATGCGACGGTAGAACGTTCGCCAGGTGGCGACAGTGGCGAGTCGCTGGCGCGCTCCCAGGTGCTTGGCCTGGCGGCTTTCCATACCGATAACTGGGCCGGCCATGTGTACGGCGAGTGGGCGCGGGCGCAACGCGGTTCGGCGCCGCTGGCGCTGGGCGGCTTCATGCGCCTGTCGGGTACGCAGGAGAGTTCGGTCGAAGGACGCAGCATCGCCTTTGCGCGCCTGTCGATGGCGCGCCGCATCGGCAAGCTGCCGCTCACCTTGGGCGGCACCGTGCGCGCCGGCTTTTCGCTCGAGGCCGGTGGCGGCTACAACCAGGATGATCCGCTCAAGATCAAGCGCTCCGGCCTGCGCCAGGCGGGCAGCCTGTTCCTGTCGGTCGACACGCGTTTTGGCCCGGCCTACCTGGCCGCCGGCGCCACCCGCGACGGCGGGCAGACGCTTTATGTCTTCCTTGGCCCGTTCTGGTGAGCGCGGCGCAGGGCCGTGAAGGCGCCGAATTCCCATGAACGGAATCCGAGCAGCAGCGTGAAGCCATCGCGCTCGCTGCTTTCCAGGCGCCGGTCGTTCTGGTGCAGGCGCGCCAGTTCGCCCGCCAGCTGCTGGATCTTCTGCACCAGCTCCTGGGCGCTGGGCAGGGACAGGCGCGCGGGCAGGCACATCAAGGTTTCACCGGGCCCGTCGAAATGGCCGCCGAAATAGTCGGCCACCACGTGGGCACGGAAGTACTGCTGCACCGGGCCGTCGGCCAGCCAGTGGAAGGCGTTCGAGACACGCATGCTGTAGCGGTTCATGGGCTTGAGTTCAATCAGTCCCAGGCGATCGAGTTCGGCCATCGAGCCGATGCACTCGGCTTCGGTCAGGTTGTAGGTCTCGAGCACCTGTTCGATGCTCCAGTGGCCGAGGCAGCAGATGGCCACGAGCAGCAGGCGCGGATTGGCGATCAGGGACTTTTCCTGCACCAGGGTCAGGGTGTCGGCATGCGGCTTGACGTCGGCCGCGCCGCGCAGCACGTCTTCGAGCGCGATGCCGGCGGCCTTGCAGATCTGGGCCAGGCGGGTGAGCGTCATGTCCTTCTGGCCGAACATGCGCTTGACACTGGACTCGCTCATGCCGATCCGTTCGGCCAGCGCCTTGTAGGTGATGCCGGCCCCGCGCAGTTCCGCGCGCAGCACTTGCAGTACCAGTTCCGGTGAACTCATCTCGTCGTCTCCCTGTATGGAAGCGCCATGGTACCGCAATGCGAGGCCAATCGTAGCGCCAGGCGGTGCTTTCGCAATGTTGGTGGAAAATTCACGGCAAACCCGGATACTGCGCTCGTTGGCCTGATCGCGGGAGCCCGAGCCGGGCGCCCGCAGGCGGCCCCTCTACCAGTCCAGGAAACACCATGATCAAGCACACCCGGTTGGGCGCCGTCCTGTTTTCCATCACCGCCTGCGTGCAGGCGGCCAATCCTTCCCCGATCTACGTGGGCGGGGGCATCGGCCACGCCAGTTTCAAGCTCGATTGCGATTGCGCGATGAGCAGCAATGCCAGCGGCAAGGCCACGGTGGGCTACAGCTTTGGCGAGGTGCCTTATCCAGGTGGCTCGTTTGTCAATTCGGTGGAGCTGGTGGGCTATTCGCTGGGCGCGGACTTCAAGCGCTACAACGATTCGGTGCGTGCCAATGGCGTCGGCGTGGTCGATGCACTGAGCTTCAAGTTCGATAATTTTTCACTGACGGGGCGCCTGGGCTTGGGCTGGACCCGCACCATGGACTACATCCCGCGCGAGACGGCGGGCCTAATGGCGGGCCTGGGCGCGTCGTACACGCTTGACCGGCACTGGGCCGTGAACCTGGACGTCGACCGCGTGCCGACCAAGTTCGTCGTTTCCGGCAAGCAGAAGGCCAACCTGGTCACGGCGGGCGCGTCGTATCGCTTCTGAGCTGGTGGGCGAGCGCAACCGCGCGATACCCACCATTCACTCTTCCTCGGGCGTGAGCTTGGCCTTGGCCAGCGCCCGTTTCAAGGCCTGGCGCTGGGCCGTCTGGCCCTTGGCGTGCGGTCCCGCCGCGCGCAGCTTGGCCGCCACGGCCACGGGATTGCGCGGCTTGCCGAACTGCTGCGACGGTTCGACCTTGATGCGCATCTTCTGGCGCGTGGCGAGCGACTTGTTGGCCATTACAGGACGTAACGCGACAGGTCTTCGTTGACGGCCAGTTTGTCGAGGCGCTCGTTGACATAGGCCGCGTCGATCTTCACCACCTGGCCATGCGACTCGGTGGCCGAGAAGGACAATTCTTCCAGCAGCTTTTCCATCACCGTGTACAGGCGCCGCGCGCCGATGTTCTCGGTGCGCTCGTTGACCGAAAAGGCGATCTCCGCCAGGCGCGTGATGCCCTCCGGCGTGAACTCGATGGTCACCCCTTCGGTGGCCAGCAAGGCCTGGTACTGCTTGGTCAGGCAGGCATCGGTGCTGGTGAGGATGCGTTCGAAATCGGCCGTGGACAGCGATTCGAGCTCGACCCGGATCGGGAAGCGTCCCTGCAGCTCCGGAATCAGGTCCGATGGCTTGGCCAGGTGGAAGGCGCCCGAAGCGATGAACAGGATATGGTCGGTTCGGATCATGCCGTACTTGGTGTTGACGGTGGTGCCTTCGACCAGGGGCAGCAGGTCGCGCTGCACGCCGGCGCGCGAGACGTCGGCCCCGCCCACTTCCGAGCGCGAGGCGATCTTGTCGATCTCGTCGAGGAAGACGATGCCGTTCTGCTCGACGTTCTGGATGGCCTTCTGCTTCATCTCGTCGTCGTTGACCAGCTTGGCGGCCTCCTCGTCGATCAGCACCTTCATCGCTTCCTTGATCTTGACCTTGCGCGCCTTCTTGCGGCTGCCGCCGATGCCGGAGAACATGGACTTGATCTGCTCGGTCATTTCCTCCATGCCGGGCGGCGCCATGATCTCCATCTGCGGGCCGGCGTCGGCCACTTCGATCTCGATCTCGCGGTCGTCCAGCGCGCCCTCGCGCAGGCGCTTGCGGAAGGTCTGGCGCGTGTTGTCGCCGTCCTTGGGGTCGGACGTTTGGGCGGGCGTGACGTTGAAGCCGAAGTCGCGCGCCGGCGGCACCAGGATGTCGATGATGCGGTCTTCGGCCGCGT
>JAZJYP010000077.1:0-6610 GCA_040390345.1 Pseudomonadota bacterium | reverse complement strand
GCGTCGACGACGGTGGTGTCGCCGCGCGCGACCAGCTTCATCATCGGGCTGACCTTGTTCGACACCGACACCTGGGTAAAGCCGATCGCGCGCGCGATGCGGGCGGTCGCCTCTTCGTGTGCGGTGAAACGGTAGCCATGCATGAAGACGATGGCCAGCGAACGCAGGCCCTGGTCGTAGGCGGCCTGCAAGGCGCTGCGGGTGGCCGCTTCGTCGAGCGGCGCGAGCACCTCGCCATGTGCGCCAACGCGCTCGTCAATCTCGATGACGTGCTGGTACAGCAGTTCCGGCAGGATGATATGGCGGTCAAAAATGCGCGGGCGGTTCTGGTAAGCGATGCGCAGGGCGTCGCGGAAGCCGCGGGTAATGGCCAGCGCGGTCGCCTCGCCTTTGCGCTCGAGCAGGGCATTGGTGGCCACGGTGGTGCCCATCTTGACCGCTTCGATCTGGTCCACGGGAATGGCAGCGCCGGGCGCCAGCCCAAGCAGGTGGCGGATACCGGCAACGGCCGCATCACGGTATTGCTCGGGATGTTCGGATAACAGCTTGTGCGTGATGAGCTCGCCGTCAGGCTTGCGCGCCACAATATCCGTAAATGTCCCGCCGCGATCGATCCAGAACTGCCAATCCATGTAGACTCCCTGTACGTGTCAAATCAAGCGCATATTGTAGAGCAGGAGGCCCAATGCATGAACTTTATACCGTGGCGCAGCTGCGCACGATTGAACAAGCCGCCCAGGCGCCGCTGATGCAGCGTGCGGGCCACGCCGCCGCCAACGCAGCACTGGAACTGCTGGCCGGCCTGCAGGAGCCGCAAGTACTGGTATTGGCAGGCCCCGGCAACAACGGCGGCGACGCTTTCGAGGTGGCCGCCAACCTGGCCGATGCGGGCATCGACGTGGCCATCATCCATGTGCCCGGCACACCCTCGCCCGAGTGCGCGCGGGCGCTGGCCCGCGCCCAGGCCAGCAGCGCACAATTCGTGCAGGCGCCCCGGCGCTGTTCGCTCGTCATCGACGGCCTGTTTGGCATCGGGCTGGCGCGCCCCATCGAGGGCGCCGCACTGGAACTGGTCAATGCCGTCAATGCGATGCAGCTGCCGGTGATGGCGCTCGATGTGCCAAGCGGCCTCGATGCCGATACGGGTGCGCTGGTTGGCAACTCGGCCATCCATGCCAGCCACACGATCACCTTCATCGGCGACAAGCCCGGCCTGCACACCTGCGAAGGACGCGAATACGCGGGCGAAGTGATGGTGGCGACCCTCGACATCGGCGCCAGCCAGTTCCCGCCGGCGGCCATGCACCTGAATGACCCCGGCCTGTTTGCCACCTGCCTCAAGCCCCGCTCGCAGAATTCGCACAAGGGCAGCCATGGCAATGTGGCCATTGTCGGCGGCGCCCATGGCATGGCCGGTGCGCCCGTGCTGGCGGCGCGCGCAGCCTTGCTGACGGGCGCTGGACGCGTCTACGTCGCCGCTGTCGATCCGGGCCCGGCGTTTGATGCCGTGCAGCCGGAAGTGATGTTCCGCATCGCCGATACATTCGATTTCTCCAGTGCGGCGCTGGTGGTGGGGCCCGGCATGGGCATCTCCCCCAATGCCGAGCGCCTGCTGGCGCGCGCGCTTGGCGCGAACGTCGCCACGGTGATCGACGCCGACGCGCTCAACATGATGGCCGCCAGCGGCATGCGCCCGCACGCCCAGTGCATCCTCACGCCCCACCCGCTGGAAGCGGCCAGGCTGCTGCAGCGCGATGCCGCGGCCATCCAGGCCGACCGGGTGGGCGCGGCGCGCGAACTGGCCGCAGGCACGGGCGCGATCGTCGTCCTGAAAGGCTCGGGCACCGTCATTGCCGCGCCAAACGGACGCGTCGTCATCAACCAGAGCGGCAATGCCGGCCTGGCGACGGCAGGCACTGGCGACGTGCTGGCCGGGATGTGCGGCAGCCTGCTGGCGCAAGGCTGGCCGTGCTGGGAGGCGGCGCTGGGCGCGGTATGGATCCACGGGACCAGCGCGGACCGGCTGGTGGCCGGCGGCTTTGGCCCGATCGGCCTGACCGCGGGCGAACTGCCCGGCGCAGCGCGCGCTGTGCTCAATGCCCTGGTGGCTAGACCAGGCGCCCCGCCGCAATCGTGATGGTGCGGGCGCAGCGCGCCGCAATCGAGGGGTCGTGGGTCACCAGCACCAGGGTGGAGCCGCGCTCGCGATTGAGCTCGAACATCAGCTGGATGATCGCCTCGCCGGTGGTGGCGTCCAGGCTGCCGGTCGGTTCGTCGGCAAACAGCAGTGGCGGTTCGGTGACGAAGGCGCGCGCCAGCGCCACGCGCTGCTGCTCGCCGCCGGACAAATACTTGGGATAGTGCTTCAGGCGGCTCGCCAGGCCTACCCGGCCCAGCATGGCGGTGGCCTTTTCGCGCGCCTGCGGGTCGGCGCGCAGTTCGAGCGGCAGCATGACGTTGTCGAGCGCCGTCAGGTGCGTCAGCAGCTGGAAAGACTGGAACACGAAACCGAGCCGCGCCTTGCGCAAACCCGCGCGGCCGTCTTCGTCAAGCGCAAAAATATCCTGGCCGCCGAGGATCACTTTGCCGCTCGATGGGGTGTCCAGGCCGGCCAGCAGGCCAAGCAGGGTCGATTTGCCCGAGCCGGAAGCGCCCACAATGGCGAGCGTCTCGGCCGCTTGCACTGTAAAATCGATGCTGTGCAAAATCGTCAGTTCGCCACTCGCGTCTTGCACGACCTTGGACAGGTTGACTACTTCGATGGCAGCCGGTCCCGAACCACTCACAGGATTACTTTTGAACGCTTCAGGAAAGTCGGGCATGCTGGTATTTTTCAAAAAATGGACGATCTGTGTACTGCTCTTGCTGACCGCGTCGGCTAGCGCGTATTCTGCACCAAAAACCGTGCTCGTGCTCGGCGACAGCCTGTCGGCCGAATATGGGCTCGAACGGGGCACCGGCTGGGTCGCCCTGCTCGACCAGCGCCTCAAGAGCCAGAAGATCGACGCCCACATCGTCAATGCCAGCATCAGCGGCGAAACCACCAGCGGCGGGCGGGCGCGCCTGCCGGCGCTGCTCGACCAGTACCATCCGGCCATCGTCGTCGTCGAACTGGGCGCCAACGACGGCCTGCGCGGCCTGGACGTGGGCGCTGCCGGCGCCAACTTGCGCGCCATGCTCACGGCCGCCAAAGAACACCATGCCAAGGTCCTGCTGGTGGGCATGCGCATGCCGCCGAATATGGGACGCGACTACACGGAACGCTTCTTCGCCCTCTATCCCGCCGTGGCGAAGGAATTCAAGGCCGCACTGGTGCCCTTCATGCTCGAAGGCGTGGCCGACAAGCCCGCCCTGTTCCAGGCCGACCGCCTGCATCCGACCGCCGCCGCCCACCCCACCATCCTGGCCAATATCTGGCCGCCATTGTCGAACCTAGTGAAAGCACGATGAAATACCCTTCCCTGCAGGACTTTGCCTCGGTCCTGCCCCAGCTCGACGCCTTCGACGCCATCATCGATGTCCGCAGCCCGTCCGAGTTCGCGCTCGACCACCTGCCCGGCGCCATCAACTGCCCGGTGCTCGACGACGAACAGCGTATCAAGGTTGGTACGCTCTACAAGCAGGTCAACTCCTTCGAAGCGAAGAAGGTCGGCGCGGCCCTGGTGGCCAGGAATATCGGCATGCATATCGAAGAACGCTTCCTCGCCATGCCGCGCGACTGGAAACCCCTGATCTACTGCTGGCGCGGCGGCAACCGCAGCGGCTCGCTGGCCCATGTGCTGGCCCGGATTGGCTGGCCTGCCATCCAGCTCGAAGGCGGCTACAAGGCCTACCGCGCACACGTCAGCGAGGCGCTGGAAGTGGCGCCCGCGCTGCAGTTCAAGGTCATTTGCGGCACCACCGGCAGCGGCAAGAGCCGCCTGCTGGAAGTACTCGATGCGATCGGCGCCCAGGTGCTGGACCTGGAACAGCTGGCCGCGCACCGCGGCTCGGTACTGGGCAATCTGCCAAGCCAGCCGCAGCCCTCGCAAAAATGGTTCGAGACCCAGATCTGGCACAAGCTGCGCCACTTCGACCCAAGCCGCCCCGTGTTCGTCGAGTCCGAGAGCAAAAAGGTGGGCCAGCTGCGCGTGCCCGACGCGCTGATGGAAACGATGCGCCAGTCGCCCTGCATCTCGCTCACGCTATCGCGTCCCAACCGCGTGCGCCTGCTGATGGAGGACTACCATCATTTCGCCGACAGCCCGGCCACGCTCAACACCCAGCTGGACTGCCTGGTCAAGCTGCACGGCCGCGCCAAGATCGACGCCTGGCACGAGATGGCCAATACCGGCGCCATGCCCGAACTGGTCGATGAACTGCTGGTGGACCACTACGACCCGGCCTACCTGCGCTCGATCGAGCGCAACTTCCTTCAGTTCGGCACGGCCCAGGTGCTTGAACTCGACGATATCGCGCCGGCCCACTTCCTGGCCGCCGCCCATGCGCTTGCCTCGCACCTTCCAACGTAAAAAGACCCCGGGCGCTTGCGCGGCCGGGGCCCTGGCTGGTCTGTGCGATTACTTCGTTTCGGTCGCCGCCGCTGCCGCTTCGGCGGCCTTGTTGATCTTCGCTTTGGCTTTCTGCTTCAGCACATCGATGTAGGCAAACATCTCTTGCTGGCCGATGCCGCCGCCGATCTGCTGGGCTTCGGTCTGGCGGCGCGCCAGGTCCGGCGTGGCCGGCTGCGACACCTTGCCGATGCGGTACACGCCGTAACCCATGCCAGGCACTTCCACGCCCACGTAGGCTGGCAGCTTGCTCACGTCGGCCTTGAGTACCGCCATCGCGGCGGCCGGGTTGATCTCCGGCTGCTTGGTGCGGGTGACGACCTTGGCGGCAGCGAAGCCCGTTGCGTCGCCCGATGCCTTGGCGGCGGCCAGCTTGGCTTCGCCGGCTTTCTGGGCCAGCTTGACGGCTTCTTCCTGCGTGACGCGCTGGCGGATCATGGCCTCGACTTCGGCCAGCGGACGCTTGGTCGCTGGCTTGAACTCGACCACGCGGCCGGCGATCAGGGTGCTCGGTGCCACTTCCACGGCTTCGGTGTTGCGCTTGTTCTTGATCGCGTCATCCGAGAACAAGGCCTTGAGGAACTTCGGATTGTTGAAGTAGGCGGCGCCCTGGCCCTGGGCCGGCGTGCGCGTCAGGCCTGCGGCCGTTTCGATCTTCAGTTTCAGCTTGTCGGCCACGGGTTTGAGGCTGTCGGACTGCTCGTAGACGGTATTGGTGAACGCTTCGGCCAGCTCCGAATACTTCTTCGCCATCTTCTGCTTTTTCAGTTCCGCGGCCACTTCCGGCTTGGCTTCTTCCAAGGTGCGCTGGGCAGCGGGCTTGAGGTTGGTGACGGTGATGATGTGGTAGCCGAAATCGGAAGCGACGACGTCGCTGATCTCGCCCTGCTTGAGCTTGTAGATCGACTCTTCGACTGGCTTGACGAAGGCGCCCTTCTCCACCACGCCCAGGTCGCCGCCCGCTTCGGCCGAACCGGGATCCTGCGATTTCTCTTTGGCGATCTTGGCGAATTCGCCGGGGTTCTTGCGCACTTCCGCGAGGATGGCGTCGATCTTGGCCTTGGCGGCAGTCTTCTCGGCCGCTGGCGCGTCCTTCTTGACGGTGACCAGGATGTGGCTGGCGCGGCGCTGTTCTTCCTGGGCGAAGCGCTTCTGGTTCTTGGCGTAGAAATCGGCCACTTCAGCATCGGACACCGAGACCTGGCTCTCGACGACGGCGGCGTCGAAAACCACGTATTCGATCTTGGCCTGTTCCGGCACGGCGAAGGCGTTGGCGTTCTTGTCGTAGAAGGCCTTGACCATCTCGTCGGTGACCTTGACCTGGGCGGCATATTCGGCGGCCGGGAACATCAGTTCCTGCACTTCGCGTTCCTGGTCGTTGATGTCGGACAGGCGCGTGGCGACGGTGCGGGCGACGAAGGCCGAATTCTGGACCGCGCCCGAGAGCTGCTGGACCGCCATGCTCTGGCGCATCATCTGGTCCAGGCCGGTGGTGGTCAGGCCACGGGCGGCGGCGACGGCCTTGTATTGCTCGGTGTCGAAGCTGCCGTCAGGACGCTTGAGCTGCGAGGTGTAGACCTCCAGCAGCGTGGCGTCGGAGATGGTCAGGTGGCCGCGCGCGACTTCGGCATTGATCGATTTTTCGGACACCAGGTTGTCGAGGATCTGCTGCTTCGCTTCCGGCGTGTCGAACATCTTCTGGTCGAACTGGGCGCCGTACATCTGGCGGAATTTGTCGATCTGCTTGCGCTGCTCGGATTCCCATTCCTGCTGGCTGATGGACTTGCCATCGACGGTTGCAACCGCGGTGGCGCTGTTGTCGTTGTTCTTGTAGCTGCTCACGCCAACCAGCACGAAGGAAGGAACAATCAGCAGCAGCAGGAAGAGCTGCATCAAACGCTGGTGGGTACGAATAAATTCAAACATGGTGAGCCAATTCGATGTTTTAAGAAGCGATTAACGTAGCACAAAAAAAAGGCGAACTCACGTTCGCCTATTCTTTAATTCTGGCGGAGCGGACGGGACTCGAACCCGCGACCCCCGACGTGACAGGCCGGTAT
>JAZJYP010000076.1:0-7292 GCA_040390345.1 Pseudomonadota bacterium | reverse complement strand
GATTACACCCGTGTCCGAATGTCAGATGTGACCCCGATGTTTATTCGTAGCGCAGGCAGTCGACCGGCAGCAGCTTGGAGGCGCGCCGGGCAGGGTAGAAGCCGAAGAACACCCCCACCAGGCTGGAAAAGCCGCAAGCGATGACGATGGCCGAGGGGCTGATGAAGACGTCGAACTTGTCGGTTGCCGTGATCCCCGCCGCGCATAGCATGGCAATGGCAATGCCGACCACGCCGCCGGCCAGGCAGATCACCACCGCTTCGGTGAGGAACTGCAGCAGCACGTCGCGCGGCTTGGCGCCAATGGCCATGCGGATGCCAATTTCGCGCGTGCGTTCGGTCACCGATACGAGCATGATGTTCATGATGCCGATGCCGCCCACCACCAGCGAGATGGCACCGATCAGGCCCAGCAAAATGGCGATGCCGGCGCTGATCTTGCCGGCCGCCTCGGCAAACGAGGCCAGGTTATCGATGCGAAAGTCGTCCGGCTCTTCAAACTTGATGTGGTGGCGGTCGCGCAGCGTCTCGTTGATGTCGTCGATCCCGTCCTGCAGCTTGCCATCCGATTTGCCCTGCGCGACCACATAATGCACATTGTCGGGGAAGGGCAGGCGGATCAGGTTGGCGCGCGCAGCCGTGATGGGAATGACCACCAGTTCCGACAAGTCCGGCCCATCGACCTGCTTGCCTTCGCCATGGAACACGCCTACCACCGTGAAGGCGACATTCTCGATGCGGATGGACTTGCCCAGTGGGTCGGCCTTGTAGAAGAACTGGTCGGCCACCTTCTGGCCAATGACGACCATGCGCGCGCTCGAGCGCACGTCGGAGTCGCTGAAGGCGCTGCCCTGGTCGATGCGCCAGTTGCGGATCTTGAACATCGCCGTCGTCACGCCATGCACGGTCGATGCCGACGTCTCATTGCCGGCCGAGAGCTTGAAGCCGCCTTGCAGCGCTGGTGCCGCGCCGGCCAGGCTGGGCAGGGCATTGAGCGCATTCGCATCGGCCAGCGTCAGCGCGGGCGCGGCGCCGGCACGCATGCGCTGGGCCGCGGCGCGGTTGCCGCCGGGGCTGATGAACAGCATATTGGTGCCCAGTTGTTCGAGCTCCTTGCCGATGAAGCGCTTCATGCTGTCGCCCAGTGCGAGCAGCAGCACCACCGAGGTGATGCCGATGATGATGCCCAACATGGTCAGGGCAGTGCGCAGGCGGTTCGCGCCCATCGAGCGGAACGCTTCGACGACGACCTGGAAGAAGTTCATGCCTGCGCTCCGTGCATCTGCTTGAGTCCTTCAGCGGCGGGGCCGTCGTAGAGCACCAGGCCGTCTTTCAGGCGCACCAGGCGGCGGCTGTAGGCGGCGATGTCCGGCTCGTGGGTGACGAGCAGGATGGTGATGCCGGTGTCGCCGTTGAGCTGCTGGAAGGACTTCATGATGTCTTCGCTGGTGTGCGTGTCGAGGTTGCCGGTCGGTTCGTCGGCCAGGATCAGGGGCGGGTCGCCCACCAGCGCGCGCGCGATGGCCACGCGCTGCTGCTGGCCGCCGGAGAGCTGGTTGGGCGTGCGTTTGGCGTAGTCGGCCAGGCCGACGCGATCGAGTTCGGCCAGCGCCTTGGCGTGGGCCTTGCTGCGCGAGACGCCGGCGTAGATCAGCGGCAGGGCCACGTTTTCGGCCACGCTCATGCGCTTGATCAGGTTAAAGCTCTGGAACACGAAGCCGATGGTGCGGTTGCGGATCATCGCCAGTTCGGCGCGCGAGAGCGTGCGCGTGTCGACGCCATTGAGGAGGTAGGTGCCGCCGGTGGCCTGGTCGAGGCAGCCGAGGATATTCATCAGGGTCGATTTGCCCGAACCGGACTGTCCCATCACGGCGAGGAAGTCGCCGCGCGGCACCGCCAGGTCGACGCCGAACAGCACCGGCGTCTCCACACTGCTCGAGTAGTAGCTCTTGGTGACCTGGCGGATGTCGATCAGCTGTGCGCTCAATCGTCCTTCTCCTTGGTTGGCGCGAGCGAACGGGTGACGACCTTGTCGCCTTTTTTCAGGTCGCCGCCCAGCACTTCGGTGAAGCGGAAGTTGGACAGGCCGATCTTGATGTCGACCGGCTTGGCTTCGTTCTTGTCATTGAGCTTGAAGATCTTGAACTGGCGCGTCGTCTCGTTCTTGCCGCGGAAAGCCACGTCGTCTTCTTCGGCCGGCGGCGGCACCACGGCCGGTGCGCTGGCGAGCTTGCCTTCCTTGGCCGCCTTGGCCTTCTGCTTCTTGGCTTCCTTGTCGACTTCTTCGTCCGAGAGGCGGAAGCGCAGCGCCGCCGTCGGGATGCGCAGCACGTTCGGGCGGTTGCCCACGACCAGGCGCACCTGCGCCGTCATGCCGGGCTTGAGCAGTTCGTCCTTGTTCTCGACGTCGAGCACGACGTTGTAGGTGACGACGTTCTGCACCACGTTGGCGGCCAGGCGGAACTGGCGCATGGTGGCGTCGAACTCGCGGTCCGGATAGGCGTCGACGACGAAGCGCGCGGCCTGGCCGGTTTTCAGGGCACCGACGTCCGCTTCCGACACGCTGGTGTCGATCTGCATCTTGGTCAAGTCCTGGGCGATCTGGAACAGGTTTGGCGTCGTGAAGGACGCCGCCACGGTCTGGCCCAGGTCGATGGTGCGCTTGACCACCACGCCGTCGATCGGCGCGCGGATGATGGAGTTGTCCAGGTCCGCCTTCGCACGCGCGAGCTGGGCTTCGGAGAGCTTGATGTTGGCGCGCGCGACATCGAGTTCGCGGCGCGACTGGTCCAGTGTCAGGCTCGAGACATAGTTCTGCGCGACCAGGCGCTCATTGCGCTCGAAGTTGGCCTGGGCCAGGCGCAGCGAAGCCTGTGCCGACGCGAGGCCCGCTTCGCTTTGTGCGATCTGCGCGTTGAAGATGGTCGGGTCGAGCTTGAGCAGCACCTGGCCCTTCTTGACGTGGTCATTGAAGTCGGCCTTCAGTTCGACCACGGTGCCCGAGACCTGCGAGCCGACATTGATCAGGGCGACCGGGTTGATGGTGCCGGTGGCGGTGACGGTTTGCGTGATGTTGCCGGTGTCGGCGGCGATGGCGCGGTATTTCAGTTCCGGGATGGCGGGTTCTTTTTTCGTGTTCATGTAAGCGGCTGCCGCCGCACCGGCCACGGCCAGGCCCACCACCAGCGCCACGCGCTTCTTCGTGAAGATTTTCATCGCAATCCATCGGTATGCGCCGCAGCGCGAAAGCAGCAGTGTCCGTCAGATTTGCAAAACATGCAACATGCATATTTTAGCAATGGGTTTCGATGGATCCGATGCCGATGACGTTGTGCAGGCGCGTCAGGAAGAGGTCGAGCAGGTCTTGCTCGGCGGCCTGGAGGTCGAGGTAGACCTGCTGGCCGCGCAGTTCAAGCCGGCCCAGTTGCAGGCCGCCGCGCCGTGCGATGGCCAGCACCGCCTCCATCACGTCGAGGGTGTGGGGCGATTCGATGGCAAAGTGGAGGGGCAGGTTCATGCAGAAATTTTACGCAGGGGCGGCCAGAATAGGCTTTCAAAGCTTGCGCGCAAAACGATAAATTCAGAATATTTATCTAAATTTATGATAAATTTGGAATAATCTTCTTTTTATGAAAGAATCTGCCATGCACCCTGCCGAATTGGACGAGATAGACAGAAGGATCTTGCGCGAATTGCGTGACGATGGGCGCATCTCCAACACCCACCTGGCCGAGCGCATCGGCCTGTCGGCCTCGCCATGCTGGAACCGTGTGCGCCAGCTGGAAGAGACGGGCGTTATCGAAGGCTACACGGTGCTGTTGAACCAGGCCGCGCTGGGTGTGCCGGACACAGTGATGATTGAGCTCACACTTGATCACCATGATGATGAAACCTTTGCGCGCTTCGGCGAGGCGCTGGCGGCCATGCCCGAAGTGCTGGAAGCCTATCTGCTCACGGGAGAGTACGACTACCTGGTGAAGGTGGCGGTGGCGGGCACCGCGGGCTACGAGGAGTTTTTGCGCCGCAAACTGTACAAGCTGCCGGGCCTGCGCCACAGCCGCTCGACCTTCGTTTTGCGCTGCCTCAAGCGCAGCGCTTCGCCGCAACCTTGAGGTGGTGGGTATCGCGCTGCGCGCTCGCCCACCCTACGCCACTGCCCGGGTCCCGTGAAGTGGCGTAGGGTGGGCGAGCGCAGCGATACCCACCAAATCCGCCTAGGGAATCTGCACAACGACCCGGTCGCGCCCCGTGCGCTTGGCCATGTAAAGGGCGCGGTCGGCCGCGCCGATCAAATCCGCCGCTTCGACCGGATGCTCGGGCGTCTGCGTGGCCACGCCCACGCTCACCGTCACGTGCTGGCTGGCGCCGGCATTGACGTGCGGGATATTCAACTGGGCGATCTGCAAGCGCATGGTCTCGGCCAGCGCGCGGCTCTGCTGCGCGTCAATCTCCGGCAGGATCACGCCGAATTCCTCGCCGCCGTAGCGCGCGATCAAGTCGGTGGGGCGGTGCAGCATGCCCGACAGCGCATGCGCTACCTTGATCAGGCAATCGTCGCCCTGCTGGTGGCCATAGTGGTCGTTAAACGCCTTGAAGCAGTCGATATCGATCATCAGCAGCGACAGCGGCAGGCCGCCGCGCTTGGCGCGCCGCACTTCCTTTTCCATCGCCACGTCGAAGTGGCGGCGGTTGGCAATGCCCGTCAGGCCGTCCGAGAAGGTCTGCGAACGCAGCTCCAGCGCCTGCTGGCGCAGCAGCTGTTCGCGGTTGACGGCGATGGTCACGTCGGTGATCTGGATCAGGCAGTGGCGTTCCTTGCCGGCCACCGCGATCGGCGTCACCGCCACGGCCTGCTGCATGCGCTCGGCGCGCGAACGCGCGTCCACATACAGGGGGAAGGGCGCCTTGTGCAGGGTTTGCGAGAGCACGGCGGGAAAGCCGTCGCGCAGGGCCTGGCCGATGGCCACGTCGATGCGCTTGTTGTTCAGGTCCGGGAACACGGCGGCGAATTCCTCGCCGAGTACCGCGGCGGCCGCGACGCCGGCATGACGCGCCATCCAGCGGTTCCACAGCACCACGCGGCGCGTGCCGTCGAGCACGATGATGCCCAGGTCGGCAGCGTCCAGTGCGCCGCTCAGCACGCCCAACTGGTAAGCATCGTCACGCATCATCTCAGGCGGAGCCCATCGCTTTGGCAATGTAGCGGTCGACCTGTTCTTGCAGGTCGTGCAGGGCGGTGACGTCGAGGATGAAGGCGACGTAGCCGTGGATCTGGTGCTTTTCGAGGATGAAGTCGATGTGCAGCATCAGCACCACCGTCTCGGCCTGGCCGCCGGAAGCGGTGAGGATCTCTTCGCTGGTGCCCACGTGGTATTGCGGCAGGGAGCCAGTGAGTTCCTGGCCGAAGATATTGGCCAAGGTGCCGATGCAGGAATTGAGGATGATGTTGCCGATCTCGCTCATCGCCTCCTGTTCCATCTCCGTCAGTTCCTTCAGCGGCACCGACTCGCCCACCATCAGGCGCACGATGTCGAGGCTTTTATCTTCGGGGAACATCAATATCGCTTCGGTCTGGAAGGCGCCGTCGTAGTGCTGGCTCACGCCGCACACGCGCGCGCTCTCGCGCGTGCCCAGCAGGGCCGCCGCCTCGGCGCGGTTCAGGAAGCTGATCGAAGGGACCGACATCGACACTTCCTCGTGCACGATATCGCTCATCGACGCGGCCGCGTGGCCAACCCCGATGTTAAAGATTTCGAGCAGGGCGTCGTGCTGCAGTTCGGAGAGCGTCATTCAAGCGTCCAGGGTGCCGATCAACTGGTGGATACGTTCTTCGGTGATGGGCTTTTCCATGAAGCCGATCCCGAGTTCATTGGCGCGGTTGCGCGTGGCGTTTTGCACATTGGCTGTCAACAGCGTGATGCGCGCGTCGGGGCAGACGGTGCGCAGCTGTTCGGCGGCGGCCAGGCCGCCCATGCCGGGCATGTTGACGTCGATGATGATCAGGTCGGGGACGGCCGCGTCGGCGCGTTCGAGCGCTTCCTCGCCGGTGGCAGCTTCGCTGATCTGCCATTGCGGGCGGGACGACAGGATGTACTGGCGTACCATCAGGCGCGAAACGCGGCTGTCGTCGACGACGAGGACGGATTTAGTGGTGTTCATTGCACGCTTCCAAAGTCTGCGAGAGGTTGCTGCCATTTTCGCATAGATTGACGGGGAAATTTCACAGTTGGCGCCACAAACCGGCGCCCGGTGCGGACGATCCGCTAAAATACGGCCATTCTCCCTTTTTTCCCACATCATGACCCAAGACGAACTCAAACAAGCTGTCGCCCGCGCCGCCATCGCCTACGTAGTCGACGGCGAGATTATCGGTGTTGGCACCGGTTCCACTGCCAATTTTTTCATCGATGAATTGGCCAAGATCAAACACCGCATCAAAGGCACCGTGGCCTCGTCCGAAGCGACGGCGGCGCGCCTGCGCGGCCACGGCATCGCCGTCCATGACCTGAACGAGGTCGAGTCGATCGCCGTGTATATCGACGGCGCCGACGAAATCACACCGTTTGGTGCGATGATCAAGGGTGGCGGCGCGGCGCTCACGCGCGAGAAGATTGTCGCTTCGGTGTCGAAAAGCTTTGTTTGCATCGCCGACGGCTCCAAGCTGGTCGACGTGATGGGCAAGTTCGCGCTGCCGGTGGAAGTGCTGCCGATGGCGCGCAACGCCGTCATGCGCCGGCTGGCCGCCCTCGGTGGCCAACCGCGCCTGCGCACCAAGCCTGGCAGCAGCGACGCATTCATTACCGACAACGGCGGCGAGATCATCGACGTGGCCGGCCTGTCGATTACCGACCCGGTGGCGCTGGAAGCGCAGATCAACCAGATCGTCGGCGTGATTGCCGTTGGCCTGTTTGCCGCGCGCGGCGCCAATGTGTGCCTGCTGGGCACGGCCGAAGGCGTCAAGACCCTTACCTTCTGATTGGATCATCCATGAAGCGATCTTTTGTGCTGTTGTCGTGCGCGCTGGTGTTGGGCGGTTGTTCCACCATCAAGTCCTGGTGGCAGCCGAAAGAGGAGGTGCGCGGAGCGCCGGTGGCCGCGAAGGCCGCTGCACCGGGATTGAATATCGACGGCACCCCGATCGAGAAAGTCGAATTCGTCGCCGGCGTGTCCTCGTTCTCGGTCGAGAAGATGGCCAAGGCGGCCGGCTGCAGGAGCAGCGAAGGCGCGGGCCGCGTATCCGGCAAGGGCCCGGTGGAGATCTACAAGCTGCAGTGCGACGATGGCAAGGTCTAC
>JAZJYP010000075.1:85982-89305 GCA_040390345.1 Pseudomonadota bacterium | reverse complement strand
TCCAAATGTCAGATGTGACCCCGACGTTTGACTTTATTCGATAAAGCGCAGCAGGCCTTCGAGGGCGTGGATGACGGTCTGTTCGCGTACCGATTGGCGGTCGCCCTGGAATACCAGCCGTTCCGTGTGCGTGTCTTCGCCGCGGCTCCAGCCGAAACACACCGTGCCCACCGGCTTGCCCGGCACCGCGCCGGTCGGCCCGGCGATGCCGGTCGTCGACAGGGCCACGTGGGCATTGCTGTTGGCCAGCGCGCCCTGGGCCATGGCGGCTGCCACTTCTTCACTGACGGTACCATGCTGGGCGATCAGGGCCGGCAGCACGTCGAGCAATTCAGTCTTGGAGGCGTTCGAATAGGCGATGAAGCCGCAGTCGAACCAGCCGGTCGAGCCGGCCACCTCGGTGATGGCCTGGGCCACGCCGCCGCCCGTGCACGATTCGCCCGTTGCCAGCAGCAAGCCCTTCGCTTGCAGCGCCTGGCCCACTTCGGCGGCCAGGTCGATGATGGTTTTGCTCACGTCAAGCTCCTTTTTCGGTATCGGTTGCCGGCTTGCGCCACATGATTCTACTCTAGCACGATCGCGCAGCCCAGCCGCATTCTGCGTCCGCAATGTTTCAAAAAAGCTTAGCAAAGCTGGCCGAATAAGCGTACAGTTATTTTCCATCAGCTTCCCTGACGTCCGGCCCAAACCCCGCCATCATTCGGATAGGAACACGATGACGCTTTCCCATGACAAGCTGTCACGCTTGCGCCATGCCGCGCTCGCGTGTGCATGCACCCTCGCTTGCCCCGCCCGCGCCGATACCGCACCGGCCGACAACTTCGCCAATCTGTCGCTCGAAGAGCTCAGTAACATCCAGATTACCAGCGTGTCGAAGAAAGCCCAGCGCCTGGGCGACACGGCGGCCTCGGTGTTCGTGATCCGCGGCGACGATATCCGGCGCGCCGGTGCGACGACCTTGCCCGAAGCGCTGCGCCTGGCGCCGAACCTGCAGGTGGCGCGGGTCGACGCCCGCAATTACGCGGTGACGGCGCGCGGTTTCAACAACGTTTTCAACAACAAGCTGCTGGTGCTCATTGACGGGCGCACCGTGTATTCGCCGCTGTTTTCCGGCGCGTTCTGGGACGTGCAGGACATGCTGCTCGATGATGTCGAGCGCATCGAGGTCATCAGCGGTCCGGGCGCGACGATCTGGGGCGCCAATGCCGTCAATGGCGTCATCAACATCATCACGCGCAGCGCCTTGGAGACCCAGGGCGGCTATGCCACGCTGGGCGCGGACCGCGACAACCGCAGCGGCGCCATGCGCTACGGCGCCCACCTGGCCAACGGCATGGCCTGGCGCGTGTACGGCAAGGTCATCGCCAACGACGACACCCTCACCGCCAGTGGCCTCAATACGCACACCGGCTGGCGCCGCCACCAGGCGGGCTTTCGCATCGATGGCGACCTTGCCGGCAATGCGCTCACGCTCTCCGGCGACGCCTACCATGGCAGCCTGCACCAGGCCAACACGCGCGATATCGAAGTCGGCGGCGCCAACCTGCTCGCCCGCGTCGAGCGCGAACTGGCACCGGGCTCCTCGCTGCGCGTGCAAGCCTATGTCGACCACACCGAACGCGACCAGCCGAACGCCTTCATCGAGCACCTCACCACGGTCGACCTGGAAATCCAGCACACGCTCATGCTCACGCCTTCGCAGCAACTGGTATGGGGTGGCGAGCAGCGCAGCGCCTTCGACCACCTGGTCAACGGCCCGGGCTTCGGCTTCCTGCCGGCCGAATCGAATCTGTCCTGGACCAATCTGTTCGCCCAGGACGAGGTGCGCCTGGGCGAGGACCTGCGCCTGACGGCAGGCCTGAAGATCGAGCGCAACAGCTATACCGGCCGCGAACACCTGCCTTACCTGTCGCTGGCCTGGCAGGTGGCGCCCAAGCACCTGCTGTGGTCTTCGCTGGCGCGCGCCGTGCGCGTGCCTTCGCGCATCGAGCGCGATTTCTATGCGCCCACCAGCGGCAAGCCGACCGTTGTCTACGGGGGCAGCCCGAACTTCATGTCCGAGGTGGCGCGCGTGGCCCAGCTGGGTTACCGCGGCGAGCCCGCCGCGCACCTGTCCTACGCGCTGACGATGTATTACAGCCGCTACGACAAGGTGCGCACGCTCGAACCGAATCCGGGTGGCACCAGCCTGGTCGCCTATATGAACAAGGCCGAAGGCAGCTCGCGCGGCCTGGAAATGTCGGGCAGCTGGGATGTGCGGCGCGACTGGCGCCTGACGGCCGGCATGGTGGCCCAGCGCCTGGCCATCCACGACCTCCCTGGCAGCAAGGACACCACCGCGCCGAGCCTGGCCAACAATGACCCGAGCAACTGGTCGATGCTGCGCTCGTCCTACGACTGGTCGGAGAACGTCGAAGTGGACATGACGTTGCGCCACGTCGGCGCCTTGCCCAAGCCCGTGGTGCCGGCCTATAACGCCCTCGATGTGCGGGTTGGCTGGAAGCTGGGCCGCAATGTGGAAGCGTCGCTGCTGGTGCAAAACCTGCTGGCCGCCGACCACGCGGAGTGGGGTGCGCCGGCGTTGCGCAATGTCTACCGACGCAGCCTGTTTGGGCGCGTGAGCTGGCGCTTTTGACCAACCCGCCAACATTTCGAAAGACCCAGATGTTCCCAGCACTTGCCATTGTCCCGCGCCGCTGCCTGCCGGTCCTGGCCATGGCTGCGTCCTGCTGCCTGGCAGCGCAGGCCAATGTCGGGCCGGCCGACAATCTTGCCAACCTGTCGATCGAGGAATTGAGCAACCTGCAAATTACCAGCGTCTCACGCAAGGCCGAGCGCCTCGGCGACGCCGCCGCCTCGGTCTTCGTCATCCGCGCCGACGACATCCGGCGCGCCGGCGCACGTTCGCTGCCAGAGGCCCTGCGCCTGGCGCCGAACCTGCAGGTGGCGCGCGTGGACGCGCGCACCTATGCGATCACCGCGCGTGGCTTCAATAACGCGCTGGCCAACAAGCTGCTGGTGCTGATCGACGGGCGCATCGTATATACGCCGCTGTTTTCCGGCGTGTTCTGGGAGGCCCAGGACCTGGTAATGGCAGACATCGAGCGCATCGAAGTCATCAGCGGCCCCGGCGCCACGCTGTGGGGGGCCAATGCCGTCAACGGCGTGATCAATATCCTCACGCGCAGCGCCGCCGACACCAGTGGCGGCCTGCTCCAGGCCGGCGCCGAACATGACGGGCGCGACGCTTCCCTGCGCTGGGGCGGCAAGCTGGGCGAGCGCGCAGCCTGGCGCGCCTATGGCAAGGTGGTCGAGGTCGATGA
>JAZJYP010000075.1:0-85972 GCA_040390345.1 Pseudomonadota bacterium | reverse complement strand
CGCGACACCGGTGCGCCCGCGCAGAGCGGCATGCGGCGCCACCAGGCCGGTTTCCGCCTCGATACGGAGCTGGGCGGCGCCGGCGCCGTGCTGCAGGGCGACGCCTACCGCGCCAGCCTGCATAATCCAGGCACGCGCGATACCGACCTGGCCGGCGCCAACCTGCTGGGGCGCCTGAGCCAGCCGCTGGGCGAGGATGGCGAACTGCGCGTGCAAGCCTACCTCGATTACACGGCGCGCGACCAGGCCAATTCGATCAACGAACACCTGAGCACCGTCGACCTGGACCTGCAGCACAGCCTGCGCCTGGCGCCGTCGGCCTACCTGGTCTGGGGCGGCGGTCACCGCATCGCGCGCGACCGGGTCGCCAATCCTCTCACCTTGGCTTTCCTGCCAGCTAATCGCGACCTGGTATGGACCAACCTGTTTGTCCAGGGCGAATGGACGCCATGGACGCCGCTGCGCCTGGTCGGCGGCCTGCGCGCTGAACGCAACAGCTATAGCGGCATCGGCCACCTGCCCTATGCCAGCGTGGCCTTCCAGGCCGCCCCCGAGCAGACCTGGTGGGCCTCGCTGGCGCGCGCCTTGCGCGCCCCTTCGCGCATCGATCGCGATTTCTATGCGCCGGCCAATGGCCTGCCGCGCTATCTGCTAGCCGGCGGTCCGGACTTCGTTTCCGAAGTGGCCAGGGTGGCCCAGCTGGGCTACCGTGGCCAGTTGGCGCGCCGCCTGAGCGTGGCCGCGACTGCCTTTTACAGCCACTACGACCTGTTGCGCACCATCGAATACGATGCGCGCGGTGCGGCGGTGTTCCGCAACAATGGCGCCGGCAGCGCGCGCGGCCTGGAACTGTCGGCCAGCTGGGAACTGGCTGCCAACTGGCGCCTGACGGGCGGCGCGACGGCCCAGCGCCTGCAGGTCGGCAGCAAGCCCGGCAGCAAAGACTTGAGCACGGGCGGCCTGGTCGGCGGCGATCCGCGTTCCTGGTCGATGCTGCGCAGCTCTTACGACTGGTCCGAGACGGTCGACCTCGATGCCACGCTGCGCCATGTCGGCGCCTTGCCGGCGCCGGCCGTGGCATCGTATACGGTGCTCGACGCGCGCATCGGCTGGCGCGTGCGCCCGGACCTGGCGCTGTCGCTGCAGGCGCTGAACCTGGGCGCGCCGGCCCATCCTGAATTTGGCGCAGCGAGCACCCCAACCCGACCCGGCCGCAGCCTTTTCGGCCCCACCCTCTATGGGCAATTGATATGGCGTTTCTAAACACAGCCTCACGCGCACTGGCGCTCCTTTTGCTCATGCTGGCCGTGCTGGCAGCGCCGGCGGCGCAGGCACAGGCGAGCTCGGTCGAACGCCAGGTCAAGGCGGCCTACCTGTACAAGTTCGCCGGTTTCGTCGACTGGCCCGAGGGCAGCTTCGCCCGTCCCGACAGCCCGCTGCTGATCGGCGTGGCCGGCAGCGACACCCTGGCCGGGGACCTGGAACAGATGGTTGGCGGGCGTAGCGTCAACGGCCATACGATCACGATCCGGCGCGTGCGCCGCGGCGAGTCGCTGGCCGGCCTGCATATCCTGTTCGTCGGCGGCAGCGACCGCGCCCTGGCGAGCGACTTGCTGGCTGCCGCGCGCGGCCAGGCGGTATTGACGGTGACGGATTCGGAGGAGGGTTTCGCCCAGGGCAGCATGATCAATTTCGTCGTCGCCGAAGACAAGCTGCGCTTTGAAGTGGCGCTGCGCCAGGTCAATACGGCGCGCCTGCGCATTTCGGCACGCATGCTGGCAGCGGCCCATCGCGTCCAGCCGGGGACCTCGTCATGATGCGCCGCCTGCGTTCAATGCGCCAGAAGCTGGTGGCGGTGGTCATGCTCACCACGCTGGCGGCGCTGCTCGTGTCGATCCTGATCATCATCGCCTACGACCTGCGCAGCTTCCACCGCAGCCTGGTCAACGACTTGTCGACCCAGTCGGAACTGCTGGGACACATGACCTCGGCCGCGCTGACCTTCGACGATGTGCGCCTGGCCAACGAAAACCTGGCCCTGCTGCGCCTGCGCCCCTCGGTGCGCGCCGGCGCCATCTACAATGCCGGCGGCGCCCTGTTCGCCGCCTATGTGGCGCCGGGCCAGCCACGCCCCCAGGCCCGGATGAACGCCGCCGAGGGCACCCATGTCGATGGCGACGCGCTGGTGTCGGTGCAGCGCATCGTCGAAAAAGGCGAGTTCATCGGCACCGTCTACCTGCGCGCCGACTACGCGCTGGTGGCGCGCGCGCTCGACTACCTTGGCATTGCCGCCGGCGTGACCCTGCTGGCCATGGCCGTGGCCTACGCCCTCATCCGGCGCCTCGACCGCATCATCACCGGGCCGGTGCTGGCCATCGCCGGCACCGCCCGTGAAGTGGTGGCCACGCGCGACTACTCGCGCCGCGCGCCGCGCACCAGCAGCGACGAGGCGGCCGAACTGGTCGATTCCTTCAACGCCATGCTCACCGAAATCGAGCAGCGCACCGGCGCCCTCGAAACGTCCTACGCCGAGCTGGCGCGCGAAGCCGAAGAGCGCACCCGCGCCCAGCACGAAGTGATGCGCCTGAACGAGGAACTCGAAGTGCGCGTGCACGAGCGCACCCTGCAGCTCGAGACGGCGATGCTCGACGCGCGCAATGCCAACCAGGCCAAGTCGGCCTTCCTGTCGTCGATGAGCCATGAGCTGCGCACGCCGCTCAACGCCATCCTCGGCTTTGCGCAGATCCTCACGTCCGATTCCCTGCCTTCGACACTGGCGCAGAAAAAGGAATTCGCCAGCCATATCCTCAAGTCCGGGCGCCATCTGCTTACCCTGATCAATGAAATCCTCGACCTGGCCAAGGTCGAATCGGGCACGGTGGCGCTGTCGATCGAGCCGGTGGCGCTGATGGATGTGCTGGCCGAGTGCAAGAACATGATCGCGCCGCTGGCCGAGCAGCGCAATGTGCGCGCGCTGTTCCCCGAGCGCAGCACCGACGTGCTCAAGGCCGACCGCACGCGCCTCAAGCAGATCCTGCTCAACCTGCTGTCGAACGCGGTGAAATACAACCGCGAGCAGGGCGCCGTGGTCCTCGATTGCAGCGAAGCGCCCGCGGACCGCGTGCGCATCTCGGTACAGGATACGGGCATGGGGCTCACGCCCGAGCAGATCGATGCGCTGTTCCAGCCGTTTAACCGCCTGGGCCAGGAAGCGGGCACCATCGAAGGCACCGGCATCGGCCTGGTGGTGACCAAGCGCCTGGTCGAGCTGATGGGCGGCGCCATTGGCGTGTCGTCCACCCCGGGCGTGGGCAGCGTGTTCTGGATCGAATTGCCGCGCACCGAGCCCATTGGCAGCGTGGTCGAAACCGGCGCCGTGCACCGCCTGCGGCCCCTGAGCTTTGCCAGCGGCGAGCAGTTCACCATCCTGTACGTCGAAGACAACCCGGCCAACCTGAAACTGGTCGAGGAGATCGTCGGCTTTCGCAGCGACTTGCGCCTGCTGGCCGCGCCCGATGGCCACCTCGGCATCGAACTGGCCAAGGCCCACCTGCCGGCGATGATCCTGATGGACCTGAACCTGCCTTGCGTGTCGGGCATGGACGCGCTCAAGACATTGCGGGCCGACCCGCGCACGGCCCATATTCCGATTGTGGCGCTGACGGCCAACGCCATGCCCAAGGATATCGAGCGCGGCCTCGATGCGGGCTTCTACCGCTACCTCACCAAACCCATCAACATCGATGAATTTACCGATGCCGTCAACGCGACGCTGGCTTTTGTCGAAAGCCAGCGCCAGGCCAGGAGGGCAAGTGAATCATGATCGCGCAAGAACACATCGAATCGGCCAAGATCCTGATCGTCGACGACCAGGACGTCAACGTCCAGCTGCTTGAGTACCTGCTCACCAGCACCGGCTACAAGAACGTCACCGGCGTGACCGACTCGCGCGAAGTGGCGGCCCTGCACCTGAAGCACCGCTACGACCTGATCATCCTCGACCTGCACATGCCGCACATGGACGGTTTCGCCGTGATGGAAGCGCTCAAGCCGCTCGAGACCAGCGCCTACCTGCCGGTGCTGGTGGTGACGGCCGAACCGGCCAAGAAGCTGGCCGCCCTCGAAGCCGGTGCGCGCGATTTTGTCAGCAAGCCCTTCGATCCGGTCGAGGTGCTCACGCGCATCCGCAATATGCTCGAAGTGCGCCTGCTGCACCGCGAGTCGCAGAACTATGGCACCTTGCTCGAACAGACGGTGCGCGAACGCACGGCCGAACTGCAGCGCTTTCGCAGCGCCATGGATGCCACCGCCGACGCCATCTTCCTGATCGACACGCGCTCGATGGCCCTGGTCGACGTCAACGACGGCGCCTGCCGCATGCTCGGCTACACGCGCGACGCCTTGCTCGGCGCCGGCCCCGCCCTGATCGGCCTGGCGAGCGACGCCCAGCTGTCGCGCCAGGCCGATCCCCAGCGCGATCCCGCCCTCGATCCCGACCTGGTCGAGGCGGAACTGCAGCGCTCGGACGACACCCTGGTGCCGGTCGAGATCTTCTGGCAGCTGCAACGGCTCGATTACACGCGCATGCTGATCGGCGTGGCGCGCGACATCACCGAGCGGCGCCAGGCGGCGCTGCGCCTGAAGCACATGGCCAGCTTCGACAGCCTGACGGGACTGCCCAACCGCAGCCTGTTCTACCAGACCTTGCACGAGACGCTGGAACTGGCGCGCGAGAAGGAGTGGCGCATCGTCGTGCTGTTCATCTCGCTCGACCGTTTCAAGCTGATCAACGACACCTTCGGCGCCGCCCTCGGCGACGAACTGCTGCACCAGTTCTCCAACCGCCTGGTGCAGTGCGTGCGCCTGCGCGAAACGGTGGGGCGCCTGGGCGGCGACGAATTCGCCCTGATCCTGACGATGACGCGCAACCAGCAGGACGCCGTCAACGTGGCCAACCAGGTGCGCGAGGCGCTGCGCGCGCCGTTCGACCTGCATGGCCAGAAGGCGGTGCTGACCGCTTCCATCGGCATCGCCATGTATCCGGACGACGCCACCGACCCCTCCACCCTGGTGGCCTATGCCGACACCGCGATGGGCCGGGCGCGCGAGGCCGGGCGCGACGGCTACCGTTTCTTCACCCCCGGCATGAACGTGCAGGTGCTGGCGCGCCTGGACCTGGAGCTGGCGCTGCGCCACGCCATCGAGGCCGGCGAACTGACCCTGTTCTACCAGCCCAAGCTGGACCTCGATACGGGCCGCATCTCCGGCGTCGAGGCGCTGCTGCGCTGGAACCGGCCCGGCTACGGCCTGGTCTTCCCCAGCGAGTTTGTCGGCGTGATGGAAGAGACGGGCCTGATCGTGCGCGTGGGCGCCTGGGTCATCAATGCCGCCTGCGCGCAGATCAGCGCCTGGAAAGCCAGCGCCGTGGGCGAAATCAAGGTGGCCGTCAATGTGTCGAGCCGCCAGTTCGTCGAGGGCGACCTGGAAGGCGAGATCCGCCAGGCGCTGGCCAGGCACGGCACCGACCCCAGGCTGCTCGAAGTGGAACTGACCGAGAGCGCGCTGATGTCCAATGCCGACCACACCAGCGCTGTGCTGGGCAAGCTCAAGACGCTGGGCATCACCGTGGCGATCGACGATTTCGGCACCGGCTATTCGAGCCTGGCCTACCTCAAGCGCTTCCCGATCGACAAACTCAAGATCGATATCGCCTTCGTGCGCGACATCACCACCAATCCGGACGACGCGGCCATCGCGCTGGCCATCATCAGCATGGCGCACAGCCTGCACATGCACGTGATCGCCGAGGGCGTCGAATCGCGCGCCCAGTTGTCCTACCTGCAGCGCCACCGCTGCGACCAGGTCCAGGGTTTCTATTTTTCGCGCGCGCTCGATGCCGACTCGCTGGGCCGCCTGGCCATCGAGAACCGCAACCAGCCCTCGGAGCCGGTGGTGAGCGACTCGCTGCGCCAGACCTTGCTGCTGGTGGATGACGATGTCAATGTGCTCGCCGCCCTGCACCGCCTGTTCCGGCGCGATAACTACCGCATCCTGACGGCGGCCACGCCGGCCGAAGGTTTTGAGTTGCTGGCGCTGCACCACGTGCAGGTGATTGTGTGCGACCAGCGCATGCCGGACATGAGCGGCACCGAATTCCTCAGCAAGGTCAAGGAACTGTATCCGGACACGATCCGCATCATCCTGTCCGGCTACACGGGACTCGAAGCGGTGCTCGATTCGATCAACCGCGGCGCCATCTACCGCTTCTACACCAAGCCCTGGGACGATACCCAGCTGCGCGACAATATTCGCCTCGCCTTCCACCACTACTGGCTGGTCAACGGTCCGCGCGACGATCCGCACAACCAGCCCTTCCTGGACGACGCCTCAGCTGCTGAAGTGGTCGAACCCGGCGACGTCGAGCTGTAGCGGCGCGCCAGCGCCGTCGACCAGGCGCAGGCCCGCCTGGGCGTCGATGCTGCCCACGCGCGTGACGGGCGTGGCCGTGGCGTCACCGGCGGCCACGATGGCGGCGCGCTGTGCGGGCGCGGCCGTAAAGCACAATTCATAGTCGTCGCCACCGGCGAGCGTGAAGCGATGGCGCAGGCTGCGCGCCTGGGCCGCCAGCACAGGACCGGCCGGCAGGGCGTCGAGGTCGAGCGTGGCGCCGACAGCGGAGGCGGCCAGGATGTGGCCCAGGTCGCCCACCAGGCCATCGGAAATATCGAGTGCGGCATGCGCCAGGCCGCCTTCGGCCAATGCGCGCCCCAGCGCGATGCGCGGCGTGGGTGCGTGCATGCGCAGGCCGGCTGCGTGCAGGCAGTCGGCGTCGAGCGCGTATTCGTTCTGGTAGGCCGCCAGCGCCAGGCGCGCGTCACCGAGCGTGCCCGAGATCCACAGGTCGTCGCCCGGCAAGGCAGCGGCGCGGCGCAGGGCCTGGCCGGGCGCCAGTTCGCCGAAGATGGTGATGTTGATGGTCAGCGGGCCACGGGTCGTGTCGCCGCCGACCAGTTCGCAGCCGTGGGCGTCGGCCAGGGCGAACAGGCCGGCCGAGAATTCGGCCAGCCAGTTGGCATTGGCTTCGGGCAGGGCCAGCGAGAGCGTGAAAGCGAGCGGCCTGGCGCCCATCGCGGCCAGGTCGGACAGGTTCACGGCCAGGCATTTGTGGCCCAGCAGGCGCGCATTGGCACCGCGGAAGAAGTGGCGGCCTTCGACCAGCAGGTCGGACGAGATGGCCATGTGCTTTCCCGGCGTGGGGGCGAGCAGGGCGCAGTCGTCGCCGATGCCGAGGACGGCGTGGCCGGCGCGTTCGCGCACGAAGAATTGTTTGATCAGGTCGAATTCGGAGAGCATCTCCAAATTGTAGCTTACCGGTCAACGCGTGGGCGCATGGGCCCACCCTACGGCAGGGTGGGCACGCGTGCCCACGCGTCAAAGGACCTGGCCGAGTTTCGCGAGATGTGCCTGGCGCAGCGCCGGTGTATGGGCCGACATGCCGAAGCCGCGCACCACACCGTCCTGGTCGATGAAATGGGCGATCGTGCGCTCGCCATCGCGCTGCGCGACCCACTGGCCGGCGCTCTCGCGCGGGGGCGGCGCCAGCGCCAGCTTGTAGCTGGGCGTCTTGACGATGACGGCATCGGGCTTGAGGGCGATCGGCGTGGGCGTGCCGGCCAGCGTGGCGGCAATCGCACGGGCGGCCGCCATCAGCGGCGCCACATAGGGCAGCACGCCGGCGCCGCTGTATTCGGCGCAGTCGCCCAGGGCGTAGACATTGGGCGCGCTGGTGCGGCCCAAAGCGTCGACCACGATGCCACGCGCCGTGGCCAGTCCGGACGCCCTGGCAAGGGCCGTCGAAGGACGCAGTCCAACGGCCGACACCACCAGGTCGGCGCTGACGAAGCTGCCATCGGCCAAGCCCACCAGCAGCACCGCGCCCACGCGCACCACCGACGTGGCGATCGTGCCCAGGCGCAGGCTGATCGCCTGTCCGCTCCAGGCCTGGGCCAGTCCGTCCGACAGGACAGGCGCGGCCAGCGCGGCCAGCGGGCGCACGTTGGGATCAATCAGCGTCACGCCGTGGCCGCCGGCGACCAGGTCTTCGGCGAACTCGCAGCCAATCAGGCCGGCGCCCAGGATGGCCACGCGCGCCGGGCGCCCGAGCTGTTCAAGCCGTTCGCGCAGCAGCGCATAGTCGTCGAGGTGGTTGACGGACAGCACTTCATGGCCGGCGTCGCCGTCGATGGGCAGCCGGATCGGTTCGGCCCCCAGCGCCAGCACCAGCTCGCTGTAGGCGATGCGCTCGCGCCCTGCGTGCAGCCACTGGCCGGCCGTATCGATATGGTCGATGCGGGTGTGGGTGAGCACGGTGGCGTTCAATTGTTCGGCCATTTGGGCGGCGCTGTGCGAGACCAGCTGGGCCGCGCCCTTGCCCAGCGCGAAGGCGTTCGATAGCATCGGCTTGGCATAGGCGGCGCCGGCGTCGCTGGAAACGAGCAGCAACGGCACCGTGGCAGCGCGGCGGCGCAGTTCGCGCGCCACGCTGTAGGCGGCCATGCCGGCGCCGATGATGACGATGCGCGCGCTTGCGGACATCGTCATATTTCAACCATCTCGAAGTCGGCCTTGGCCACGCCGCAGTCCGGGCAAGCCCAGTCGGCCGGGATGTCGGCCCAGCGGGTGCCGGCGGCGATGCCTTCATGGGGCAGGCCGGCGGCCTCGTCGTAGATGAAGCCGCATACGATGCATTGGAAGGTTTTCATGGTGGTCCTTGGGTGAATGAGGTTTAGTCGGTATGCGGGCAGCCGGCCTTACGCGGCCGCTTGCAGTTTTTCCAGCGCGGCGCGGTAGTGGTTGGCGTGGCGCTCTTCCACCTTGGCCAGGGCGGCGAAGCGCTTGGCGGCCGTCTCGAGCGTGCGACGGAAGGCCTCGGCGTGTTCGCGCGATTCGGCGATCTGTTCCTCGCACTCGGCGGCGAAGGCGGTATTGCCTTCTTCAATGGCCAGGTGGCGGAAGCTCGGATACATCTCGGTGTATTCGTAGGTTTCGCCTTCGATGGCGATTTCGAGGGCGCGCGCCGGGGTCATCCCGGCTTTCGGGTAGAGCAGGTCGAGGTGGCCGAAGGCGTGCGCCACTTCCTGGTCGGCCGTCGCCTCGAAGGCTTCGGCCACGTCGATGGCGCCGGCAGCGCGCGCCAGCCTGGCGAAATAGCGGTATTTGATATGGGCCATCGATTCGCCGGCAAAGGCGGCTTCGAGGTTGGCGATGGTGGGCGAGGCGCTGGTGTGGGACATGCTGGGCTCCTGTTGATTAATAAATGCAATCGGTATGTGAAACATCATAGACAAATTAAATAAATAGATAAAATTGATTGTTTTCATCGATGCGATAGTTTTTCTAATGCATGGGTGAAAATACGTAGGTAATTGAAAGAAACCCTCTGATAAAATCCCCCCTCGAACTAGACAACAGGAAGGCTGGCAGCATGGATTCCTCATCGGATAAAAAAGAAGAACTGCGACTGCAATTGCGCCAGGCGGCGCTCGAATACCACGAAATTCCCCGCCCCGGCAAGATCAGCGTCACCCCGACCAAACAGCTGACCAATCAGCGCGACCTGGCCCTGGCGTATTCGCCGGGCGTGGCCGCTCCCTGCGAAGAAATCGTCAAGGATCCCGCCAACGCCTACAAGTACACGGCGCGCGGCAACCTGGTGGCCGTCATCACCAACGGCACTGCGGTACTCGGCCTGGGCAATATCGGCCCGCTCGCTTCCAAGCCCGTCATGGAAGGCAAGGGCGTGCTGTTCAAGAAATTTGCCGGTGTCGACGTGTTCGACATCGAGATCAACGAGTCCGACCCGGACAAGCTGGTCGACATCATCGCCTCGCTCGAACCGACCTTCGGCGGCATCAACCTGGAAGACATCAAGGCGCCCGAGTGCTTCTACATCGAGCGCCAGCTGCGCGACCGCATGAAGATCCCGGTTTTCCATGACGACCAGCACGGCACGGCCATCATCGTCGGCGCCGCCATCCTCAATGGCGTCAAGGTCGTCGGCAAGGACATCAAGCACTGCAAACTGGTCGTCTCCGGCGCCGGCGCCGCCGCCCTGGCCTGCCTGGACCTGATCGTCGACTTGGGCTTCCCGATCGAGAACATCTTCGTCACCGACCTGGCCGGCGTGGTCTACAAGGGCCGCACCGAGCTGATGGACCCGGACAAGGCGCGCTTTGCCCAGGACACCGATAAACGCTGCCTGGCCGATGTGATTCCCGGGGCCGATATCTTCCTCGGCCTGTCCGCCGCCGGCGTGCTGAAGCAGGACATGGTCAAGGCCATGGCCCCGAATCCGCTGATCCTGGCGCTGGCCAACCCGACCCCGGAAATCCTGCCCGAAGACGTGAAGGCCGTGCGCGACGACGCCATCATCGCCACCGGCCGCTCGGACTATCCGAACCAGGTCAACAACGTCCTGTGTTTCCCCTATATCTTCCGCGGCGCCCTCGATTGCGGCGCCACCACCATCACGCGCGAGATGGAAATCGCCGTCGTGCACGCAATCGCCGAACTGGCCCACGCCGAGCAGTCCGACGTCGTCGCCACCACCTACGGCATCAAGAACCTGTCCTTCGGCCCCGAATACCTGATCCCGATGCCGTTCGACCCGCGCCTGCTGATGCAGATCGCGCCGGCGGTGGCGCGCGCGGCCGAACAGTCCGGCGTGGCCACGCGTCCGATCAAGGACCTGCAAGCCTATGCCGACAGCCTGCAGCAATTCGTCTACCGCAGCGGCACCTTCATGAAGCCGCTGTTCCAGGTGGCCAAGAGCGCACCGGCCGAAATGAAGCGCATCGTCTACGCCGAAGGCGAAGAAGAACGCGTGTTGCGCGCCGTGCAGATCGTCGTCGACGAAAAGCTGGCGCGCCCGATCCTGGTGGGGCGCCCGGCGGTGCTCGCTGCGCGCATCGAGCGCTTCGGCCTGCGCCTGAAGGAAGGCGTCCACTACGACATCATCAATCCGGACCAGGAGCCGAACTACCGCGACTACTGGCAGACCTATTACGAGATGACCAACCGGCGCGGCGTGACGGCCGAATACGCCAAGCTGGAGATGCGCCGCCGCCACAGCCTGATCGGCGCGATGATGATCCACAAGGGCCATGCCGACGGCATGATTTGCGGGACCTTCGGCACCACCGCCATCCACCTGCACTACATCGACCAGGTGCTGGGCAAGCGCGCCGGGGCCAATGTGTACGCGGCGATGAACTTCCTGATCCTGCCCGAGCGCCAGCTGGCCATTGTCGACACCCACGTCAACGAGAACCCGACGGCCGAACAGCTGGCCGATATCACCATCCTGGCCGCCGAAGAGATGGCGCGCTTTGGCCTGTGCGCGCGTGCGGCCCTGCTGTCGCACTCGAACTTCGGTTCGGCCAACAGCGCCTCGGCGCAAAAGGTGCGCGCCGCCCTGGCCCTGGTCCAGCAGCGCATGCCGGAACTGGAAATCGATGGCGAAATGCACGGCGACACGGCCCTCAACAAGCTGCTGCGCCCCGATCACTGCCGCCTCAAGGGCGATGCCAACCTGCTGGTCATGCCCAACATCGACAGCGCCAACATCGCCTACAACCTGCTCAAGACGGCGGCCGGCAACGGCATCGCGATCGGGCCGGTGCTGCTCGGCTGTGCCCGCCCGGTGCATATCCTGACGCCGTCGGCGACGGTGCGCCGCATTGTCAATATGACAGCGCTGTGCGTGGTCGATGCGGTGGCGGCGCGCTGACAGTTTCATGACGTTTTCACGACGTTTGAGGCAGCTCAAACGGGTATTCTTCGGTCCTGCCTGCCCCCCGGGGCAGGCGTAACAAAGCGTAATGGTCAATCGTGCGGGCCGCCCGGTCGGGCATAATGGCGCCGCATATGTTGTTGATTTTTCACGAATTTCCGGCATGACAAGAGTGGCCAAGGCCGCCTCTGTTACAATGCCGGGTTGTTAATCGCCGCGACCTCGAGTACCACGAATATGCAAAAAACAAAAAAAGCGCTCATCACCGGCATCACCGGCCAGGACGGTGCCTACCTGGCGCAACTGCTGCTGGAAAAAGGCTATGACGTCACCGGCACCTACCGCCGTTCCAGTTCCGTCAATTTCTGGCGCATCGATGAACTGGGCATCACCAATCATCCGAACCTCAAGCTGGTCGAATACGACCTGACCGACCTGTCGTCCTCGGTGCGCCTGATCCAGTCGGCCCAGCCCGATGAAGTGTATAACCTGGCGGCCCAGAGTTTCGTCGGCGTGTCCTTCGAGCAGCCCGTCGCCACCGCCGGCATCACCGGCCTGGGCGCCGTGCACCTGCTCGAGGCGATCCGCATCATCAAGCCCGACGCGCGCTTCTACCAGGCCTCGACGTCGGAGATGTTCGGCAAGGTGCAGGCCATCCCGCAAGTGGAAGACACGCCCTTCTATCCGCGCAGCCCTTACGGCGTGGCCAAGCTGTACGCCCACTGGATGACGGTGAACTACCGCGAGTCGTATGGCATCTTCGGCTCCTCCGGCATCCTGTTCAACCACGAGTCGCCACTGCGCGGGCGTGAATTCGTCACCCGCAAGATCACCGACTCGGTGGCCAAGATCGTGCTCAACAAGCTCGAACTGATCGAGCTGGGCAACCTCGACGCCAAACGTGACTGGGGCTATGCGGCCGAATACGTCGAAGGCATGTGGCGCATCCTGCAGGCCGACAATCCCGATACCTTCATCCTGGCCACCAACCGCACCGAGACCGTGCGCGACTTCGTCAGCATGGCCTTCAAGGCCGCCGGTGTCGGCATCGAGTGGAAGGGCAAGGGCGAAAACGAGACCGGCCACTGCGCCCGCAGCGGCAAGCTGCTGGTGCGCGTGTCGCCCAAGTTCTACCGCCCGGCCGAAGTGGACCTGCTCATTGGCGATCCATCGAAGGCGCTGCGCGAACTGGGCTGGGCGCCCAAGACCACGCTCGAAGAACTGTGCCAGATGATGGTCGACGCCGACATGCGCCGCAACGAACTCGGGTTCTCGTTCTGATATGAACCGCATGGCCATGGAGCGGATCCCCGCGCTCGCGCTCGAAGGCGAGGGCGCCGGCAAGCGCGCCCTGATCACGGGCCTGCGTGGCTTCACGGGGCGCTACCTGGCGCAGGAACTGACCCGCGCTGGCTACCGCGTGTTCGGCACCGTCATGCCGGGCGAACAAACCGGCCCGGACGTGTTTACCGTCGACCTGTGCGACGCGGAAGCCGTATCGGCCATGGTGGAACAGGTGCAGCCGGACGTGGTGGCCCACCTGGCCGGCATCGCCTTCGTCGCGCACGCCGACGCGGGCCTGATCTACCGCGTCAACATCCTCGGCACGCGGAACCTGCTGGCCGCCCTGGCCGGGCAGCGCCATGCGCCGCAGGCGGTGCTGCTGGCCTCGTCGGCCAATATCTACGGCAATGCCAATGTCGCGGCCATCGACGAGAGCGTCGTGCCGGCGCCGGCCAACGACTATGCCGTGTCCAAGCTGGCGATGGAAAACATGGCCATGCTGTGGGCCGACAAGCTGCCCATCATCATCGCGCGGCCTTTCAATTACACGGGCGTGGGCCAGGACGAAGCCTTCCTGCTGCCGAAAATCGTTTCCCACTTCCGCAAGAACGCCCTCGAGATCGAGCTTGGCAACCTGGCCGTGGCGCGCGATTTTTCCGACGTGCGCATGGTGGCCAAGGCCTACCGCCGCCTGCTGGCCGCCGCACCGGCCGGCCATGCCTTCAATGTCTGCTCGGGCCTGGCCCATTCGCTCGACAATGTGCTCACGCTCATGTCGGGCATCGCCGGCTACACCATCAATGTCCAGGTCAATCCTGCCTTCGTGCGCGCCAAGGATGTGCTGCGCCTGGTCGGCAGCAACGCCAAGCTCGCCAGCGTCATCGGCGATATCGAACCGACCCCACTGGCCGACACCCTGCGCTGGATGTACGTGGCGTGAGCGTTGTACGCGCCGGCCTCGGCACCACCATGATCGAGCCGGGCCTCACCGGTGGCCGCCTCGATGGCATCGGCACGTATACCCAGGCCCTGTTGCGCAACCTGCCCCACGCGGGCGTTGAGGTGAGTCCCTATTCCTGGCCGCGCATGCGCGGCGACGCCGCCCTGACCATCGGCCAGGCCATGCCGCAGTCTTTCGAGGCTGCGTCGCTGGTCGACCTGGCCACGCCGCGCATCCACCGCGTGCACATGCCGCACGACCTGTTCCACGTGACCGACTACCGCATCGTGCGCATGGATTGTCCCATCGTGGCGACCCTGCATGACGCCTTGCCGATCAAGTACCCCGAGTGGTGCAGCACGGGCATGCGCGGCATGAAGAACTGGCTGCAGAAAAAGGCGGCGCAAAAGGCCGACCACGTGATCGCCCTGTCGCACTTCGCCATCGACGAACTGGTGCAGTGCTTCGGCGTGCGCGAAGAGCGCATCAGCGTGGTGCCCTGCGGCGTCGACACTCACTGGTTCCATGCGCCGCCGGAGCAGGAGGTGGCGCACACGCTCGCTTTGCACGGCCTCAAGCCAGGCTACTTCCTGTTTGTCGGCACGCTGCAGCCGCGCAAGAACATCGGCCGCCTGCTCGACGCCTGGCTTGGGCTGCCCCAGGCCCTGCGCCTTGAACGCGCCCTCGTCATCGTCGGTACCACCGGCTGGCGCTGCGAAGAACTGGTGGCGCGCCTGGAGACGGCCATTGCGGGCGGCGAAAATATCACCTGGCTGCGCAAGCTGACCGACGGCGAACAACTGCGCCATGTGTATGCCGGCGCCGGCGTGTTTGTCTTCCCCTCGCTGTACGAAGGCTTCGGCATCCCGGTCGTCGAAGCGTTTGTGTCGGGCGTGCCGGTGGTGGCCTCGAACACCAGTTCCCTGCCCGAAGTGAGCCAGGGCGCCGCCATCGAAGTCGATCCCTGCTCGGTGACGGACCTGGGCGAAGCGATGCTGGCGCTGGTGCGCGATGACATGCTCAGGAAGCGCTGCATCGCCCAGGGCCGCCTGCGTGCTGCCCAACTGACCTGGGCCGAAACGGCCCGCCTGACCGCCAACGTGTATCATGCTGTCCTTTCACACTAAGCGGTTCCCATGCGCGTCCTCCATTTTTACAAGACCTATTATCCGGACTCGCTGGGCGGCGTCGAACAGGTGATCCGCCAGCTGTGCGTGGGGACGACGCAGCTCGGTGTGCAGAATGACGTGCTCACCCTCACGCCCGGCACCACCAACCTGGAATTCGAATTCGAAGGCCACCAGGTGCACCGCGTGCCGCTCGACTTTGAAATCGCCTCGACCGGTTTTTCCTTCCGGGCCATCGGCGAGCTGGCGCGCCTGGCGCGCCAATGCGATGTGGTGCACTACCATTTCCCCTGGCCCTTCATGGACCTGGCCCACTTCGCCGCGCGCATCAAGAAGCCCAGCCTGGTGACCTACCATTCGGACATCGTGCGCCAGAAGCACTTGCTGCGCCTGTACCAGCCGCTCAAGCACCGCTTCCTGCAAAGTGTCGACACCATCGTTGCCACCTCGCCCAACTACCTCGCTTCGTCGGCGGTGCTGGACCGCTACCGCGACAAGACGCGCACCATCACCTATGGCCTGGACAAGGCCACCTATCCCGCGCCCGATGCGGCGCGCCTGGACAAGTGGCGCGCCCAGGTGGGCGACAAGTTCTTCCTGTTCGTCGGCGTGCTGCGCTACTACAAGGGCCTGCATATCCTGCTCGACGCCGTGGCCAAGAGCGACTATCCGGTGGTGATTGTCGGGGCCGGCCCGATCGAGCAGGAGCTCAAGGCCCATGCCGAGCGCCTTGGCCTGACCCATGTGCTGTTCGTGGGCGCGCTCGACGACGCCGACAAGGTGGCCTTGCTGACGCTGTGCTATGCCGTGGCCTTCCCCTCGCACCTGCGCTCGGAAGCATTTGGCATCTCGCTGCTGGAAGGGGCAATGTTCGGCAAGCCGATGATCTCGAGCGAGATCGGCACCGGCACCACTTATATCAACATCGACCAGGACACCGGGCTGGTGGTGCCGCCATCGGACCCGCAAGCGTTCGGCGAAGCCATGCGCACGCTGTGGGACAATCCCGATATGGCCGCCGCCATGGGCCGGCGCGCGGAACAGCGCTACTGGGAGTTGTTTACCGCAGAACAGATGGCAGCGAGCTACAAGGACCTTTACCTGGAACTGGTCGAGCGCCATGCCGTTGGCCGCGTGGGCGCCCGCGCCCACCCTACCACGCCTTAAGGCGCCCACGCGCTTCAGCCTTCTGCCCAGCGCTCCCTGACGGCGCACACCTCGGGCAGGTGCTCGAGGAACAAATCGACCAGCCTTCCCTCGAAATGCAGGCCGCGCTGCGCGCGCAGGTAGGCCACCGCATCGTCCACCGACCAGGCCTGCTTGTAGGGGCGCACCGTGGTGAGCGCGTCGAACACGTCGGCGATGGCGACGATGCGCGCCGATAGCGGAATCGCTTCGCCCGCCAGGCCCAGCGGATAGCCCTTGCCATCCCAGCGCTCATGGTGGCCCAGCGCGATTTCGCGCGCCAGCGCCAGCAGGCCCGGCGGATGCTCGCCGATGATGGCGCCGCCGATGGTCGGGTGGCTCTGCATGGTGGCCCATTCGTCCGGATCGAGCGGCCCCGGTTTTTGCAGGATGCGGTCGGGGATGCCGATCTTGCCCACGTCGTGCATCGGCGCCGCGTGCAGCATGTCTTCAGCCTGCTGCGCATCCATGCCGTTGGCCAGGCCCAGGATGCGCGCGTAGTGGCTCATGCGGATCACGTGCAGGCCCGTCTCGTTGTCCTTGTATTCGGCCGCCAGGCCCAGGCGCTGGACGATCTCCAGGCGCGTGGCGCGCAATTCGTCCATGCGCACCAGCGACAGGTGGGTGCGCACGCGCGCGCGCACGATGGCCGGGCTGACCGGCTTGGTGATGTAGTCGACGGCGCCGGCATCAAAACCTTCCACCTCGTCGTCGGTTTCGTTGAGGGCGGTGACAAAGATGACGGGAATGGCGGCCGTGCCGTCAACCGACTTGAGGGCGCTGCACACTTCGTAGCCGGTCATCCCCGGCATCATCACGTCGAGCAGGATCAGGTCGGGCTGCTCGCTGGCGGCCAGTTCCAGCGCACGTGGCCCATCCTTGGCATACAGCAGGCGGTACTGGTCCTGCAGGATCTGGCGCAGCAGCTGCAGGTTGGTCGGTTCGTCGTCGACCAGCAGCAGTTTCGGCAATGGGGCGCCGCTCATGATGGCGCGCCTGCCTGGGCGGCCACGCCACGCAGCACGGCCTCGATGCGTTCCTGGGCGCGCTCGAAATCGAAGTCGGCCACGGCGTGATGGATCTGGTCGAGGTCGGCGGCGATCACGTGGCCGGCCAGCGCCGCGCACAGGTCGGACAGGGCCTCGTCGTCGAGGGCGCCGCGGGCAAAGGAGCGCATCAGGGCTTCGCCGTCGCGCTGGACGCGGACATGGTCGATCGGGCCGCTGGTGGCCACCGGGGCCGGGCTGCGCGCCGGTCGGTGCTGCGGATTGAGGGTGGCGCGCACGACGGACATTTCCTGCTGTACCGGCGAGTAGGCGTCTTCGCCCGGTTCGGCCTGTTCCAGCTTGCCCAGCGCGCCGGCCAGGCGTTCCAGGCCCAGGTTGGCCGCCACGCCGCGCACCTTGTGGGCCAGGGCGTGCGCGCCGACCGCGTCGCCGGCCTGCAGCAGCGTTGCCAGTGCCGTGTCCATGGTGCCGTATTCGGCCGCGAAATGGGCCAGCGCCTGGCCATAGGCGTCTTCGCGCCCGGCCCAGCGGCGCAGGCCGGCGCGCCGGTTCAGCACGTGCTGGCCGGGCACCTCGGGCGGGGCCTCGGCGCCGCCGCCCATGCCCAGCACGCGCGCGATCTCGTGCGACATGGCGAACCAGTCGACCGGCTTGGAGGCAAAGCCGTCCATGCCCGCTTCGGCGCTGGCGCGCCGGTGCGCATCGAGCACGCTGGCCGTCATGGCGATGATGGGGACGCGCGCGCGGCCGGAGTTCTCGGCGTCGGCGCGAATGGCCCGGGTGGCCGCCAGGCCGTCCATATTGGGCATCTGCACGTCCATCAGCACCACGTCGAAGTCTTCGGCCGCAGCCAGCGCCACCGCCTGGGCGCCGTCGGCGGCGCTCTTCATCGTGTGGCCGCGCCGCTCGAGCAGCAGCTGCAGCAGCTCCAGGTTTTGCGGCACGTCGTCGGCGGCCAGCACGCGCAGCGGCGGCAGCTTGGCGGCGTTGCGCAGGCGCGGCGCTTCGGGCGCGAATTCGGCCGGCACCAGCGGCACCAGCACGTGGAAGGAGGTGCCGGCGCCAGGCGTGCTCTCGACCCAGATGCGCCCGCCCATCAGGTCCACCAGCTGCTTGCTGATGGTCGTGCCCAGGCCGGTGCCGCCGTAGCGCCGCGTCATCGAGGCGTCGGCCTGGGTGAAGGGGTCGAAGATGGCGCTCAGGCGGTCGGCGGCGATGCCGATGCCGGTGTCCTGCACGAGCAGGTGCAATTGCCCGGCCTGCGCTTCGGCCACCAGGGTCACGCGTCCGGCAGTGGTGAACTTGATGGCGTTGTCGAGCAAGTTGGTGAGCACCTGGCGGATGCGCAGTTCGTCGGCGCGCACGCAGGAGGGCAGGTCCGGGTCGTAGCGGATGTCCATCTCCAGGCCCTTGTTGCGCGCGTTCGTGCCCAGGGTCGAGGACAGTTCGTCGATCAGCTCGAGCAGGTTGAAGTCGGTCAGGTCCAGTTCGACGGCGCCTTTTTCCAGCTTGGCCGTGTCGAGGATTTCATTGAGCAGGCGCAGCAGCGAGCGGCCGGCGCTGCGCACCGTGTCGAGGTGGCGCCGCTGCTCGGTCGACAGGTCGGTATCGAGCAGCACATCGGTGAAGCCGAGGATGGAATTCATCGGCGTGCGGATTTCGTGGCTCATGTTGGCGACGAAGTTGGCGCGCGCCGCGGCGGCCTGTTCGGCCTTCTCCTTGGCCAGGCGCAGGTCTTCCTCCATCTGGCGCCGCTCGCTGATGTCGAGGATGACGCCGTCGAGCCATTTGACTTCGCCCTCGTCGTTGCGCACGCCGGTGCCGTTTTCCCACAGCCAGCGCACGGCACCGTCGGCGCGGATCAGGCGGTATTCGACCAGGTAGGGGTCGCCCTGGTTCAGGGCCAGGGCGATGGTGTCGGCCACGTGCTTGCGGTCGGCCGGATGGATCAGGGAGGCGAAGCTGCGCCGCGGCGGGCTGCCGATGAAGTCGCTGGTGCGGTAGCCGCTGATGCGCTCGGCCGCATCGCTGATGAACACCAGCGGATGGCCTTCGCGCAGCAGGCTGCGGTAGGAGATGCCGGGCAGGTTGCCGATCAGGGAGCGGAACTGCTGCTCGCTGTCGCGCAGCGCCTGCACCATGGCGCGCCGTTCGCTGATGTCGGTGATGAAGCAGACGAACAGGTCCAGGTTGGCCAGGCGCGCATGGCCCAGCGCACGCCGGATCGGCACGGTGCTGCCGTCCTTGCGCCGGCCCAGCACCTCGCTGCCCTTGCCGACGATGTTCAGGTTCCCCGTACGCAGGTAGTTGAGCAGGCCATCCTGTTCCGAGCGTTCCGGGTCGGCCATGAGCAGGCTGATGTTCTTGCCCATGATTTCGGCGCGCGTCCAGCCGAAGATGCGCTCGGCCGACATATTGAATTCCTGGATGATCCCTTCGGCGTTGACGGTGATGACGCCGTCGACGGTGGTGGTGAGCAGGGCGCGCATCCAGGCCTCGTTCTGGCGCAGTTCGAGGAACAGCTGGCGGTAGCGCAACAGGCCATTGGCAGCCAGCACGAAGATGGTGAAGGCCACCGTGATGAGCGAGATGGCCAGCGCGACGAAGGTGCTGTTGGACGAGCCGGTCGAGCCGGGCGGCACGGTGCCGATGAAGCGCGCCGCCGCCATGCCGGTGTAGTGCATGCCGGCGATGGCGCAGCCCATGACGATCGAGGCGAGCAGCAGCAGCGTGCCTTCGGACAGGCGCGAACGCATGCGGCGCAGGCCGAAGCGCACCCACAGGGCCAGCGAGGCGAGCACCACGGCCACCACGATCGACAGGCCGAACATCCACGGGTCGTAGCGCAGCGCCAGGTTCATGCGCATGGCCGCCATGCCGGTGTAGTGCATGGCGCCGATGCCCGCGCCCACCAGCACGCCGCCCACCAGGACGGTCCAGCCGGTCAGGCGCGAGCGTCCCAGCAGCAGCAGGGCCACGGCCGACGCGGCCACGCTGGGCAGCAACGACAAGATGGTGATGGCCGGATCGTAGTCGACGCGCGTGCACAAGTTAAAGGCCAGCATGCCGACAAAGTGCATGGCCCACACGCCGCTGCCCAGGGCCAGGCTGCCGGTGACGAGGATGATGGAGCGCTGGGCGCGTCCGGCGGCGGCCTGGCCGGCGATCTGCAGGCCCATCCACGATGAGAAAATGGCAACCAGCACCGACAGCGCCACCAGTGCCGGATCGTACAGGCCATAGGTCAGTAGCGAGGGGTCGGCAGGGGTGATGAAGAGATTGAGCCAGCTGCTGTCATACATGGCGGGTGCGTCCTTTTTCACTGGTCTGCCGCCAGTATGCCATCGCCGGCGCCGGACGGATACGCCTGCCGCTGCCGCTGTGGCGAAACTGGCTGAAGCGGCGGCTTTGCTGCTATCCTTGGCCGATGACTTTCGCCCGTTTGCTTCCTGGTCTGCTCGTTGCCGCCGCCAGCTGCGCCGCGGCGGCGCCGGCGCGTCTGTACATCACGACCGAAACCTCGGCCCCGGCCAGCATGCGCGAAGGCGACAAGGTGATCGGCATCGGTACCGACAAGGTGCGCGAGATCATGGCGCGCAGTGGCGTCACCTACCAGATCGAGATCTTCCCCTGGAAGCGCGCCTATTCCCTGGCCGAACAGCGCCCCGATGGCTGCGTCTATTCGACGGCCCGCACGCCCGAGCGCGAAACCCTGTTCAAATGGGTGGGCCCGACCGACGAAGGCGAATGGGTCTTGCTGGGGCGCGCCGACAGCGGCCTGCACCTGAAGACGCTGGAAGACGCGCGCCACCTGCGCATCGGCACCTACCATGGTGACGCGCGCGACGAATTCCTGCGCGCGCGCGGCTTCCTGGTCGACCCGGCCCAGAACGACCTGATCAATCCGCAAAAGCTGCTGCTCGGACGGATCGACCTATGGGCGGCCAGCCTGCGCCGCGGCGGCGCCGTGCTCGAGCAGTACGGCTGGGCCGACAAGATCGTGCCGCTGCTGGTGTTCAACCGCGTCAAATTCTACCTGGCCTGCAACCGCGCCGTGCCCGAAGCCCTGGTGGAAAAAATGAATGCCGCCGCCGACGCCATGGCCAAAGATGGCACGATGAAGCGCATCGAGCGCAAGTACGAGCACTGGGCCGACCCCAAGCCGGTGCCCTGAGGCGCGGTCACAGGGGGCGCGTGCTACCGGCCAGCACCTCGGCCGAAAAATACTTCAGGTAGGCCTGGTACAGGGCGCCGCTGCGGCCGGCCGCCATCAGCGCCTGTTCCAGCGTGGCGCGGTCCGCTGCCGGCAAGGACTTGTTCGAAATGTAAATCCCCCCGCGTGACCAGGGCAGTTCTTCGAGCGGCTCGAAGCGCAGGCGCTCCTTCAGGCCGGCCACGCGCGCGTCGAGGGCGATGGCGCCGACGATCGAGGTGGTGGGCAGGATGGTGGCGTCGGCCATGCCGCCGGCCAGCAGGCGCGCCACCGACAGCGCGTCGGGCTCGAGGTAGAGGCGCTTTTGTTGGGCGAGCTTGCGGCTGATCTCGCGGTAGGCCGGCCCGTAATCGTAGCCGCGCACGACGGCCACGCGCAGGTGGGGCCGTTCGAGCAGCTGCGCCAGCGAGGCCACAGTCGCCTGGCCCTTTTCGATGGAAATGAGGGAGGCGCGCGAAGCGACCAGGGGCACGAACAGGCCCGACAAGTCGCGCTGCTCGCTGCGCGTGGCCGCCAGCAGCAGGTCGGCGCGGCCCTCCTCGAACATCATTTCGAGGCGGATGCGCGGCACCACCGACCAGACGAACTGGCAGCCCGCCTTCTCGCCCAGGCGCTCGAGCAGTTCCGGGAAGGCCCCGCTGACGGCGTTGCCGTTGACGATGACGGACATGCCCACGGGCGAGACCGGCACCGTGATGGCGCGCGTGCAGGCGCCCCAGGCCGGCCCCGCCAGCGCAAGCAGGAGCAGGGCCGGCCAGTTCACAGCAGGCTTTCCTGGACGGGCAGTGGCGCCACTTTTTTTGGTGCGCGCGGCGGCAGCGGCGCCGCCTGGGCTGCCATTGCTGCGGCCGGCCAGGGGCGCAGGAAGGAGCGCGCCAGTTCCGGGTCGCGGCAGCTGAGCCAGGCGTCCCAGTCTTCGGGCGGCACGATCACCAGCGAGCGTTTTTCCTCGCCCGGCTTGTGAAAACGGCGCATCAGGGGATGGTCGTCGGCGTTGATGGTGATCTGGGTGAAGGAGGTGGCCACATGGCCGCCGGGCTCCTGCCAGGCGCGCCACAAGCCAGCCACGGCAAACAGAGCCTGGCCGGGCACGGCGATGGACCAGCGCTCGGCCTTGCCCGATTCGTAGTTCGGCTCGAAAAAGCAAGTCATCGGCACCAGGCACAGCTGGCTGGCGCGCCAGGCCGTGCCGAAGGAGCGCAGCTGGCCGACCGTTTCGGCGCGCGCATTCATGGTGTCGAAGGGGCGCACGCCGGGCGGAATATGGCGGCGCGGCACCATGCCATAGCTGGCCACGACGCCCTCGCGGCGGCCGTCTGCGCCGGCACGCACGATGGGCGCGGCGTAGTCCTTCCAGGTCTCGGCTGGCCAGGTCTCGTTGACGTCGATCAGCACGCCGAGCACGGCGTCGAGCAATTCAGGGGCAGGGGAGCGGAAATTGACGCACATGGTGAAGCATCATAGCAAAAAGCACGTCGGGGTCACATCTGACGGTTGGGAAAACCGGGGTCAGACCACGATTCCGGTTTTCCCAACCGTCGGATGTGACCCCGACGTGCTTTTGCTGCTGCATTCTGGTGCCCGAGGCCGGACTTGAACCGGCACGCCTTGCGGCGGCGGATTTTGAGTCCGCTACGTCTACCAATTCCATCACTCGGGCGACGAGCCGCATTATCTCCGATTTGCCCTGTTCCGGCAAGCCTTCCCCCGCCATGTTCAATTGTTGCATCCTGCCCAGAAAAATTGACTGGTGTAAAAAATTTGCCAACTGTATTGACTAGAAGCAAAGCTGTGATACAGTACGTTACATTGCGTTACAACGTTAAACAATGCCGACCTTGCCCCCGTCGACCGCCTTGTTTGCGCTCTTTTTCTTGCATGGTGGCTGATGACGAACAGCATTACGCTCCGGTCCGGGCTGGCCGGGGAACTCGATGGCCTGGCCTATGTCCGGGAATCCCTGAAATTGAGCGCGCGCGCGCTGTTCTATCGCCGCCAGACCCGGCGCTGGCTGAGCCTGCTCAATTCCCACCCCCTGTTCGCCCAGATGCTGCCGTCCTGCCCGCGCCTGGTCAACAAGATCTACCGCGACTACCTCACCACCAACCTCGCCTGTGACGAGCGCCTCGACACCCTCGCAGCCCACTATGGCTTCGTCATCCGTACCGGCCTGGCCCCGCTGGTGGCCCAGGCTGCGCGCGAGCCGGTCGAGCTGTGCCGCCTGCAGGCCAAGTCCGACCTCGGCTACCGCGTGGTGCTGCGCGCCGGCAGCGTGCTGGTGCGTGAAGGCGAACTGATCCTGCAACTGCTGCACCACGACACCCTGGTGTCTTCGGTGGCCTTTTCCTTCCTGCGCCAGCAGGGCGGCCTGACCCTGGGCCTGGGCTGCCTGCAAGGCCCGCCCGGCAATGCGGGGCTGGAACTGATCCGCCATGCCACGCGCGAACTGCATGGCTTGCGCCCGAAGAATCTGCTGCTGCGCCTGGTGCGCCAGCTCGGTTTCGACCTCGGCTGCCGCGACCTGATCCTGGTCGGCAATGCCAACCGCGTGGTGGCCAAGTCCAGCCGCCAGGGACGCGTGCACGCCGACTACAACGCCTTGTGGGAAGAGCTGCACGCCGTGGCGCGCGCCGACGGCGACTATGTGCTCGCCTGTGAAGACCTGCCGGAACTGGCGCTCGAGGCGATCGCCTCGAAGAAGCGTTCGGAAGCGCGCAAGCGCCACGAGATGCAGGCCGTGGCCATTGGCGCCATCCGCGCCCACATCAAGGCCGCACGGCGCGATGCGCTGGCCCTGCGCCTGGTCTATTCGGCCGAAGCCGAAACGGCCATGGCACCGCGCGAACAACGCCAGCTGCACCTGGCCTGACGCGCCGTCCAAACATTGCTATGCTGGCGGCATCCCTGTTCAAGGAGCCGCCATGCAAGCTACTGCCTTCGCCCTCGCCCTTGCCCTGACCAGCGCGCCCGCACTGGCGCAAACAGCGCCACCGTCCTGCGCCGACGCGCTCCACCATCAGTTTGATTTTTGGATCGGCCAATGGGATGTCTACGCGCCCAATGGCAAGAAGGTGGGAGAGAGCCGCATCGAGGCCTTCGGCGCCGGCTGCGCCCTGCTGGAGCACTGGAGCGGCAGCGGCGGCGTGACGGGCAAGAGCCTGAACATGTACGATGCTAGCGACAAGCAGTGGCACCAGGCCTGGGTCGACAGCAGCGGCAGCCGCCTGCTGCTCGATGGCCAGTTCAGCGAGGGGAAGATGGTGCTGGCTTCGGCCGGCCAGAAAATCAGCTGGAGCGTCAACCCCGATGGCAGCGTGCGCCAGCACTGGCAATCGTCCACGGACGGCGGCAAGACCTGGAGCACCGCCTTTGACGGGAAATACGTGCGCCGTCCTTAGCGCAGGCGGCGGTACAGGCGGAAGCGTTCGTCGCGGTCGGATGGGCGCCGCCCTTCCCACAGCAACTGCCATTGCTTGCCGCGGAAGGCCGGATCGATTTCCTTGTCGTCGCGCCGCTTGACGCTGTCCTGCAGCAGCAGCACATCGCATTTGTCGCTGTCGATGCGCGCGAACGGCAGCTGGCCGTAGTAGGCAAACGAGGCGCGCTGGGCCGGGCCCACGTTCGAATCGATGCAGCCCACCTGTGGCGGCAGCCTGGCGGCGATCTGCAGGGCCACGCTCTGGTAGCTCTTGCTGTAGTTCAGCTCGGGCAGGAACAGGGTCATCAGCATCACCCACAGCAAGATCAGGCCGCCCGAGGACAGCACCACGGCGCGCCACAGCACCGAGGGCTGGCGCGACAAGCGCCAATGCACCAGCGCGATCCAGCCCACGCTGGCGGCCAGCGCCACGACGAAGGCGAGCGGATGGAATTCGGGCGTGAAGCCGGGCACCAGCTTGAGCGCGTTTTTCGACAGCTGGGCCGGCCAGCCGGTCAGCTTGGCGATCCAGAACAGCCAGATCAGGCCGGCGATCATGGTCAGCACCATCACCGAGAACCAGTCGATCGCGTTGATGGCGCCGCGCTTCATGGTCGGCAGGCCGAAGGCAGCCATGATGGCCAGCGGCGGCAGCAGCTTGAGCAGGTCGCCGTTTTCCGGGCCCGGATTGCACAGGATCAGGCCCACCATCGCCACCACGAAGGACAGCGGCAGCACGATGTGCAGCAGGCGGTTCTGGCGCCGCCAGGCATACACGGCCCAGAAGGCGAAGGGCCAGGCCGGCCAGAAGAACCAGATCCCCACGCGCAGGAAGCTGCGGGCGGCGCTCCATTCGGGCATGCCGACCTGGCCCGCGTTCCAGGCCAGCCAGGCCGCCACCGGCGCCTGGTGGTAGGGTTGCAGCAGCTGGGCCGGCACGACCCACAGCAGCGTCACGCAGATGGCCACCAGCGCGGCCACGCCGATGTCGCGCAGCGCGCGCCCGGTCGGCATGGCCAGGAACTGGGTACACAGGAACAGCACCACGGCCAGCACGGCCGGCGAGATCCAGCCGCGCGTGAGCGTCAGGGCGCCCAGCACCAGGCCGAGCAGGGCGCCATTGCGCATGCCGGGCAGCTCGACATAGCGCACCGCGCGGTACAGGAAGGTCGACAGCAGGGCCCCCTGCAAGGTCACGGCCAGGGTTTCGTGGCTAAACAGCAGCAAGCCCAGGCTGCCCAGGTAGATCAGCAGGGCCGTGTCGGCCAGGGTGCGGCCGTAGTCGTCGGGCTCGGGCTGGCCGCCGAAGGCCAGGCGCAAGGGTTGGGCGTCGGCGCGCCGGCCCAGGTGGAAGGTGACGTACCAGAGCGACAGGGCGCCGCCGACGAAGATGCCGATGGTCGACAGGCGCGCCGCCATCAGGTCGCCGACCAGCCAGCCGAACAGCTTGATGCAGGCGGCGCCGAGCCAGAAGGCCAGCGGGCCTTCGCCGCTGCCGGGCAGGCCGGCGATATTGGGCAGCAGCCAGTCGCCCACGCTGCCGTGGGCCATGGTCCACATGATGCCGAAGCTGCCGGCGTCGTCCTTCCACGGATCGCGCCCGATCAGGCCGGGCAGGATGTACAGCAGGCCGAGGGCGAACAGGGCCCAGCGCGGCAGGGCAAGGGTGGCGGCGGCGGGCAGGCGGACTGGCTTCATCGAGGCGGGTGGTAAATTCGGTAGAGCGAAGTATCAAACAAAAAAGGCAGCCGTGGCTGCCTTTTTCGGGTCGAGCGGCAAAAAAATTAGCCGTTGGCGACAGCCGTCTTCGAGCCGATGGCACCGAATTTCTGGCGGAATTTGTCGACGCGGCCAGCGGTGTCGACGATCTTGTGCTTGCCGGTGTAGAACGGGTGCGATTCAGCCGACACCTCGATCTTGACCAGTGGGTACTCAGCGCCTTCGTGGGTGATCTTCTCACGGGTCTGGATGGTCGAACGGGTGATGAATTTGAAGTCGCACGACAGGTCGTGGAACACCACTTCGCGGTAATCTGGATGGATATCTTTTTTCATGCTGGGACTCTCGGTTGGTTTGGTAGCCAAACAGCACTTCGTCGGTCGGTCTTGCTCCGTGACCCGATTGCCGCTCACTTGCCAGGGGTTGAATACTGCAACCGGCGATTGTACACCTATTTTCGCGTGCGCGGAAGTGGCCCCAGCCTGGCGAGCTGTTGTAAAGGCAAGATGGTATCGAAGCCGGTTTCGTGCAAGGGCCCGCAGGCGCGCCCTGTTTTGAGCAATTCGAATTCTGTTGGTCGCGAAACGTCCAGTGAGCATGCGCTGACGCCGAATTCGCGGCCTGGCTTAAGACCAAAATAATGACCCGACGTCGCCCTCGCGAAAGCGGGGACGGCCTTGATTCTTGAATTTCAAGTTTCATTATCGCAATTTCTGCAGTCGTCCAAGGCCTGATCGGGGTCGCATCGATGCCAAGAGAATTATTCCCGACGCGCCTGCGCGGGAACGAGGTATCCCGTTGTCGTTTGATACACGGGATGCACGGGTTCGTGACGTAAAAAAGGCGGCCGCAGCCGCCTTTCTGGTCTGATGGGGAGGGCTTAGCCGCCGCGCCGCATCATGTCGAAGAACTCGTTGTTGTTCTTCGTGGCCTTCATCTTGTCGAGGATGAACTCCATCGCTTCGATCTCGTCCATCGAGTACAGCAGCTTGCGCAGGATCCAGATCTTCTGCAGCTGGTCCGGCTTGATCAGCAGTTCTTCGCGGCGGGTGCCCGATTTGTTCAGGTTGATCGCCGGGTAGACGCGCTTCTCGGCCAGGCGGCGCTCCAGGTGCACCTCCATATTGCCGGTACCCTTGAATTCTTCGTAGATCACGTCGTCCATGCGCGAACCGGTTTCGATCAGCGCGGTGGCGATGATGGTCAGCGAGCCGCCTTCCTCGATGTTGCGGGCGGCGCCGAAGAAGCGCTTAGGGCGTTGCAGCGCGTTGGCGTCCACACCACCGGTCAGCACCTTGCCGGAGGCAGGGATCACGGTGTTGTAGGCACGGGCCAGGCGGGTGATCGAGTCCAGCAGGATGATCACGTCCTTCTTCATCTCGACCAGGCGCTTGGCTTTTTCCAGCACCATCTCGGCGACCTGCACGTGGCGCGTGGCCGGCTCGTCGAAGGTCGAGGCGACCACTTCGCCGCGCACCGAACGCTGCATCTCCGTCACTTCCTCCGGCCGCTCGTCGATCAGCAGCACGATCAGGGTGCAGTCCGGATGGTTGGCCGTGATCGCGTGCGCGATGTGCTGCAGGATCACCGACTTGCCCGACTTGGGCGAGGCCACCAGCAGGCCGCGCTGGCCCTTGCCGATCGGCGCGATCAGGTCGATGATGCGGCCGGTGATGTTTTCCTGGCCGTTCATTTCGCGCTCGAGGCGCAGCGGCTCGTTCGGGTGCAGCGGGGTCAAGTTCTCGAACAGAATGCGATGCTTGGAGGCTTCCGGAGATTCGCCGTTGACCTTGTCGACCTTGACCAGCGCGAAATAGCGCTCGCCGTCTTTCGGGGTGCGCACTTCGCCTTCGATCGAGTCGCCCGTGTGCAGGTTGAAGCGGCGGATCTGCGACGGCGAGATGTAGATATCGTCGGTCGAAGCCATATAGGACGCGTCGGGCGAGCGCAGGAAGCCGAAGCCGTCCGGCAGCACTTCGAGGGCGCCGTCGCCGAAGATCTGCTCGCCCGATTTCGCGCGCTTTTTCAGGATCGCGAACATCAGTTCCTGCTTGCGCAGGCGGGCAGCGTTGTCGATGTCGAGGCCGATCGCCATTTCCAGCAGGGCGGAAACGTGCATGGCCTTAAGTTCAGATAGATGCATGTGTTGAGTCCCGTGACGGGAGTATAGGTAGGGGAGGGAACAGCGTGGGTTGATCAATTCGGGGAAGCTGGGCTTCCCGGGTCTCTCGGCGGCAGTGCGGGCGCGCTGCCGCCGGTATTCTTGTTTTAGATGTTGCTGTCGATGAAGGACGTCAGCTGGCCCTTGGCCATGGCGCCCACTTTCTGGGCGGCGGCGACGCCGTTCTTGAACAGGATCAGGGTCGGGATGCCACGGATGCCGAACTTGGCCGGTACGGCCTGGTTGGCGTCAACGTCCATCTTGGCGATCTGGATCTTGCCGTCGTATTCCTTGGCGACTTCTTCGAGGATGGGGGCGATGGCCTTGCACGGACCGCACCATTCGGCCCAGAAATCGACCAGTACGGGACGCTCCGACTTGAGCACGTCCGCTTCGAAAGATGCATCGCTAATATGTTTGATATGTTCGCTCATGTTTTTCTCAATGAGGGGGTGGGTCAAATGCCAGGCAAGGCCGCCAGCCGGCTTCCGGTTTCTGCAACACTGCTATGGTGGAGGCAAAGTGTGCAAAGTCAATGGCTGGAAGGGCGGCACGAAGGGGCCAGGCGGGGACACGCCGGAATAATAACCTATTTTTTTGAAAAGTGTGGGCCGTTTCGCGCAAATTCTTGTTGTTTACACACCTGCGGCCCCGCGCGTGGCCGTGCGCAGCACCCCCGCCACGATCGCCACCAGGGTTTCGCCGGAGAACGGCTTGAGCAAGGTCGCCTCGACCAGGCTCTCGGCCATCGTCAGGAAGGCGGGGTTGGCCGAGATGGCCAGGATGGGCAGCTGGCCAACCCGGCGCAGCTTGAAAATGCCTTCCAGGCCTTCGTGGTCGGGCATGACGAGGTCGGTAATGAGCAGCACCGGCGCATGGCGCGCCACTAGTTCGACCACGCCGCGGCTATTGCTGGCCGTGACGACCGTATAGCCCGCCTCGTGCAAGTGAACGTTGTACAGCTCGCTGAGGAATTCGTCGTCTTCCAGCAGGATGATGGTCGCCATGTCCCCTCCTTCTACTTGAGCTATTGTGCCATAAGTGCAAGGCGGTCGGTGTTTGTCTGACTTCAGTCCGGCAGGGTGGCCGACAGGGTATGGATGGCAGCGCGCAAGTCGTCCTGCGACAGCGGCTTCATGTAGGCGCCCAGCACCTGCAAGCCCTGGGCCCGCGCCAGCCGTTCGGCGGCCCTGCGCACGCCCGCGTCCATGCCCGACAACAGCAGCACGGCACCGCGGAAACCGGCACCGGCGGCCGCCTGCAGGAATTCGATGCCGTCCATCTCGGGCATCGACAGGTCGCAGATCAACAGGTCGGGCAGGCAGGCGCCCAGGTGGGCCAGGGCGCGCCGCGCGTCGGACTCGGCGCGCACATTGGTCTGGCCCAGCTGGCCCAGCATGGCGTGCACGATGTCGAGCGTGAAGGCATCGTCGTCGAGGAGCAGCACGCGCAGGGCGCGGACGGGCGGCAGGGCGGTCTGGGTGGCTGTCATGGATTCACTTTGTTGTTGGTTTTATCGGCAGCGGTATTATCGGCGAAATTGGCGGCGCCTGCCTTTTTAATGCTCAGTTATCGTTGGCGAAGGTGGTGTTCTGCATGATCTGCTCGGTCACCAGGGCCAGCAGGGGCCACAGCTTGGCCTGCAGCGCGCGCGCGGCGCGCTGTTCCTCGTCGGCGCCCCCCTCGGGCAGTTTTTCCAGCGCCAGGAACAGGTCCCCCATGCCGAGCGCGCCGACCGTGCGCGCGGCCGACTTGAAGCGGTGCCCGAGCTCGCGCACGCGCGCCAGGTCGCCGCTGTCGATGGCCCGGTCCATCTCGGCCAGGCCCTCCTCGGTCGACTGCAGGAATTTGAAGGCGAATTTGCGCACCTTGTCCTGGTCGTAGCTGAGCAGCTTGCCCAGCACCGACAGGTCGATCACGGCCGGATCGCCCGCCAGCGCGCGGAAGGGCGAGGCCGAAGGCGGGCGCGGCGCGTCGGTCGGCACGCTGCTGCGCCCGGCCACCCAGCGCGCCACCGCCTGGTACAACAGGGCCGGCTGCACCGGCTTGGTGATGAAGTCGTCCATGCCGGCGTCGAGCGCGCGCGCACGGTCCTCGCTGGTGGCCGTGGCCGTCATGGCGATGACGCGCAAGCCGGCCAGGCGCGGGTCGGCTCGGATGGCACGGGTGGCGGCCAAGCCGTCCATGACCGGCATTTGCACATCCATCAGGACACAGTCGAAGGCGGCCTTGCGCAGCAGGTCGAGCGCTTCGTCGCCGTTATTGGCCAGGCAGACAACGGCGCCCACTTCTTCGAGCATCTCGAGGCCGATCTGCTGGTTGAAGTTGTTGTCTTCGACCAGCAGGATGCGTACGCCCTTGAGCGTCGTGCCCACGGCTGCGGCGGCCGGCGCCGCGGGTGCCGTTTCGGGCATGGCATCGAGCTTGCCCACGCGCGCGGTGAACCAGAAGCAGCTGCCGGCGCCGGGCGTGCTGCTCACGCCCACTTCGCCGTCCATCAACTGGGCCAGCTGCTTGCAGATGGCCAGGCCCAGGCCGGTGCCGCCGTATTCGCGCGTGGTGGAGGTGTCGGCCTGCTGGAAGGACTGGAACAGCTTGCCCTGTTCCTCGGGCGAGAGGCCGATGCCGTTATCGTGCACTTCGAAGCGCAGCAGGCAGTCGTCACGCCCGTCTTCGGCCAGGCGCACGGCGATCGTGATGGTGCCGCGCTCGCTGAACTTGATGGCGTTGTTGGTGTAGTTGATCAGGACCTGGCCCAGGCGCAGCGGATCGCCCTGCATCACCGGTGGCAGGCCGGGGTCGATGTCGAAGGCCAGCGCCAGTTCGCGCGAGGCGGCCTTCGGCGCGACCACGGTGGTGACGGTCTGGATCACGTGTTCGAGCGTGAAGGCGCGGGTCTCCACTTCGAGGCGCCCGGCCTCGATCTTGGAAAAGTCGAGGATGTCGTCGATGATGCCCAGCAGGTGCTCGCCGGCGAAGCGGATCTTCTCCACATAGTCGCGCTGGCGCGGCGACAGGTCGGTCTTCAAGGCCAGGTAGGCCATGCCGATCACCCCATTCATCGGGGTGCGGATTTCATGGCTCATATTGGCCAGGAACTGGCCCTTGGCCTGGCTCGCTTCCTCGGCCACCTGCTTGGCCTGGTCGAGCTGCGCGGTGCGCTGGGCGACGCGTTCTTCGAGGTGTTCGTTCAGTTCGCGCAGCTGCTGCTCGGTGCGGATCGAATCGGTGATGTCGACCGTCATGCAGATCAGGTAGTCGGGCAGGCCTTCGCTGTCGTAGACGGGCTTCTTGATGGTGCGCAGGTGCAATTCGCGCCCCAGGCGCGCGTTGTAGATGGTATCGACATAATCGATCATCACACCGCCTTCGAAGGCTTGCAGGTCGCGCTTGCGAAATTCCGCCGTCTGCGCCGGGGTCGGATGCAGGGCCGGGTCGTTGCCGCGCAATTCAGCCAGGGTGTAGCCGATCTGGTGCTCGCAGGCGGCGTTCATCAGCAGCAAGCGCCCGCTGCCATTTTTGATGAACAGGCCGATCGGCATCATCTCGATGATCGCCTGCAGGCGCCGCTCGCCGGCGCGCAACGCGTCTTCGCTCTGGCGGCGCGCACTGATGTCGCGCAGCGAGACGATGGTGAGCTGCTGTCCCAGCGACTGCATCGGCGTCAGGTTCACTTCGGCCGGGAAGGTCGCGCCGTTGCGGCGGTAGGCCGTGACGACGTGGTTGGGCCCATTCGGGTGCTGCACGCCGGGCGCGAGCTGGGTCGCGTGCATGCCGGTCAGCTCGGCCACCTGGTAGCCGAAATTGCTGGCGCAGAGCTGGTTGGCGATGCGGATGCGCCCTTCGGCGTCGATGACGAGCATGGCCTCGGGGGCGGCGTCGAGCAGGGCGCGCACGCGCGCTTCCTCGGCCTCCTTGCGGTCGCTGATGTCGGCCAGGGTGCCGGCCATGCGCGCAACGCCGCCATCAGGGGCAAAGCCGGTGGCGATGCCGCGCCCGAGCATCCATTTCCAGCTGCCGTCCTTGCAGCGCAGGCGGAATTCGTTGGTGCAGACCTGGCCTTTTTGCTGGGGCGTGGCGGTGGCGAGGAAATCGTTCACGTTCTGGTCGAACACGGGCACGTCGTCGGGGTGCATATGCAGCAGCCAGTCGCCAAAATCGAGGTCGAATTCGCTCTCTTCGTAGCCGAGCATCTGCTTGTAGCGCTGCGACATGTGCAGCACGCCGTTCTGGCGGTCCCACTGCCACATGCCGTCGCCCGAACTCTCGAGCGCCAGTCCCCACAGGTTTTCGGCGCCGAACAGGCGCTCCTCGGTGGCGCGCAGGGTCGCCCTTTCGGTGCGCAGGGCTTGCGCCATGCGCGCAAAGCGCCAGGCAATCCCGGCGGCGACGAGCATCAGCGCGCAGGCCGCCGCCAGCGTGGCATACAGGCCGGTCAGGTCGCGCGCGGGCGGCTGGTAGAGGAAGCCGTCGAGGCGGAAGTCGCGCGGCAGCACGCCCATTTGCATGTATTCGGCGGCGATGGCGCGCCAGCGCTGCGGATTGCTGTAGCCCGGTTCGACGATGTGCGCCTCGATCAGCGCTTCCATCTGGTGCGCTTCGTAGATCAGGTGCTCGCGGCTCGAGCGCTGCGGATAGCGCGCCTGGATCAGGTCGACGATTTCGGCCTGGTGGTCCATCGCATAGGCCCAGCCGCGCAGCGTCGCGGCGCGCAGGGCGGCCACGCGCTGCGGGTGGTCGCGGATTTCGGCCTCGGTGGTAAACAGCACGTCGCCGTAAAAATCGATGCCGGCCGTGCGCGGCGTGAGCACATCGTAGGGAATGTGGTTCCGTTCGAGCAGGTAGGGCTGGTCCGTCACATAGGCCGTCATGGCCTCAACCTGGCCACTGACGAGGTCCTCGACGTGGAAGCTGTGCGGCAGTTCATGCAGGCTCGAGAGCGGCGTGCCGTTGCGGATCAGGAAGGCGCGCACCTCGATATCGTCCGGCGCGACCATGATGGTGGTGGTGCGCAGCGACTGGGGACGACCGGCCGCGTCGCGCCGCACCAGCAGCACGCTCGGTGAATGCTGGAACAGCGAAGCGAGCACCACGACCGGCTGGCCATGGCTGCGGTTGACCAGCAAATTGGTGTTGGCCACGCCATAGGCCGCCTCGCCGCGCAGCACCACCTGGGGCGTGTCGAGCGTGCCGCGCGTCATTTCGCGCAGCGTCACATCGAGGCCGGCGTCGCGGTAATAGCCTTTTTCCTGGGCGGCGTAAAAGCCGGCGAACTGGAACTGGTGCTCCCATTTCAGGGCAATGGTGACCGGCTCGAGCGCCAGGGCATGGCCGGAGCCGAGCAGCAGGCACACGGTCGCCAAGCGCCGGCACATGGCGGCGAAATACGGCTGCAGCAGGCGGCCAAGCGGCAAGGGCATCCCTTTCAGTGGCGTGCACCGGTTAGGGCGGTGCTGACTCCATGGTAACGAGTTTCTGCGCGCTTGGGAACTTGATTAAAAATTACAAGAATCGACGAAAAATGAAATAATATTTCACGCCACGCTGCCAGCGAACTGGTAGCGGTGGCCCGGATGCCACATCGTCGCCAGCGAGGCCGTGCGGCCCTGGGAGCACGTCTTGCGTTTCAGGACCAGGCAGCATTGGCGCGCCTCGATGGCCAGCATGTCGGCGATTTCGCGCGTGGGAGTCAAGGCTTCGATGCTGTAGGTCGCGCCCGACAGCGGCGCCGCATCCATCAAATAGGCGTTCGGCGTGGTCGTGGAAAAGTCGAGCCCCATATAATCCGGCGCGCAGGCCGGGTTGACCCAGCGGTCCTCGACCTGGATGGGCAGCTCGTTCTCAAAATGGACGATAACGGAGTGGTACAGCTCCGCCCCCGGCGCCAGCTCGAAAGCTGCGGCCATCGCCTCCGAGGCGCGCCCCCGTTCGAGCAGGTGCAGGTGGCTGCGATGTTCGTGGCCGCGCGCGCGGATTTCGTCGGCGATGCTCTTGATTTCGACCAGCGTGGCCTGGAACTTTTGCGGCGCGACAAAGGTGCCCGAGCCCTGGCGGCGCGTGAGCACTTGCTCGGCCGTCAGTTCGCGCACCGCCCGGTTGACGGTCATGCGCGAGACACCGAACTGCTTGACCAGGGCCTGCTCGGAAGGGATGACATCGCCTTCCTTCCAGCGGCCAGCGCCGATTTCGCTCATCAGGTAATCTTTGATGCGCTGGAAAATCGGCGTGTTCTCTTGCGCGGTGGCTTCTTCCAAACTACTCTCCGGGTTGGGGGGCGTCCTAAAGCTCCGATTCTATAGCACTTGAATTCAATAGCAAGACCCGGGGTGTTTTGCCGTTTTCGGCGCTTTACGATGCAGGCATTGTCAAGCGAAGGGAAAACGCCATGAAAGCCGAAATGAACCACTACCAGACCGACGAAGACCGCTGGGCCGCTGTGCAGCGGCGCGACCCCGACGCCGATGGCGCCTTCTACTACTCCGTGCGCAGCACCGGCGTGTATTGCCGCCCCTCGTGCGGCGCGCGCCCGGCCCTGCGCAAGAACATTGCCTTCCACGCCAGCTGCGCCGATGCCGAAGCTGCGGGCTTTCGTCCCTGCCTGCGCTGCAAGCCCAACCTGCCGCCGCTGGCCGAGCGCCACGCCGCCCTCATCGCCCGCGCCTGCCGCCTGATCGAGGCGGCCGAGGAAGCGCCCGACCTCGACAGCCTGGCCGCCGCCTGCGGCCTGTCGCCTTTCCACTTCCACCGCCTGTTCAAGCGCCACACCGGCATCACCCCCAAGGCCTACGCCGCCGCCCAGCGCGCCGCCCGTGTGCAGGCTGGCCTGGCCGCTGCCGGCAGCGTGACCGAAGCGATCTACAACGCCGGCTTCAATTCCAGCGGCCGCTTCTACGCCAAGGCCGACGCCGTGCTGGGCATGCGTCCCAAGAGCTTCCGCGAGGGCGGCAGCGGCGAGACCATTCGCTTCGCCATCGGCCAAAGTTCGCTCGGCGCCATCCTGGTTGCCGCAACCGGCAAAGGCATCTGCGCCATCCTGATGGGCGACGACCCCGAACTGCTCGCGCGCGACCTGCAAGACCGCTTCCCCAAGGCCGAACTGCGCGGCGCCGAAGCCGATTTCGAATCCACCGTGGCCAAGGTGGTGGGCCTGGTGGAAGCGCCCGAGATTGGCCTCGACTTGCCGCTCGACGTGCGCGGCACCGCTTTCCAGCAGCGCGTGTGGCAAGCGCTGCGCGCCATCCCCCCCGGCGAAACGGTCAGCTACGCCGAACTGGCCGCCCGCATCGACCTTCCCTCGGGCGCGCGCGCCGTGGCCGGTGCCTGCGCCGCCAACCCCGCCGCCGTCGCCATCCCCTGCCACCGCGTGGTGCGCAACGACGGCGCGATCTCCGGCTACCGCTGGGGCGTCGAGCGCAAGCAAGCCCTGCTCGAACGCGAAGGCAGCAAATGATCGATTGGGAAGAAGTGGGCGCGCAGCTCGACGCCCATGGCTGCGCCGTGGTCCCCGCCCTGCTCACGGCGCAGCAATGCGCCGCCTATGCCGCCAGCTATGCGGAAGCGAGCCTGTTCCGTTCGCGCGTGGTGATGGAGCGGCACGGCTTCGGCCGCGGCGAATACCAGTATTTTGCCTACCCGCTGCCCGACCACCTGCAGCGCCTGCGCACGAAACTTTACGAACCGTTGGCACACATCGCCAACCGCTGGAACGCCGCCATGGGCATCGACACGCACTATCCCGAAGTGCATGCCGACTTCCTCGCCCGCTGCCACGAGGCGGGCCAGACCCGCCCCACGCCGCTGCTGCTGCAATACGCCCCCGGCGACTACAACTGCCTGCACCAGGACCTGTATGGTGAGCACGTCTTCCCGCTGCAAGTGGCGGTGCTGCTCTCGCGCGACTTCACGGGTGGCGAATTCGTCCTCACCGAACAGCGTCTGCGCATGCAGTCGCGCGCCGAAGTGGTGCCGCTGGCGCAAGGCGACGCCGTGATTTTCCCCGTGCATCATCGTCCCGTGAACGGCACGCGCGGCAGCTACCGCGTCAACATGCGCCACGGTGTAAGCCGCCTGCGCAGCGGAACCCGCCACACCCTCGGTCTCATCTTCCACGACGCCGCCTAAAACGTCGGGGTCACATCTGACATTTGGACACGGCCTCAACCATAGCCGCCGGAGCGGGGCAATGCACCTGGGCAGCGAACGCCTGCTTGTTTATCTTGGCAACTGCCTTCACCCTCGCGCAGGCGCCCTTCGCGCTGGCATACCCCCACTTCGCCATCGAACACTTGCCTACGGAGTTTCTTGCAGGGCCAGGCGCTTGATCTTGGATGCCTTCTCAAAATGATCCAATTGATGCGTTTGGATCCACCAGGTGGCCGCTTCCATCAAGAGTGCCGGGTCCTCGTTCTTGTTGCAGAAAAAAGCGTAAAAAGACAAACCGACGTCTGGACCTTTTATCCTGAGCTTGCTCTCGCACACATCGATTATTTTTTGTTTCAAGGCTGGACGCATTTGATGTTTATTTTTTCTGTTCGGTACAAGTGGCGGTAAAGTTGACCGCGTCATCGCCATTGCCACGGCGGCGACAACTTTCCTCATCGCGTAGCGTCAACGATCTGGTGCGATGGGGTTCGCCCGGGAAGTCGGCTGACCGAGCTCCTGGGCCAGCCCGATGAGAATGCCTTCAGGCCCTCGGATATAGCAGAGTCGATACATGTTTTCATACTGGACCACGTCGCCAACGAGCGTGGCCCCGCATTTGCCGAGCCGCGCGAGGGTATCGTCGATATCCTCCACGGTGAACATGACGCGCAGGTAGCCAAGCGCATTGACTGGCGCGGCGCGATGATCGGCGACCATGGCCGGCGCGAGAAAGCGCGACAACTCCAGGCGGCTGTGACCGTCCGGCGTGCGCATCATGGCAATTTCGACGCGCATGCCGCGCAAGCCGGTGACGCCATCGGCCCAATTGCCTTCAACGGGGGCGCGCCCCTCAAGGTCGAGGCCAAGTTCGGTAAAGAACGCAATGGCGGCATCAAGGTCTTCCACCACGATGCCAACGTTATCCATGCGCTTGACTGTCATGCTGCCCTCCTTGCTGTTGTTACATCAGCTGTGATTCGCTATTGCGTAAAGTCGATGGCATAAACCTGAATTTCCCGGTCGCCATCCGGATGCATCATCGCCCGCTCGAAGCGCAGGCCCAGCTTTTCGAGGACCCTGACCGAATCCACATTGGCCGCGCGCACAGTCGCCAGAACGCGCGACTTGCCCACGACGTCCCTTGCATAGCACAGCAAGGCACTGGCGGCCTCGCTGGCATAGCCCCTGCCACAATGCTGCGGCAGCAGGGCGTAACCAATATCGACGTCGTCGAGGAAGTCGCGCTTGAGCAAGCCGCAGGTGCCGATGGCCGCCCCGGTGTCCTTCGATTCGACGACGTAGGAACCGAATCCCAGGCGCGCATACATCTGCAGCGGCCCGTTCCGGATATAGCCCTGCGCGTCGTCCAGCGTCTTGACGCCCCGATCGCCAATATGGCGCAACCACGCCGCGCCATTCAAAAGTTCGAGCATGAAGGCAGCATCCTCCACGCGCATCTGTCGAACGATAAGACGTTCCGTTTCCAAAATTCTCGTCAAAACAAACCCCTGAAAATATCGACATATCAAAGCTGAAGTGCGTCCGCCGGAGCCGAACAGTTAGAACGTATTTGCCGCCATCCCAATGACCGCGCCACCGACAACACCGATGCCAAGTATCGGAGCGTACGCCTTTGTGAGCAAGGCGTCTGGAAGGCTAATGAGAAAACCGACGACAGCCCCTTTTACTGCAACGTGAACAGGCAAGCTGATAAGCGGAATGAGGAAGCCAATCGCGAAACGGCTGGCAAAGGCACACAAAAGGGCGGTTCGCTTGTCAGGAAATGCCATCGGCAACATCAGCACGACGGCAAAGGTGCCGAAGACAAGGCCACACAGCAACGCAATTTGTAGAGGGGTCATATACGAAGTACCTTCCCATGTAATGGTGAGCGCTGGGCCGAATTATCCTTCACGAGCGGAGCTAATCCGAGCCGCAAGGTGACTTCACCTTAAATGAATTGTTAGGCCACACCTTTAAAGCGCACGGGCCATCGCCGAGCATAGCCTGAAGCACCAGCAGGACAGACCATACGACGGGAAGCTCTGCGCCAGAGGCAACAAACCAAAACCCTTTGCGCACTGCCCAAAAATGAGCGGCGCCGATCATCATTGGAAGCGCATATAAACTCACCCAGCGAACGTAGACGCCGGGAATGAGCAAGAGCGCACCGGCGAATTCAGCCGAGAGAACATACCACGGCACGAACCATGGGTATCCATTGGCCGCAAAGTTTGAGCGCCATTGATCCACGCCGCCTGGAAAGACAGCGAACTTCCAGTAAAGATGGGCGATGAACAAGGCCCCGAGCGTCAGCCGAAGTAGCAGCGGAGCATAGATTGCCGAATTCTTCATGCGGGGCCTGACATTCAAAGTACCTGGCTGCCGGAGCGCGCGGCGTGGAGACAGTCCAGTTGACTGCAGGATAGGGCGGCACTGCACATTATGTACGAGCGTCTACGTAAACCCACGCTGTGCGACCAGAGGCCAGCGAAGCCGAAACACGCTTATAGTCAGACACTTCATATTTGTCCGCATTCACTAATTCCTCATCTGTTACCTCGAACGCTGTTCCGGCAACACGATCATCGACTTTGCCCGTTCGTTTGACTATCGGATGATGCGTTTTCCCGCTCGTCTTAACGACTTCGGGGTCTTCAATCTTGACCATCGATTGATGAAAACCTATAAGTTGGTCAGCGATCCCCAGTAGCTCACGGCCGAAAGTGGCCAGTTGAACTTCACGCTGCTGGAGTGTTCCATACGAAAAAAGAAGTTGCATCAAGTAGAGGTCCCAGTAAAAATGAATTTTGATACCCAACGTGACGAATAACCGGCGCGCTTCAGCGCGTCCGGGTTGATTAAATGGTTAGGCATAGAAAACCTTCGACGCCGATGCTGGAAATTCCTGTGCCATTTCTTCAAGGCAAGTCCTCATAAGGTGACTTTCATTCGGCAAACGCGCCGCAAAACCTTGCCAGTTCGTAAATTCGAGCACTTCCGGCATCTCAACGAGCCCAGTAATAGCATCCCAAAAGGCATCCCAGTTGCAACCGTACCACCCCGGGAATTTCAAGGCTTCCATGAGTAAATGGTGAAGCATATCTGCGTCGGTAGCCGCACCTAGATCAATTGAGACTTTGCCCAGTCGTGACATCGAAAGCCTAGCGTGTCGCTAACTGCGCGCGCCAGCGCGTCCAGTTAAGCTGATGGTTAGGCTTAGTTGCACTGAGCAAGCGCACTCTCGGGATCGCATGGCACTTTGCCTTCCAGTTGTTGGAGATTAGAGATGACCGGCGCCTTACAACCGAGCGTAGTTTCACGAGCACCGCCGCCTTCTGTCGTGACGCGAACACCGCGGCTAACCGCACTCGACGTGCGGAACGACCCTATAGGACCAAAGTTGCTCGCGTTTCCAACCTTCCCATGAGATCAATTTTTGATGCTCCTTCTCGGCCAAGAAAAGGATAGCGATCTGCTGTGTCCTTGTGAGCGGGAGCGTTGGCAAACACTTGTGTGCGTGTTCCTTCCATTCTTCTGAATCGGGGCGCCGGTAGTCGAAGAAAGAGACGCAGCCTTTGTGTCGAAAATAGCCAGTGGTCGTATTTCCAAAAAGAGAGACTCGATCGCCAACATTCGGAAGCAGGAAACCATCTGCCAGGATCACGGCCAAGCTGGCCGTAGGCGTGACATGGAAGACCTTGCCGCGTAGGTACGGGAGGATGTCGTCAAATCTGGAGATATCGAGAACTGGATACGACATATAGGCGTGCTAGAGGCGGCTAACGTTAAAGCTGTGCGGACGGCCGCCAGCGGATTAAAACTAAGAAGTGGCGAGTCCGGCCGGTCCGAACGAGCGCGGGGTTGGCCGGGGCACATGAACTTGCTGCGGACCGCGCCACCGAAGCCACCGACCGCGACGCAACCAACGGCACCAACGCCTGCGCTTGCCACTGCCAACGATGCAGCCGTGGACGAAACTTAAAACGAAACCTTGCGGCCACTTTGCCACCGGCCCAAACGCCAAGCGGAGCCGCGCTCTTCATGCCGCCTGTGGCTCAGGTGCTGAGCGTAGCCACCACGCCAACACACGTGACCAAAGCGCGGCCAACGTGCATGTTCAGCGGGCGCCGAAGGCGATCCGCTGGAACAATGGGTTGGGCAGTTAGCGTTTGCCATTTCTACTCTGCACACAATTCGTTGAACCACGCGGGGTATGCATCGAACTCGGCATAGTAAACGATGAATTCGGTCTTCGCTTCACGAGACTTGAGCTTGCCTTCCGCGTAGCCAGGAAGCTCTTCTATTCCATCCTTTTCTAGAAAGTACTCGAAACCATTTTCAAGCGCATGCTCCGGTAAAGAGCACTCGGCAGTTAGCTGCACGATTTTCGCGTCGCTGCTTTGATGAAACGGACGAACGCAGCAAATGCACGAGTCGTCCGGCATTTGAGTAACGAGGAAAATTGCTTCCAGTAGTTTCATCGTGAAGTAACAGACCAACGTTAAGTAGACGCCCCAATGGGCGCAAAATAAACCGACAAGGAACCGTTTCCGAGTACGGCCTCGCGAGTTTTCTCTTTTATTCTTAGATACTTAGCTCAGTTTAGCGCACCCTAAAACTAAACTGCAAACACACCTTGCCGCGTTTCACTCGTTCGCTCTGCAGTAGGCAGAACGGAAAATCGTCAACCTCGTTATGGACGCGAGCTCTTCGATTCCAACGTCGTCGTGTGTTGAGCGCGCGGAGAGCGTTCATGTTGGGTCAGGAGACGGACCTGACGCATTCATTGGGCTTACTTTGGCGGCAAAGTTTTGACAAAACGATGGCACAGATCAACCCAATTGGAAAGATCCGCGGCATCTTCAAAACCCGGTGGATCCACAAAGACATAGCCCTTCATTGGTTTTCCGGTGAAATCCATTTCTCGCACATGGGGCTGTGAAAGGGCTTTCTCATAGTTCTCGGGGCCGACTCTTACCATCAGGGCGGGGCCCGCTATGCCGATAAACATATAGCCTCCGGACATGAAGGCCAGTCCGCCGAACATTCTCTTTTCCATAACATGGCGATCGGTAGCGAGGACTTCCCGAATTCTCTCAGCTAATCCTTCATCGAAGGGCATGGCGGCTCCTGATATGTAGGGGGAAAGGCTTGTGCGTTCACTAGCGCCACATGCGTACTGTCCTGCTGATCGAGACGCAGGACCATCCGGTCTTCGTCATGGAAATCACCGTCGATCAGCATCGAGCGCGGGTCAACGCCCGTCCTGATGAAACCCATGCTGGTGTAAAGCTGCTTGGCCGATTCGTTGGAACTGCGCACGCACAGCGTCAACTGGACGAGGTCCGCCTGCGCGCGCGCGTGGGCGATCAGTGCATTCACCATCTGGCGCGCGAGGCCAGCGCCGCGCGCTTCGGGCATAACGTAGATGCCCCACAAGCCGGCGCGATGGGCGATCTTGCGCACGTTCTCGCGCCGCATGCCGGCGATGCCAAGCAGTTTGTCGCCATGAAAGGCTCCCATCACGATTTGATGGGGTGTTGGTGTCAGCCGTTGCGCGAAGGCGGACTGGGACAGCGCGCTTTCTTCATCATGCGAGGCCCAGACCGAGGTCGGCGATTCTTCAATGCTGAACAGGCGCAGGGCACGGTAGGCTGCAGCGTCATCAGGTTGCAGCGGGCGGATCACGGTCACAGGCAGCTCTCTCGGGTAAGGTATAGACGGCCGATGTTAGCAGATTGAACAATTTCGAAATATCTATACACTCTCTTTCTTGCTTTTGAATTCAAGAAGGAGTCCCTGATGCGTTTTACCCGTTCGGCGCTGTCGGCGCTTGTATTGACCTGCTTCGGCGCCCACGCCGCCACCGTGATCGACAACGCCAACGGCTACACGCTGAACGCGTACAATGCGATGGTCCAGTTCTCGTCGCTCGCCTTTGACGATGCGGGCAAGATCATCGCGGTGGGCAGCGCAGCCGACGTGGCGGCCAAAGCGCCGGGCGCGAAGCATGTGGACATGCAGGGCAAGACGGTGCTGCCGGGATTGATCGATGCGCATGGCCATGTCTTCGGGCTTGGCGCGCTGCTGTCGGAGCTGGACCTGGTGGGCACGTCCAGTCTGGCCGGCGCGCTCAAGGCGGTCGGTGACTATTCGCGCAGCCACGCGCAGCAAGCCTGGCTGATCGGCCGCGGCTGGAACCAGGAGATCTGGAAACTGGGACGTTTCCCCACCGCCGTCGAACTAGATGGCGTCGTCGCGGACCGCCCGGTGTGGCTCTCGCGCGTGGACGGCCATGCCGGCTGGGCCAATTCGAAAGCGCTGGCGCTGGCCGGCATCACCAAGAGCACGCCCGATCCGGCCGGCGGCAAGATCCTGCGCGACGCCAGTGGCAACGCCACCGGCGTGCTCGTCGATGCGGCCAAGGAGCTGGTTGAAAAAGTCCTGCCGAAGAAAACCGAAGCCGAAGGGCGCGCCTTGCTCGACGCCTCGCTCGCCACCATGGCCAGCCTGGGCCTGACTTCGGCGCACGACGCTGGCGTGAACGCAAGCGAGGACTATCTGTATCGCGACTATGCGGACCACGGCAAGCTGACCGCCCGCATCTACGGCATGATCGGCGGGACCGATGCCGACTTCGACAAGCTGTCCAAGAACGGTCCACTGCCCACCTACGCCAACGACATGTATGCGCTGCGCGCCGTGAAGCTGTATTCGGACGGCGCCCTGGGCAGCCGCGGCGCGGCCCTGCTGGCGCCCTACAGCGACGAGCCGAAAAGCCACGGCCTGCTGTTCAACTCCAACGCCGCCATCACGGCGATGATGGAAAAAGCCATGAAGCGCGGCTACCAGGTCAACGTGCACGCCATTGGCGATGCCGGCAACCACCAGATCCTCGACGCCTTCGACAAGCTGGTCAAAAAAACCGGCACCGTCGGCCTGCGCCACCGCGTCGAGCACGTCCAGGTCGTGGCGCCGTCGGACATCCCGCGCTTCAAGAGCATCGGCATCATCCCGTCGATGCAGCCGACCCACGCTACCTCGGACAAGAACATGGCTGAAACGCGCATCGGTGCCGAGCGCATGAAGGGCGCATACGCGTGGCGCAGCTTCCTGCATCAAGGTTCGCGCATCGCCTGCGGGTCGGACTTCCCGGTCGAGTCGCCCAATCCTTTCTTCGGCATCCACGCCGCCGTCACCCGCCAGGATGCGGCCGGCCAGCCCATCGCCGGCTGGCATCCCGACCAGGCCATGTCGCTCAAGGAAGCGTTCCGCTGCTTCACGCTCGACGCGGCCTACGCGGGCCACCAGGAAAAGGTGACTGGTTCGCTGGAAGTGGGCAAATGGGCCGACTTTATCGTCATCGACCATGACCTTTTCACCATGCCGACCTATGATATTTACAAGGTGGCCGTGCAGCAGACTTGGGTGGCCGGCAAGCAGGTGTTCACGCGCCGCTAAGCGTGCAGAAAAGACAAAGGGCACTCCGGAGAGTGCCCTGTTCACAGGATCGGCAAGCTTGTCATCACCTGAACGCCGAACCTGGCTTCCGTTGCCGGAAGGCTTCAAGTCCCATAAGGGTACGAAATCAGTATGCCACAAAATACGCGCTTCGTCATTTGCTGTCAGGATCGCCCTTCTTCGACGGTGCCTTTCAATTGAAGTGCGTTGACCACGCCTAGCCTGATCGCATTCAGATCGGTGGCGGTGACCTCTGGCACCACGCGATTCCAGCCGTCCTTCAACCGGTCCATGCGCTCAAGCGAGACAGTCGCAACCATATCGCATTTTGCCCAGCATTTCCGCCCCTTCTGTGCCGGCACTGGGTTAATTGGGAGCTCGTAGTGGTGTTTCGCCATCACATTTGGCTCGGTCGTACTTAAGGGGACGATCGTTACCAACTTGCTGTTGGTGCGATTCCGAGCAATCACGACGACAGGGCGCCTTTTTACCATCTCAGGCTCGATATTTCCCGCAAAGTCACACATCACGACTGCACGTACTTTGGGCTGGAATGATAGTGCCATGGTGGCCTCCCGACATGCGGCTGGACTCAAGAATGGACGTAAATGGGTGTAGGATTGATCGCCATGCTCGGGAGAGCGTAGCCTATCGGGTGTTGTGCCATTTTGCGGATCGCCAGAGATTCAATAAATCGTTTGACACGGTTGTCTATACAACTTAGACTTCAAGCATCCACCTTTCCAAGGAGTTGCCATGACGACCAAACTCGACAACGATCCGCGCTTCGACGCGACGCGCGACATCCGCGCGCCGCGCGGCACCACGCTCAACTGCAAGAACTGGCTGACGGAGGCGGCTTACCGCATGATCCAGAACAACCTGGACGTGGAAGTGGCGGAAAACCCGAAACACCTGGTCGTCTACGGCGGCATCGGCCGCGCCGCGCGCAACTGGGAATGCTATGACCAGATCCTGGCCACCCTGCGCACGCTGGAAGACGACCAAACCCTGCTGATCCAGTCGGGCAAGCCGGTCGGCGTGTTCCAGACCCACGAGAACGCGCCGCGCGTGCTGCTGGCCAACTCCAACCTGGTGCCCAAGTGGGCCAACTGGGAACACTTCAATGAACTGGACCGCAAGGGCCTCTTCATGTACGGCCAGATGACTGCCGGCAGCTGGATCTATATCGGCACCCAGGGCATCGTCCAGGGCACCTACGAAACCTTCGCCGAAGCCGGGCGCCAGCACTTCGGCGGCGATTGGGGCGGGCGCTGGATCCTCACGGCGGGACTGGGCGGCATGGGCGGCGCGCAGCCGCTGGCCGCCACCTTCGCCGGTGCCGTGTCGCTCAATATCGAGTGCCAGCAAAGCAGCATCGACTTCCGCCTGCGCACCAAGTACGTAGACAAGCAAGCCAAGGACATCGACGATGCGTTGGCCCTCATCAAGCATCACACCGAGCGCCGCGAAGCCGTGTCGATCGCCCTGCTGGGCAACGCCGCCGACGTGCTGCCGGAACTGGTCAAGCGCGCCAAGGCCGGCAGCCTGAAACCGGACCTCGTCACCGACCAGACCTCGGCCCATGACCTGATCAACGGCTACCTGCCCAGCGGCTGGACGGTCGCGCAATGGAAGGCCGCGCAGGCCGACGAAACGCAGCACGTGGCACTGAAGGAAGCGGCGGCCGCCTCTTGCGCCGTGCACGTGCAAGCCATCCTGGACTTCCACGCGATGGGCATCAAGGCCGTCGACTATGGCAATAACATCCGCCAGGTCGCGCTGGACCACGGCGTGAAAAACGCCTTCGACTTCCCTGGCTTCGTCCCCGCCTACATCCGCCCGCAGTTCTGCGAAGGCCGCGGCCCCTTCCGCTGGGTGGCCTTGTCGGGCGACCCGGAAGACATCTACAAGACCGACGCCAAGATCAAGGAACTGTTCCCGCACCACGCGCAAGTGCACCGCTGGCTGGACATGGCGCGCGAGCGCATCGCCTTCCAGGGCCTGCCGGCGCGTATCTGCTGGTTGGGCCTGGGCGAGCGCCATATCGCCGGCCTGGCTTTCAACGAAATGGTGCGCACCGGTGAACTGAAGGCGCCGATCGTCATCGGCCGCGACCACCTCGACACCGGCTCCGTCGCCAGCCCGAACCGCGAAACGGAATCGATGAAAGACGGCACCGATGCCGTCTCCGACTGGCCACTGCTCAACGCCATGCTCAACACCGCTGGCGGCGCGACCTGGGTGTCGCTGCACCATGGCGGCGGCGTGGGCATGGGCTATTCGCAGCACTCCGGCGTCGTCATTGTGGCCGACGGCACCGACGCGGCGGCCAAGCGCCTGGCGCGCGTGCTGGTCAACGACAGCGGCAGCGGCGTGATGCGCCATGCCGACGCCGGCTACGACACCGCCATCGCCTGCGCCAAGCGCAATGGCTTGAACCTCCCCATGATCAAGTGAAGAACACCATGACGAACCAAGACTGGACTCTCCAACCTGGCCTGATGACCCTGGCCGACCTGCGCGCCGTGTGGGCCGCACCCGGCAAACTGACCCTGGCCGCTTCGGCCTACCCGGTCATCGAAGCCTCCGCCGCCGCCGTGCAGGCAATCGTCAACAAAGGCGACGCGGCTTACGGCATCAATACCGGCTTTGGCCTCTTGGCCAAGACGCGCATCCCGGATGAAAAGCTGGAACAGCTGCAGCGCAACCTGATCCTGTCGCACTCGGTGGGCACGGGCGAACTGATGTCCGACGCCACCGTGCGCCTGGTCATGCTGATGAAAATCGGCTCGCTGGCGCGTGGCTTCTCGGGCGTGCGCCCCTTGATCATCGATACGCTGATCGCCCTGTACAACGCCGGCATCATGCCCGCCATTCCGGCCAAGGGTTCGGTCGGCGCCTCGGGCGACCTGGCGCCGCTGTCGCACATGACCCTGGCCATGCTGGGCGTGGGCCAGGTGCGCGTGGACGGCAAGCTGATCGACGCCACGGCCGCGTTGCAGGCAGCCGGCATCACGCCGGTGGTGCTGGCGGCAAAAGAAGGCCTGGCGCTGATCAACGGCACCCAGGTGTCGACTGCACTGGCCCTGCATGGCCTGTTCATGGCAGAACGCCTGCTGGAAGCGGGCATGGTGGCCGGTTCCCTGTCGCTGGATGCAGCCAAGGGCAGCGATGCGCCGTTCGACGCGCGCGTGCACGCCGTGCGCGGCCAGCCGGGCCAGATCGCTGCGGCAGCCATCTACCGCCAGCTGGTGGCCGATTCGGCCATCCGCGCCTCCCACCTGGTGGGCGACGAGCGCGTGCAAGACCCTTACAGCCTGCGCTGCCAGCCGCAAGTCATGGGCGCGGTGATGGACATCGTGCGCAACAGCGCGCGCACCCTGCTCATCGAAGCGAACGCGGTGACCGACAATCCGCTCATCTTCCCGGAAACGGGCGACATCATCTCCGGCGGTAACTTCCACGCCGAACCGGTGGCCTTCGCGGCCGATACGCTGGCGTTGGCGATTGCCGAAATCGGCGGCCTGTCCGAGCGCCGCATTGCCCTGCTGATCGACGCGACCTTGTCCGGCCTGCCGCCTTTCCTGGTGCGCGACCCTGGCGTCAATTCCGGCTTCATGATCGCCCACGTCACGGCCGCCGCGCTGGCGTCGGAAAACAAGTCGCTGGCCCATCCGGCCAGTGTCGACAGCCTGCCTACTTCGGCCAACCAGGAAGACCATGTGTCGATGGCCACCTTCGCGGCGCGCCGCCTCGACGATATGGCGCACAATACAGCTGTTATCCTTGGCATAGAATTGCTGGCAGCGGCCCAGGGCGTGGACTTCCACCGTCCCCTGAAAACCTCGCCGCACCTGGAGCATGTGCACCAGCAGCTGCGCCAGCAAGTGCCGTTCTTCGACGCCGACCGCTTCTTCGCGCCGGACATCGAGGCGGCCAAGCAGATGGTGATCAAGGGCGAACTGTCCGCTTCCTGCAAAGGGCTGTTCGCGGCACTGTACCAATAAGCATCAGGAGTCGATATGGAGTTCCAGTTTACGGCAGGCAGTATTCCATTGCTGGTGTCGATGCCCCACGTGGGCACCGATATTCCCGACGACATTGCGGCCACGATGTCGGCGCCGGCGCTTGAGCGCGCCGACACCGACTGGCACCTGGTCAAGCTCTACGACTTCCTGCACGACCTGGGCGCGTCGACCATCTCGGCGCGCTGGTCGCGCTACGTGATCGATTTGAACCGGCCGCCGGAAAACACCAACCTCTATCCCGGCATGGACACGACCGGCCTGTGCCCGGTCGACACCTTCGGCCGCACGCCGCTCTACCTCGACGGCAAGGCGCCAGACGAAGCCGAAGTGCAGTTGCGCCTGGGGCGCTACTGGCAGCCCTATCACCAGGCCCTGCGCGCCGAACTGGACCGCTTGCTGTCAATGCACGGCCGCGTGGCCCTGTGGGATGCGCATTCCATCGCTTCGGTGGTGCCGCGCTTTTTCGAAGGCCGCCTGCCGGACCTCAATTTCGGCACCGCCCAGGGCGCGTCCTGCGACCCCGGCATGGAAGACGCCATCGTCAGCATCGCGCGGGCCCAGGACGACTACAGCGTTGCCGTCAACGGCCGCTTCAAGGGCGGCCACATCACGCGCCACTACGGCCAGCCGGCCTACAACGTCCACGCCATCCAGCTCGAAATGAGCCAGTGTGTTTACATGGACGAAGAGGCGCCCTACGGCTACCGGCCCGACCTCGCCCAAGGCGTGCAGGGCCTGCTGCGCGAGATGACCAGCGCCGCCGCCAACTGGGCAAGACTATGAGTGCGCTGTTCGCCCGCCACGCGCTGCTGCCAGGCGGCTGGCAGGACAACGTGCGCCTCGAATGGGACGCCCAGGGTTTGCTCACCTTCGCCGGTCCCAGTGAGCAGGGCGAGGCGCCGGTCGCCGAGTACGTCTTGCCGGGCATGGTCAACCTGCACTCGCACGCCTTCCAGCGCGCGCTGGGCGGGCTGACCGAAAAGGCGGGCGCAGGGCCGGACAGCTTCTGGACCTGGCGTGACTTGATGTACCGCTTCGCCCGCAATATCACGCCGGACCATATCGAAGCCATCGCGGCGCAGCTGTATTCGGAATGCCTGCGCCACGGCTATACCTCGGTGTGCGAATTCCATTATGTGCAGCGCGACCCGGCGGGGCAGCTCTACGCCCGCCCGGCCGAAACGGCCGAACGCGTGGTCGCCGCCGCGCGCATTGCCGGCATCGGCATCACAATGCTGCCGGTCCTGTATAACTACGCCGGTTTCGGCGAGCAGCCGCTCAAGGACGACCAGAAGCGCTTCCGCACCGATCCCGAGTCGCTGCTGCGCATCGTCGACGAACTCTCGCCCCTGCGCGACGCCAATACGGAAGTGGGCGTTGCGCCCCATTCGCTGCGCGCGGCCTCGGTCAAGCAGATCAGCGAAGTGCTGGCGTCCCTGCCGGCCGGGCGCCCGGTCCACATCCATATCGCCGAGCAAATGGCCGAAGTGCAGCAAAGCCTGGACTACTGCGGGCGCAGGCCGGTGGAGTATCTGTTCGACCACCTGCCGGTCGACCAGCACTGGTGCCTGGTGCATGCCACCCATTTGCTTGAGACCGAAACCGCGGCCATCGCCACCAGCGGCGCCGTGGCGGGCCTGTGCCCGACCACGGAAGCGAACCTGGGCGACGGCCTGTTCCCGCTGGCGCCTTTCCTCGAAGCGGGCGGGCGTTTCGGCGTCGGCAGCGACAGCCATATCTCGCAAAGCGCCATCGAAGAGCTGCGTTGGTTAGAATATGGCCAGCGCCTGCTGCACCAGCGCCGCAATGTGGCCGCCAGCGAAACCGAACGTCATGTGGGCGACTTCCTGTGGCAGGGCGCGGCGCGCGGCGGTGCGCAGGCCTCCGGCCGGCCCGTAGGCGCGCTGGCGCCGGGCAAGCGCGCCGATTTGCTGGTGCTCGACGCGGAGCATCCCAATCTGTATGGCTGCGCGAGCGCCGACGTCTTGGGTACACTGGTCTTCAGCGGTAACGACAACCTGGTCAAGGACGTGATGGTGGGTGGCCAGTGGGTAGTGCAGGATCAACGACACGTTGCGCAAACGGCGATTGCGCAGCGCTTCAAGCAGACCATCGCCGCATTGCGGGAGTTTCGATCATGACGCGACTGATACCGTATGCCAGCCTGGACCCGGCACCGTGGAAAAACGGCGGCGGCAGCACCACCGAAATTGCGATCTGGCCGCCTGACGCGGGCATCGACAATTTCGACTGGCGCGTCAGCCTTGCGACGATTTCGCAGAGCGGGCCGTTCTCCATCTTCCCCGGGATCGACCGCACGCTGGCGCTGGTTTCCGGCCCGGGCGTGATGCTGGACCTGAACGGCCAGCAGCGTGTTTTGCTGTGCGAGGAAGAACCGGTCATCGAATTCGACGGCGAGGCCGACGTCATGGCCACCATCGGCGATGGCGACACCGCCGACTTCAACGTCATGACGCGGCGCGAACGCTGCGAACACCAGCTGGGGCGGCGCGTGCTCTCGGGCATATCTGAATTCTCGCCACGCGGCGACACCACCATCATGTTCCTGGCCGAGGGCGACAGCCTGTCGATCAGCTGCGATTCGGAGCGCCTTGGCCTGGTGCGCTACGACGCCGTGGTGTTCGAACCGGGCACGGTCTGGAAGTTCGAGACAGGCCAGGCCACGGTGCTGGTCATCGACATCTTCAATGTCTGAGATGGACCTTCTCATCACCAATGTCCACCTGGCGACGATGGCCGGTGGCTATGGCGAAGTGCGCCATGGCGCCATCGCTGTCAAGGATGGCCGCATCGCCTGGCTGGGCCCGCGCGACGGCGCGCCAGCGGCGGCGCAGGTGTTCGACGGCAGTGGCGCCTGGCTGACGCCCGGCCTGATCGACTGCCACACCCACATTGTCCACGCCGGCAACCGCAGCGACGAATTCGAGGCGCGCCTGAACGGCGCCACTTATGAAGACATCGCCCGCTCCGGCGGCGGCATCATGTCGACTGTGCGCGCCACGCGCGCCGCCAGCGACGATGAACTGCTGCAGCAAAGCTTGCCGCGCATTCGCAGCCTGATGGCCGAAGGCGTGACGACAATCGAAATCAAATCCGGCTACGGTCTCTCGCTCGAATCGGAGCGTGCCATGCTGCGCGTGGCGCGCCGGGTGGGGCAGGAGCTGCCCGTCAACGTAGCCACGACTTTCCTCGGTGCGCATGCCGTTCCCCCTGAATTTGCGCGCTGCCCCGACGACTACATCGACAACGTCTGCGGCATGATGCCGGTACTGGTGGCCGAAGGCCTGGTCGACGCGGTCGACGCGTTTTGCGAGCGCATCGGCTTCACGCTGGAACAGACCGAGCGCGTGTTCGCGGTGGCGCAGGCGCTGGACTTGCCGGTCAAACTGCATGCCGAGCAATTGTCCGACCAGCGCGGCGCCGAACTGGTGGCGCGCTTCCGTGGCCTGTCGGCGGACCACCTCGAGCACTTGTCGCAAGCCGGGGTCGATGCCATGGCGGCGGCCGGCACAGTGGCCGTGCTGCTGCCGGGCGCTTACTACTTCCTGCGCGAGACGATGCCCCCGCCGATCGGCTTGCTGCGCGCCGCCCATGTGCCGATGGCGGTGGCGACGGACTGCAATCCAGGGACGTCGCCCATGACGTCGCTGCTGCTGGCGATGAACATGGCATGCACGCTGTGGCGCCTGACGCCGCTCGAGGCGCTGGCCGGCACCACGGTCCACGCCGCGCGTGCTTTGGGGCGCGAGCGCGACATCGGCACGCTCGAAGTGGGCAAACGCGCCGATTTCGCGCTGTGGGGCATTGCGCGCCCGGCCGACCTGTCCTACGCCATGGGCCTCAATCCCTGCCGCGCCGTCTTCCATGCCGGCGTGGCTCGGGCGTAGGGTGGGCGCGTGCGCCCACGCGTTGAGGCGTTGGCTCCGCGTGGGCACATGTGCCCACCCTACCTGGCTACTGGTTCTCTTCCTGTCCATGGCGGCGCAGGCTGATGATGTGCTGCACGTCGGCTCGAAACGCTTCACTGAATCGTATATCCTCGGCGAGATCCTCACCCAGCAAGCCGGCCATGCCGAACACCGCCAGGGCCTGGGCAATACCGCCATCGTGCTCGCTGCCCTACGCACAGGATCGATTGACGTCTATGCCGAATACCTTGGCACCATCGACCGCGAAATCCTCAAGAACGAACAGGCGAGCGACCTGGCCACCATGCGCGCAGCGCTTGCCCCCCTTGGCCTGGGCGTGGCCGTGCCCCTCGGCTTCAACAACACCTATGCGCTTGCCACACGCGCCGACAGCGGCATCGCCAGCCTGTCGCAACTGGCGCAACGGAGCACGCTCAAGCTCGGCCTGTCGCACGAATTCATTGGCCGCGCCGACGGCTGGCCCGGACTGGCCAAGCGCTACGGCCTGACGCAGCAGCCCGCCGGCCTGGATCACGGCATCGCCTACGAAGCCCTGGCCCAGCACCAGGTCGATGTGATCGACATTTATTCGACCGATGCCAAGATCAAGCAATACGGCTTGCGCGTGCTGGCCGACGACCTGCACTACTTTCCCCGCTACGACGCAGTGCTGCTGTACCGGCTGGACCTGCCACAGCGCTTCCCGGCCGCCTGGCGCGCGCTGCAGCAGCTCGAAGGGCGCATCAGCGAAGCGGACATGATCGCCATGAACGCGCAAGTGGAAATCGACGGCAAGAGTTTCGCCGACGTGGCGCGCAACTGGCGCGCGCCGCAAGCGACGCAAGGCGCGAAGCAGGGGTTATGGAGCCGGATGTTCGACGACAAGCTCGCCACGCTTACGCGCCAGCACATCACGCTGGTGCTGCTGTCGGTGGCGCTGGCCTGCGTCGTCGGTATTCCGCTGGGCGTGCTGGCGGCCTTCGCGCCGCGCCTGCGCCAGCCGGTGCTGGCCATCGCCGGCGTGCTGCAGACGGTGCCATCGCTGGCCTTGCTGGCCATGCTGATTCCCTTGCTGGGCATGATCGGCACGGTGCCGGCGCTGGTGGCCTTGTTCGTGTATGCCTTGCTGCCCATCGTGCGCAATACCTGCACCGGCATCCTGCAAGTGCCGCCCGGCTTGCGCATGGCAGCGCTGGCGCTGGGCCTGGGCCGGCGTGACCGCCTGCTGCATATCGATTTGCCGCTGGCGCTGCCGGTGATCCTGGCCGGTGTCAAAACGGCGGCAGTGATGAGCGTGGGCACGGCGACGATTGCCGCCTTCATCGGCGCGGGTGGCTATGGCGAGCGCATCACCATCGGCCTGGCGCTGAACGACCACGACATGCTGCTGGCCGGCGCCTTGCCGGCGGCGGCGTTGGCGCTGGCAACCCAGGCGCTGTTCGAAGTGCTGGAGTGGTGGCTGGCGCGCCGGCGCGCCCTATAGCGATTGCAGGCGCGAGCGCATTTCCGACATTTCCCGGTGCAGGATCCGTTCGGCGTGGAAATCATTTTCGCGCTGGGCGGCAATGGTTTGCAGGCTGCGCGAGCAGGTGTCGAGGCGCGAGCGGAGCCAGGCCTTGTAGAGGCGCGAAGTGAGCGGTTTAACGCTGAATTTCATGGCTGGCTCCGGTTGGGACGAAGCCCCCATTCTGGACGCGGCAGGCCGTGGATCATTGATTTTTATCAATGTAAGAAAACCCGACAGGCGCACGATGCAAGTGAGCCTCATGTTACCGAGGTAAGCAATTGTAAAGACAGAAGAAATTGTACAGTTGCACGACTATAGTGAAACTGTGATTTCAGTCTCCCCTCCCCATAGCAGACATGGGTTCGCCCGCGGCACGCAAGTGACCGCGGGTTTTTTCTTCAGGGGTGCTCGGCCAGGGCCGTCAGGGCGTCGCCGGTGACGCGGCAGACGCGCCAGTCCGGCAACAGGTCGGCGCCCATGCCCTTGTAGAAGTTGATCGCAGGCTCGTTCCAGTCCAGCACTGACCACTCGAAGCGCCCGCAGTTGCGTGCCACGGCCAGTTGCGCCAGCGCGACGAGCATCTGGCGGCCATAGCCCTTTCCGCGGTGCGCCTGCTTGACATAAAGGTCTTCCAGGTACAGGCCCTTGCGTGTCAGGAAGGTCGAGAAATTGTGGAAGAACAAGGCAAAGGTGACCACTTCGCCATCCTCGACGCCGACGATCGCTTCGCACGACGGCTTGTCGCTGAACAAGCCTTCGTGCAGCAGCGCTTCAGTGGCGACGACCAGGTGTTCGAGTTTCTCGAACACGGCCAGTTCGACAATCATGTCGTAAATATCACCGACATCGGCAGGTTCGGCAGGGCGGATGGTGAAAGAGCTCATGGGCTTTCAGGCAAGGGGGCTAAAGATACTGATGGTAACACCTTGGGTGTGGGGGAACGCAAGGCCCAGGCCACGCTGGCCAGGCACAGCACCATGCCGAACCACTCGATGGGTCCGGGACGGTAGTGTTCCAGCTGGATCGACAGCAGCACCGAGATGACCGGCGTGACCACGCCGATATACACGGCCTTTTGCGAACCGATGCGGTCGATCAGGGTGAAATAGCAATTGAAGGCGATCACGGAGCCGAACACCGACAGGTAGAACAAGCCCATCCAGTAGCGCGGTGCGGCCGGCAAGGCAAAGGACTGGCCGCTCACCATACACCAGGCCAGCACCAGGCAGGTGCCCCAGAACATGGCCCAGGCCATGGTCAGCATCACATTGCCGCTTTGCTCGCGCACCTTGATCACCACCACATTACCGGCCGAGCTGGCCATCGTCGCCGCCAGCGCCAGGCCCAGGCCGAGCAGGAAGTGGCCGCTGCCGCCGGCCAGGATCTCGGTCCAGGCGGCGCTGATCGAATGGAAGAACAGCAGCGTCACGCCGGCCACGGCCACGCTGCCCGCGGCCCAGGTGCGCCAGCTGATCGCCGTGCCGAAGGCGAGGCGGTTGCAGATCGGGTTCCAGAACACCATCAGCGCGAACAGCACCGCCATCAGGGCCGAGACCAGGTATTGTTCCGATCCATACGTGCAGACATAGGACAGGGCGAAATGGAAGGCGCCCTGCAGCATCAGCCAGCGCTGGGCGCGCCAGGGCAGGCGCAGGGTATCGCCGCGCAGGCGGCACAGGACGAACAGGATCAGCGACGCCAGGCCGAAGCGGTAAGCGACGGATACAGCGGGTGCGACTTCGCCCAGTTGCAGCGTGATGGCCCAGAAGGTGGAGCCCCAGATCAGCGAGGCAATGGCGAACAGGAGGGGAGAGGACATGGCGAAAGTATAAAAGCTTTCGCCATTTCTTGCCGGGCGGCCACTGAGGGCCGCCAACGGTCAGTGGGTGACGCGGGTGGTGTGGCCGCTGCTGAGCAGGCGCACGCGTTCGCCCGGACGGAACTGTTCGTCCGCCTCCTGGGTGATGGCGCGCAATTCGCCGTTGTCGAGTTTGACGGTGATCTCGAAGCCCTTGCGGTTGTTGGCATTGGCTTCGACCTGGCTGCCGATGGCGCCACCGAGCACGGCGCCGGCAATCGCCGCCGCCGTCGAACCCTTGCCGCCGCCCACGGTCGAGCCGGCGATGCCGCCCAGGGCCGCGCCGGCCAGGGTGCCGGTGCCGCTGCTCTGGTTATTGATCGTCACTTCGCGCACCGATTCAACGACCGCCATGCGCACGGTTTGTTCATTCATGGTCTGGCGGCCGCCATAGACGCTGGCCGAGTGGGGGGCGACGACGCAGCCGGTAAGGCTGGCGCAAGCGAGGACGAGGGCGATTGCTGCTTTCATTTGGACACTCCGTGTAATCGTTTTTTGGAAAGGCCGGCACTGTGGCAGGACTTTTGGAACCTGTAGCTTATCGGCATTTGTTGTCGCCAGCCATCCAAAAAAGGTAAGTTTCTGTTACCAGGCCAGGTTCAGGCGGCGGTACAGGAAGCTCAGCACGAACAGCGGGCCGATCAGCAGGAAACGCAAGTCGTCGAAGAAGGAGGGCTTCTTGCCTTCGATCTTGTGGCCGATGAACTGGCCGATCCATGCCAGCACGAAGATGGCGATCGACAGTGGCAGCACGGTGGCAGGCGGCAAGGCCGATAGCAGGGCCAGCATGGCGCCGGCCATCACCAGCATGCCCACGGCGAAGGGCCGCGACAGTTGCAGGTAGTAGAACAGGGAGGCGATGGTGACGGCCACGGCAGCGAGCGGATGGACCGCCCACACCAGGCCGAGCAAGGTGAACACGATGACCGGCACGCAGACGAAATGAATCAGTTCGTTGGTGTGGTTCAAATGGCTTTCGCTGTACTTGGCCAACAGGGTATCGATGGTGCGCGGTGCTGCCGTGGTGTCCATGGGGGTCTCCGGATTGTTGTTGGTATGCATGTGCCGGATGATTTTACACTGAACTTGCTATCATGCAGACCATGATGAAAACGCCTGTGAAGTTGGATGAGCCTGCGCGCAAACGCTGTTTCGATCCGGTCGTGAACGCGCAAACGCGCCTGCTGGTGCTGGGCAGCCTGCCGGGCGAACAATCGCTGCTGCTCCAGCAATACTATGGCAACCGCCAGAACCGTTTTTGGGCCTTGATGTCGGCAGTGACGCGAGTGGACCTGGTGCCGCTCGACTATGCCGCGCGCCTCGACGCCTTGCTGGAACAGCGTATCGGTTTATGGGACGTGGTGGCCGAAGCGCATCGCCCGGGCAGCCTGGATAGCCGCATCCGGGACCGCAATGACAACGACCTGCTCGCCTTGATTGCCAAGTTGCCGGCGTTGACGACCATCGCCTTCAATGGCGGGACGGCAGCCCGGCTGGGACTGAAGGTGCTGGGCGAGCACGCGCAGCGCTATCGCATCGTTGCGCTGCCGTCGAGCAGCCCCGCCTACACCTTGCCGTATGCCGAAAAATTGCGCCAATGGCAGGTGCTGGCTCAGTGCTGACCGGTAGCTGCCCCGCGGTTCGCTGGAAGACAAGGCGGTCGCAACGATGGCGTACCTTCGTGAAAAACGGATTAACGGCGTTCGAACAGGCTGCGCCACGACAGGCCGCGGTAGCGCTTGCGCTGCAACACCAGGATGGCGGCGGCCAGCACTGAAAACAGTGCAGCGGGCAGCAGCGTGCGCAGGGCGTTGGGCACGTCGCCTGGCACCGCGTTCGCACTCATGATAGCCGCTTCGAGCTGGGTGCCGCGGATCGCGCCGACCACCTGGCCGGCATCGTTGATGTGGTTGACGGCAAACAGGCCCTGGCCGCCACGGAACACGATCATCTGTCCGTCGCGCCAGATGAAACTGCGCCGCTCGTCCTTGACCTGCACCGTGCCCACCACGTGGCCGGCGCGGTTGATGCTGGTGGCGTAGCTGTCGCCTGCGCCGATGAGGGCGCCCAAGTCAGTCATGCGCTTGCCGTCATAGATGAAAGCGTGCCAGATGCCGCCTGCGGTTTCGGCAGCGCCGACGATGTGGCCGGCGTTGTTGATGGCCGCGGCTGCGCTTGATTTTCCGCCCAGCGTGCCCAGGTCCACCATGCCGCGCGCGGCGTCATAGACAAACGCATGGCGGCGCTCGTCACGCAGGGTCGCTGCGCCCACCACCTGGCCCGCATCGTTGATGCCGCTGGCGTTGCTCAAGGTGCCGCCCAGGGTGCCCAGGTCGCGCATGGTGCTGCCGTCGTGCAGGAAGGCGTGGAAGGCGCCGGTCTTTGTGTCGGCAAAGCCGGTTACCATCGCGCGGTTATTGATGGCCATGCCGTAACTGCCCTGTCCGCCCAGCGTGCCGAGCGTGCGTATGCCGTGGACGCGGTCGTACAGGTAGGCGCGGCTATGGCCCTGCGCGTCGGTGGCCGAACCGACCACCACGCCTGCGGCATTGATGCCGTGGGCGTCGCTGTCGCCGCCGCCTGGCAGGCCAAGGGCTGTCGCCCTGCCATGCTCGACGAGCAAACCGCGCTGGCGCCCATTCGGGACTGAAACGACAGCGGCCACCTGGCCGTTCGTATTGATGGCATAGGCCACGCTGGACGCGCCGGGCGGCACACGGATGCCGAGCGATGTGGCGCTCGCCGGCAACGCGGCGAACAGGAGCAAGAGGCGGAAGGTGGCTTGAATCATGGACGCCCACTATACCCGGCTGGGGAATCGGGCTTCGCGTTGATGGCGAATCGAGAACACGAGAACGGCGTCACGCACCGGTTCATACACATACAAAGCGATGTAGCCTGTCTTGCCTTGTGAAATGACGAGTTCGCGCAAACCCGCTTCAGCGGGGCGGCCCATCAAAGGATGACGCGCGAGGATATCGATGGCTTCGCTAATCAGGTCAAGCGCTTCGAGCTGGGTGGCGCGGCCCGCCGGGGCGAGACAGTCGCTGAGCCGTTCAAGGTCCGCCAGTGCCCGCTTTGAATAGCTTATTTTCGCCATGCTTTGGCAGGCGGCCTGGGCGCTTCCGGATCCGCAAGGCGCGCGCGCAGATAAGCGTGCACATCGTCGGCAGCGTATCCCAGGCCGGTTTCAGCCATGTCCACTTGCGCTTCCAATGCCTGGGCGACGAATTGAGCGCGTTCTTCGACGGCGTCGGCAGCACGTCGGATCGCGTCGACCATGAAGGCATGGGTGCTCATACCTACTTCTTGCGCGGCGCTGGTGGCGCGCTGTTTGAGTTCATCGGACAGTTTGAGTGAAGTCGTGGCCATGATCGTGTCGAAAAGGACGGGTGCTACTAGGGTAACACCGAGTTGCCGGCGACTTCAAGTGGGTATATCAAGGCGCGTAGTTGCGCAGCGGGATGCCGCGGTAGCGCTTGCGGTAGATGACGGTGGCGCTCGCGAGCACCAGCACCAGGGCCACCATGAACAGGAATTCGCTGCCGCCGCGCGGGCGCACCGGCGGCGCGTTCGAGACCATCGTGGCGGCGATCATGCGGCGGTCATAGGTGGCGCCGATGACCAGTTCCTCGTCGTTGATGGCATTGGTCAGGTGCAGGCCCTTGCCACCGCGGTGCACCGTCATCTTGTTGTCGCGCCAGACGAAGGACAGGCGTTCGTCGCCAATGAGCAGGGTGCCGACGACGTGGCCGGCGTTGTTGATGCCGGTGGCGTAGCTGTCACCGCGCCCGATCAGGGCGCCGAGGTCGATCATCTTCTGGCCGTCGTAGACGAAGGCGTGCCAGCGCCGTTCTTCCGTTTCGGAGGCGCCGACGATCATGCCGCTGTCGTTGATGGCGGTGGCCGAGCTGGAACGCCCGCCCAGGGTGCCCAGGTCGACCATGCCCAGGACCGGGTCATACAGGAAGGCGTGGCGGTATTCAGTGGCCAGCGATGCCGTGCCCACCACCTGGCCCTGCTGGTTGATACCGGCCGCATAGCTGATCTTGCCGCCCAGGGTGCCCAGGTCCTTCATGGCCGCGCCCGGATGCTGGAAGAAGGCGTGCCAGTCGCCGCTGGTGGTGTCGGCGAAACCGACCGCCTCGCCCTGCTGGTTCAGGGCCATGCCGTAGCTGCTGGGGCCGCCCAGGGTGCCGAGCACGCGCATGCCGCCGGCACGGTCGAACAGGAAGGCGCTCCAGCTGCCGTCGGCTTTGCGCGCAGAGCCGACGATTTCACCGCGTTCGTTGATACGGCGCGCATCGCTGTACATGCCGCCGAGCGACCCGAGTTCGGTGATCTTGCCCTTTTCGTAGAGCACGCCGCGCTGGTGGCCATCCTCGTCTTCGAGCACGGCGGCGACCTGGCCCGCACCATTGATGTCGTAGGCAATGGTCGATTCGCCGCCCGGCGCGACGATGCCCAGCGGGCGCGTGGCGGCCAGCGCTTCGCAGCCGGACAGGATCAGGACGAGGAGGCAGCAGTGCAGGGCAGGGCGCATTCGGAACTTCCTTTCGCAGGGATTGTTGCTTAAAGAGTATCCGTAAATTTACAGCAATTATGCCTTCGTGAGGAATTATTTTTTGCTATGTTGTAGCACAATGTGTTGCGTTGACGTAAACGTACAACGCCGCCACAACCGTGAAGCTGTGGCGGCGTCGGGACAGCCGCTCGCGCGGCCGCAGGGAATTACTTGGCGGCTTTGCGGCGGCGTGCAGCGAAAGCGGTCAGGCCCAGGCCAGCGAGCAGCATGGCATAGGTTTCTGGTTCCGGCACAGCCTGGGCCAGGCCGTCACGGGCGTAGATCTGTGCCGTGGTTTCAGCGTAGCCTGGGTTGGCCAGAATGTTCTGGCTCAGGTTCCAGCCCATCGCGTCGAAAGCGGCCAGGTCGTTGCCGGTGACGATGCCGTTGGCGCAGGCAGCCATCGTTGGGTCCATGATGCCGACTGCGCGGGTGCTCAGGTAGCACTGGGCGCCCAAGTCCAGCACGGCCAGGTTGTCTTTCCAATGGCTGGCCTGGTTGCCGTCGCCGTTGTAAGAGCCGGTCGAGAAGAACGCGGCTTCCTGGTTGGTATCTGGCAGGTTATATACGCTGGCACCGCCATCGATGGAGAAGAAAGCGGTCTTGTTGGCGCCCCACATGCGGTCGCGCGTACCATTGCCTTCCGGCGTGGCGCTGTAGCGGAACAGGTCGAGTGTGCTGCCAACCGATTCGTCGTTCCAGGTATCACCATTGCCGAAGGACGCGGCACCAGGGCCTTTGCCACCGTAGACGTCATAGAAATCGGCGCCAGAGACAAAGCCCAGCGCGTGGCCCAGTTCGTGCACTGCGACAGCGGTGAAATCATATTTGCCGTTGTCGATGCCGTTAGTTGGGTTGAAGTCAAAGGCAAAAGACGAGCTGAACGTGATGCTGGCATCAAAGGTGTGCGTGGCCGTTGGCAGGTTCAGCGCTTTCATCACCGAGGTGTTGGCATACAGATAATGGCTGGCATACACGTTCGACGGCAGGATACGGCTGGCCTTGGTTGGATCGATGCCGGTCTGGGTCGCAGCGTTCAGATAGGCATTGACGCGAACATCGGTCAAACCGCCCTGATTCAGCGGGACCAGGTGGGAAACGGCCGAAACGTCCAGGGCGCTATTGCCGGTCGCGGCCAGCGCGCCATAGACGCTGCTGACGGAAACGTCTTGACGGGTACTGCCAGTGCTGCCAAGGATGCCGGTGCCCAGCGGCTTGAAGCCGATCTGGATGTCGATGGTGGCATTGTTGGTCAGGGTCTGGTTCCAGAAGTTTGCAGCTTTCTGGAAGGCCAGCAGTGCGGCGGCACCGTTCGGCGCGGTCGAGAAGCTGCCGGTGGTGTCATGCAGCACGATGTTGGCTGCGAAGCTAGGTGCGGCGAGGGCGGCTGCGACAGCAGCGGCGCCCACTTTCAGGACGATAGACTTCTTCACGTTGAAACTCTCCATTTTTATCATTATTCAAAAAAATAGCCCGGCTCCGTAAGTCGGGCTGTCAAAGAAAGGGTGGGATCGGCCACCCGCCGTGCGGTCATCAAATGACGTGACGGAAAGAATAGCATAAGGAAAAGTTTCGTTGCGATATACGCATCGCACTTGGTAGATAAATATCAAAATAAATTTAGGTTTTGCAACACCCAAAAACTTGCCTAAAGCCTTGTTTTTATGCTTGTTCTTGGCTCGGCGATGTGACTAAAACCGGTTCGAAGTGTGAATAATTTCTGTAGGCAAATTATTATCGATTTCACCGCTCACGAAGTGTTCAAATATTAACAAAATAGGGAAAAAGTGTAGATAATAAACATTGTATTTTTGATAAAATTTACTGCCGTAGCCGTAAGATCCCGTTCCCGGTGGCGCCCTGAATGGCTTGGCCGGCAGCGCTTGAAGCGGGACGGGATTGGGCGGATACTGATGTCTTGCCTCTTCTCCAGGGATCGCGCCGATGCTATTGAGATTAGTCTTGCCCTGCGGGTGGGCGATCCTGATGGCCTGGGCTGCCTTCGCCGCTGCCGCCCCGATGACCATTGCCGCGGTCGACAGGGGCATGCTGGTCGAACAGATCGGGCGCGCCATCCTCACCGAAGCGTATGGGCGCCTGCATGTGCCGGTCATATTTCGCGAGCGCCCCGCCGCGCGTGCGCTGGCCGAGTCGGCCGAAGGCTTGACCGATGGCGAATTGCAGCGTGTAGGCGGCCTGTCGAGCAGCTATCCCGACCTGGTCCAGGTCAAGGTGCCGGTCAATTATTTCGACATTGTCGTGCTCACCCGCACGGCGCAATTCGTGCCCGCCGGGTGGAACAGCCTGCGGCCCTATACGATCGGATTTCACCGCGGCATTGTCGTGTTCGAGCAAGGCACGCGCGGGATGAAAATCGATATGGCGGCCTCCAACGAACTGGTGCTGCGCAAATTGATCGGCGGGCGTACCGATATCGCCCTCATGCCCGATATCGAAGCGCGCCAACTGCTCGCGACCATGCCGGGCCATGGCATCGTGACGCTGCAGCCGTCGCTCGAACGCGTGCAGCTATTCCATTACCTGCACAAACAGCATGTCGCCCTGGTACCGCGCCTGGAGCAGGTACTGGCGGCCATGCAGGCCGATGGCAGCATCGTGGCCATCCGCACGCGTTTGCTGGCCGCCGCCGGTCAATTTTAGTTGAAGCGATTGGGCGCGAGCGAGCGCAAATGGGCCAGCTTGGCCGCATAACGATTGCGATTGTCCGGCGAGGTGCTCGTTTCGATCGCCAGGTTCAGCTGCTCGCGCGCGTCGCCCTGCTCGCCGAGCATGAACATCGACAGCCCCAGCCAGAAGTGAAACTCGTGGTAGTAGGGCATGCGCGCCACTTCCTTGCTGAACAGGGTTTTTGCCTTGGCCCAGTCGTGTGCGGCCATGGCCTTGGTGCCCAGGTCGAAATAGTAGAACGGTGGGAAGGGCTCGATGCTGGCGATCTTCGTTTGCAGGGCCTTCGCTTCGACCGTCTTGCCCTGGGCCGTGAGCACCGGCACCAGGTTTTGCATCGTGACCAGGTTTTGCGGTTCGCGTTCGAGCGCCAGGCGGAAGGCCCGCTCGGCCAGCGCATGGTCGCCGTGGCGCTGATAGACCACGCCGAGCGTGTTGTAGGCGGTGATATAGGCCGGATGCTCGATGGCGGCGCGGCGCGCCCACCAGTAGGCGTCGTTGAGGCGGTCCTGGGCGATCGCCTCGGCTGCCTTGTTGTTCATGTACATGGCAATCAAGGTGCCCTCATCGACCGTGTGGGTGCGGTAGCCGGCCACGTCTTCGGCGGGCAGGAAGTCGACCGTGAGCATGGTGATGCCGGCATCGTAGGAATGGATCTGTTCGGTCGAGCGCCGTCCGAAGGTCAGGTTGACGTGGGTGCTGGCGAAGTACAGGCCGTTCTTGCGGCTCCAGGTCTCGTCCACCATGACGTTCTGGTAGAACACCTGCATATTGAGTTCCTTGGCGATGGCGGCCGTCATGATCACCAGCGACAGGCAATTGCCGCTCTTGGCGGCGAAGGTTTCGGCGGCGTTGCGCGTGCGCGAGGAATCGTATTCGAGCTTCAGTTCCCCTTTCTGGTAGAGCGCTTCGATCAGGCCGCGCTCGCCCTTGTTGCGGATGTGGTTGGCAAACACGGGGCTGCGCACATAGTTGCGCATCTCGGGGCTGAGGGTAAACAGTTCTTCCGGGTTGATCGCTTCATTGGGCGGGCCAAAGCGCGAATCGTCGGCCAGTTGCAGGGGCGACGGCGGCGGCGGCAGGGACGTGGCGCAAGCGCTCAGGAACAGGCACAGCAGGAAAATCGCCAGGGTCTTCATCACAGCCTCCGTCACTTCGGTGAGAAGCCGCTCCACGGCGGCATCTTGCCTTCAGTATCGTCCTGTGCGGCCCGCCTGTCTAGTGCTCGGCGTGGAAGGATTCGTGCAGCTCGTCGAGCAGGTCGGTCGTCTCGGCGTCGGACAGGCCCAGGTGGGCACAGGCGCGGGCGCCGCCCTTGGCCCATTCGAGCGAATCGGCATTGCCCTGGTAGTGCTGGAGGGCCGCCTCGGCCAGCAGGGACAGGGCCACCAGCGAGCGCACGGCGTCGGGGGTGGCGCCGTCTTCGAGCACGTCGTAATCGTGGTGGTGCAGGATGGCCCAGGTCACCTCCGAGGACAGGCCCCAGTTGCGCGCCAGCAGGCAGCCGATGGCGGCGTGGTTGGTGCTGTGGGCGGCGTCTTCGGTGGCCGTGAAAGGACGCTCCAGGTCTTCGCCGGCGGCGGCAAAGGTGGCCGCGTAATTGGGGAAGCGGTCCATCAGCAGCGGCACGCCGGTGTCGCAGAACAGGCCGAAGGTATGGGCCACGTCGGGCTCGCCAATGCGCAGGCGGCGCGACAGATAGACGATGGCCTGGGCGCGCCGCGTCGAAATATCCCAGAAGCTGGCCAGGGCTGCATTGTCGGTGGGGATGGCTGCGCGCGCGAGCAAGCCCGTCATCAGGGCCGCGACCTGGTTGATGCCCAGGAAAAGGATGGCCTGTTCGATCGACTTGGCCTTGCGCGCGCCGCCGTAGAACGAGGAATTGGCCAGCTTGAGCAGGGCGCCGGACATGCCGACATCGCTCGAAATGATGCGGGCAATGGACTGCGGCTGGGGATCGGGCGCGAGCAGTTCGCGCTGCAGGTCGGCGAGCAAACTCGGCCGCGGAGGAATGCGGATCGACTTGATCAGGGCGTCGACGGGATCGGCGGCCGGGGCCGCTGCAGCTGCTGCTTTACTCATGGGCGAAGGCAATCAACGGCGGGGCCACTCAGCGGGCCCCGTCAGTCCCACACTATAAACCAGAGCGCCCCCTCACGCTTGGCCTGGCGCTGATTTTGTCGCATGCAGGCGATAACCTTGCCCGGAAATTAACTTGCGCCGCGGCGTGGCCAAAGCGTAGCCATGATTGCGCATATCTTGCATGGTTATCAAGCTTGCGCTGTAGCCCGCTGCCGTGGCGCTTCGGCCTGGCCGGTTCGCGCTTGCGCGCGCGCCGGTTCGCCCAGGCGCATCGGGCTGCCCGGCGCGCGCCGTTCGGGCATGCCGTCAATGCGAAACACCGCCACGGCGCGCGCCAGCATCTCGGTCTGGTCGTGCAGGCTGGCTGCGGCCGCCGCTGCCTGCTCCACCAGGGCGGCGTTCTGCTGTGTCATATCGTCCATCTGGCTCACCGCGCGGTTGACGCCGGCGATGCCCTCGGCCTGTTCCGAACTGGCCACGCTGATGCGTTCGATCAGCAGGCTGACGTCGCGCACCGAGGCGACGATGTCGTCCATGCTGCTGCCGGCCTGGTCGACCGCGGCGCTGCCCGCGTCGATGGTCGACGAGGAGGCGACGATCAGGGTCTTGATCTCGCGCGCGGCCGCCGCCGAGCGCTGCGCCAGGGTGCGTACTTCGGCGGCGACGACGGCAAAGCCGCGGCCCTGGTCGCCGGCGCGCGCCGCCTCGACGGCGGCGTTCAGCGCCAGGATATTGGTCTGGAAGGCGATCGCGTCGATCACGCCGATGATCTCGACGACCTTGTGCGAACTGGCCTTGATCGTGGCCATGCTGGCCACCGCGCGCTGCACGGCCTGGCCGCCGCTGTCGGCCAGGCGCGCCGCGTTGGCCGCCTGTTCGTTGGCGCGCCGCGCCGTGGCGGCGTTGTCGCGCACGGCCTCGGTGAGGGCGTCGACGTTGCTGGCGGTTTGTTCGAGCGAGGCCGCCTGCAGCTCGGTGCGCTGCGACAGGTCCAGGTTGCCGCTGGCAATTTCCTGCGAGGCGCAGTCGATCGAGTGCACCGACGCGAGCACGCTGCGCAGTGTGTTCGAGAGCGTGGCAATGGTGCGGTCGAGGGCGCGCGCGGTGTCGGCGATTTCGTCGCGTCCCTGGTGGGCCCGGCCGGCCACCAGGTGGCCCGCGGCCAGTTCGGCGACAGTATCGGCGATGCCGCGGATATCGGCCAGCATGGCGCGCCGCACCAGGAAGGTGGCCAGCAGCGCCAGGGCAATCGACAGCAGCACCAGTGCGCCCATGGTGATGGCCAGGTCATGGAATTCGGCCTGCGCGCGCGCGTGGGCGCGGCTGTTCAATGCCGTTTCCAGTTGCGACAGGGCGGCCAGCTGGGAGTTCAGCACCTCGAACTGCTGTTCGGCGCGCACCATCGCATTGGTGGCGATCGACCAGTCCACGGCCGCCATGTCGATGGTCTCGCCGATGCGCTTGTGGTAGCCGGCCAGTGCGGTGGCGGAGGCCTCGACGAGGGCGCGTTCGTCGCTGGCGGCCACCTGGGCCAATTGATTGAGCTGGGCGGCCAGGCTGGCGTGGCGGCCATTGATGTCCTTGACCAGGGTGTCGAGCCTGGCCTTGGCGAAGCTGCCATTGACCCAGGCCAGCAGCTGGTAGACCTGGGCATGCGCGAACTTGGCGTCGCCGGCGATCTCGGCGGCGGCCTTCAGGCGCGCCGCGCGCACCTCGACCATATTGTCGAGCGTGGCGTTCTGGCGCAGCATGCCATAGCCGGCCGCGCCCGAGAGCATGAGCAGCAGGCACAGGGCCAGGCCGGGGGCGAGCAGCAGCTTGGGTCCGATGCGCAAGCGCTGGAGCAGAGGGCTCATTTTTTGTAGATGCCCGCTTCGAGCACGACGTCGTCCACACGCTGGATATAGGTCGTCTTCGGTTCGATCTTGCCGCTGGTCGGATGCTTGTACTGGTAGTCGACCCAGCCACGGCCCTTCTTCTGGGCCAGTTCGATGATCTCGCGCCGGTACTTCTTGCCGCTGGCGTCGGGCACGTCGGTGAGGTCCTTGCCGACGATCGAGTGGTTGATCGGGTGGGCCAGTACGATGCCGGTGTACAGGTCGCGCATGTCGAGGTAGAGCGCGCCGTTGACGTAGTCGGGATCCTTGTCGCTGATCTTCTTGGCGAGCGCGGCCTTGCCGCTGGCCTTGACCAAGGCCACCCCTTTTTCCACCATCGCGATGGCGTCTTTTTCGGTCGGTTCGGCCGCCAGCAGGGCCGGGGCGGCGCCAGCGAAGGCGAGGGCGAGGAGCAGTTTCATGGCGGTCCTTTCAAATTGGAAAGTTGCTTACATGCATGTCGTAATCTACGCTCCCCGCCGCCCCGGCCTTTGCGCTGGCACAAGGGCGGCCAGCCATTTCTGAAGGGAACTTATTCCAAGTGGAAATCTTCCTGTCGCTCAATTGATGTTCGGCAATTCGTTCCGTGTGGCAAATCCTAAGATGGGCAAGCCGTCCCCACTTTCAGGAGAACACCGTGATCGCCGAACTCGCCAAATTCAAGCCCTACACGCGCCAGACCATCGCCCTTGCCAGGCAATGGCAATGGATGCCCGCCGACCTGCAGGAAGCCGTGCAGGTGGTCTCGCACGTCTTGCCTTTTCGCACCAATGCCTATGTGATGGACCAGCTGATCGACTGGAACAATATTCCGGACGACCCGATCTACCGCCTCACCTTTCCGCACCGCGACATGCTGCCGGCCACGGAATATGCGCAGCTGCGCGAGCTGCTGCTGTACAAGAAAGATGATGCCGCCACCGCGCGCCTGGTGCATGCGATCCGACTGCGCATGAATCCGCACCCGGCCGGCCAGATGACCCACAACGTCCCGCGCGTAAACGACGCGCCGCTGCGCGGCCTGCAGCACAAATACAAGGAGACGGTGCTGTTTTTTCCCAGCGCCGGCCAGACCTGCCACGCCTATTGCACCTTCTGCTTCCGCTGGCCGCAGTTTGCCGGCATGGACGACATGAAGTTCGACGCGCGCGAGACGGGCGAACTGGTGGCTTACCTGCAGAACCACCGCGACGTCACCGACGTCCTCATCACCGGCGGCGACCCCCTGATCATGAACACGCGCCAGCTCACCGACGTGCTCGAACCGCTGCTCGACCCGTCGCTGGCCCACATCCAGAACATCCGCATCGGCACCAAGTCGGTGGCCTACTGGCCGCAGCGCTTCGTCTCCGACCGCGACAGCGGCGACCTGCTGCGCCTGTTCGAGCGCGTCGTCAAGAGCGGCAAGAACCTGGCCATCATGGGCCACTACAGCCACGCGGTGGAGCTGCGCCAGGACGTGGCCCAGGCGGCCGTCAAGCGCATCGTCGAAACCGGTGCCACCCTGCGCATGCAGGGCCCGCTGATCCGCCACATCAACGAAGACCCGGCCAGCTGGGCCGAACTGTGGACCACCGGCGTGCGCCTGGGCGCCATCCCCTACTACATGTTCGTCGAGCGCGACACCGGGCCATCCGACTACTTCGCGCTGCCGCTGGCGCGCGCGCACGAGATCTTCCAGTCCGCCTACCAGATGGTGTCGGGCCTGTCGCGCACCGTGCGCGGACCGTCGATGAGCGCCTTCCCCGGCAAGGTCGTCGTCGACGGCGTGGTGACGATCAATGGTGAAAAGCTGTTCGCCCTGCAGTTCCTGCAAGCGCGCAATCCGGACTGGGTGCGCAAGCCCTTCTTCGCCAAATACGACCCGGCCGCCACCTGGCTGGACCACCTGGTGCCGGCCTTCGGCCAGAGCAAATTCTTCTTCGAGGAAGAGGACCGGGCCGCGCGCAAGGTCATCCCACTGGTCGCCAGCCAAGCCGCCTGATGCCATGGACGGCCAGCAGGAAGGGGCAAGGCTGTCCGGCCTTGCCGTGTTCTTCTACGTGTTCCTGCCGTTCGCGCTGGGACACTACCTGTCGGCACTGCTGCGCACCGTGAACGCGGTACTGGCGCCGCAACTGGTGCACAGCATGGCCCTCGACGCGGGCCAGCTCGGCATGCTCACCAGCGCCTTCTTCTTTTCCTTCGCGCTGGTGCAGTTGCCAGTCGGGATCGCGCTCGACCGCCATGGGCCGCGCAAGGTGCAGCTGGTGCTGCTGCTCGTTGCCGGTGCCGGCGCGCTGCTGTTCGCCCACGGCCACAGCTTCTACCAGCTGGTGGCGGCGCGCTTCGTGATCGGCTTCGGCCTGGGCGGCTGTTTCATGTCGGCGGTGAAGGCCATCTCGACCTGGATCGCGCCATCCAGGCTGCCTTCCGTGCATGGCTACCTGATCGCCGTCGGCGGCCTGGGCGCTGCCTCGGCCACGCTGCCGGTGCGCCTGGCGCTGCACTACACCGACTGGCGCGGCCTGTTCACGCTGCTCGGCGCCCTGACCGCCTGCGTGGGCCTCTTGATCTGGCTGCTCACGCCGCGCGGCGCCGCACCGGGCGGCGCGCCGCCGTCGGTGCAATCGATCCTCGACGTCTACCGCGACCGCGCCTTCCGCACCACGATCTCGCTGGTGCTGGTGCCGCACACGGTCTTTTTCGGCATCCAGGGCCTGTGGATCGGGCGCTGGCTATCCGACGTGGCGCATTTCTCCGACGCCGCCGTAGCCTACCTGCTGTACCTGGGCATGGCCTCGGTGATCTTCGGCGCCATTGCGGTGGGCATGGTGACGGAATGGGCAGGACGGCGCGGCATCAAGCCGCTCGACGTGGCGGGCATGGGTATCGGCCTGTTCGTGGCGGTGCAGGCGGCGATCGTGGTCAACTACGCGCCCAGCTACCAGATGCTGTCGGTGCTGTTTACGCTGGTCGGTACGATCACCGGCATCGAATACGCGATCGTCGCGCAAAGCATGCCGCGCACGCTCACAGGGCGCGCCGCCACCTGCCTGAACCTGTTGATTTTCGTCGGCGCCTTCCTGGTGCAATGCTGCTTCGGCCTCGTCATCGCGCGATGGAAACCGGACGCGCTTGGCCACTATCCGGCCGACGCCTACCGCGTTGCCTTCGGTGTGCTGGTGGCGCTGCAGCTGCCTGGATTGATCGACTACGCACGGCGTTCCCGTAACGGGTATAGTCACGCATTCGCACACGCTTTGAAAGCCCCACCATGAAACTGCTTCGCTACGGCCGTCCCGGCAAAGAAAAACCCGGCATGCTCGACGAGGAAGGCCGCCTGCGCGACCTGTCCGGCGTGATCGACGATATCGACGCCCATCACCTGTCCGACAAGGCCCTGCGCAAGCTGGCCAAGATCGATCCCAAGACCCTGCCCAAGGTGAAGGGCAATCCACGTATGGGCGTGCCAATCAAGCGCGTCGGCAAATTCATCGGCATCGGCTTGAACTACAGCGACCACGCGGCCGAAATCGGTGCCACGCCACCGCTCGAGCCCATCGTGTTCATGAAGGCAGTCAGTTGCCTGTCCGGCGCGGACGACGACGTGCTGCTGCCGCAGGGCTCGAAGAAGACCGACTGGGAAGTCGAACTCGGTGTCGTCATCGGCACGCGCGCCCAATACGTCAGCGAAGCGGAGGCCTTGAACCATGTGGCCGGCTATGTCGTCGTCAACGATTTGTCCGAGCGCGAGTACCAGCTCGAACGCGGACCGCAGTGGGACAAGGGCAAGGGCTGCGACACCTTCGGCCCGGTGGGCCCGTGGCTGGTCACGCGCGACGAAGTGTTCGACGTGCAGAAGCTCGACCTGTACCTGGAAGTGAACGGCAAGCGCATGCAGACCGGCAGCACCGAGACCATGATCTTCACGGTGGCCCAGATCGTCGCCTACCTGTCGCGCTTCATGACGCTCGAGCCGGGCGATATCATCGCCACCGGTACGCCGCCAGGCGTGGGCATGGCGCGCAAGCCGCAGCGCTTCCTCAAGCGTGGCGACAAGCTGCGCCTGGGGATCGCCGGCCTGGGTGAACAGCAGCAGAGCGTGGTGGCGTAGCCCCTGTTGGTGGGTGACGCGCACCCTTGGCCCGCGACCCAGGCAGTGGCGTAGGGTGGGTCAGCGCGCAGCGCGTCACCCACCAAGCGCGATCGCGGCGTCCACAGCATCGATCAGCCGCGAGACGATCTCCGACAACTGCGCCTCGCTGACGATAAAGGGCGGCGCGAGCAGGATATGGTCGCCATGCAGGCCGTCGATGGTGCCACCCATCGGATAGACCATCAGGCCGCGCACCATCGCCTGCGCCTTGATGGCCGCGTGCAGCTTGCGCGCCGGCGCGAACGCGCGCTTGCTGTCGCGGTCCTGCACCAGTTCCACCGCCAGCAGCAGGCCGCGCCCGCGGATGTCGCCCACGTGTTCGTGGCCGGCGAAGGCCGAGCGCAGCATGGTGCGCAGCGATTCGCCACGCGCCTGCACCGCGCCCAGCAGGTTCTCCTGTTCAATCACCTTTTGCACTGCCAGCGCCGCCGCCGCCGCCACCGGATGGCCGACGTAAGTATGCCCGTGGTGGAACATCCCGCTGCCGCTGCGCAGCGGCGCCACGATGGCTGCGCGCGCGAGCACCGCGCCGATCGGCTGGTAGCCGGCGCCCAGTCCCTTGCCCAGGGTAATGATGTCGGGGATGGCGCCGTCCTGTTCGATGGCATACATGGTGCCGGTACGGCCCATGCCGCACATGACTTCGTCAGCGATGAACAGGATGCCGTATTTGTCGCACAGTGCGCGCACGCCGCGGAAATAGCCGGGCGTGGGCGGCACCGCGCCGCCGGTGGCGCCGACCACGGTTTCGGCGACGAACCCGATCACCTTTTCCGGCCCGGAGGCAAGGATGGCCGCTTCCAGTTCCTGCAGCAGTGACGCCGTGTACTGGTCCAGCGACTGCTGCGCGCCGCGGTCGCGATACGCATTGCAGGGGGCGATCCGCGCCACGTCGATCAGCAGCGGCGCGAAGTGCTGGCGCCGCCAGGCATTGCCACCGACGGCCAGCGCGCCAAGCGTGTTGCCGTGAAAGCTCTGGCGGCGCGCGATGAAGGTGCTGCGCTGTGCTTCGCCATTCTCGACGAAATACTGGCGCGCCAGCTTGAGCGCCGTCTCCATCGCTTCCGAACCGCCCGAGAGGAAATACACTTCCATGCCCGGCTCCGGTGCGCCCGCCGCCAGGCGCGCCGCCAGTTCCTCGGCCACCTCGGTGGTGAAGAAGGCCGTATGCGCATAGGCGTTGCGGTCGATCTGGCGATGCATGGCCGCCAGCACCTCCGGGTGACCATGGCCGAGCGAAGAGACGGCCGCGCCGCCACTGGCGTCGAGGTAGGTCTTGCCTTCGCTGTCGCGCACTTCGATGCCCAGGGCGCTCACGGCGATCGGTGGGCGGGCCAGCAGGTTGCGGTGGATGATGTGGGTCATGACGGTCCTTGGGCCGGATTGCGGATTGATGACAATAGGGGCGAATCGCGCAGCTTTGTTTGATCCAGGTGAAACGAAGGGCAAATATTTACGTGCAGTATTGACCGGTCCACGACGACGCTCAGGAGACCAAAATGCCAGGCGAAAATTCACGCGAACCCCTGTTTGACGATGCCAGGCGCGCTGTCTATGATAAGGGAATGGAAGCGCGCCTGACTCGCATCGAAACGTGCCCGAAGTACAGCATTTGCATCACAGGATAGATGATTTGACCGCGAGAATGGACCGCGTGGAGCTAGAGGTTCATAACTTGCGCAAGGACATTGAAGGCTTGCACATGGACATTGAAGGCTTGCACAAGGAAATTGAAGGCTTGCGCACCGACATACACGACGTGCGCGGCGAGGTGCGAAAGGAACTGAGAGAGCAAATTTCGCGTCTCTTCGTTCTGTGCAGCACGCTGATGGTGACCTACGGCACTGCGTTGGTCGGTGCCACGTTTTATATTGCCAAGCATACCTAGCGCGCCGCCAATTGCGCAATCCCGATCAAGCGTGACGCGCCAGCGACAGGCATCGTAGCACCTGTCCCACGCAAGGAAAAAACATGACCGTCATCGCAAAAGCTCGCTGGTATATCAACAGCCACTACGCCGGCGACATCTCGCTCGAGACCGTGGCGACGGCGTTGCATGCGCCCAGCGCCACATCGACAACCTGACTCTGATTGAGGTAATCATCATGGATACGAAAACCAAACCCGAACTGGCGCCGCCCCGCATCGAAGAAAAACCGGCGCTGCTGCTGGCCGGCCTGGGCGGACCGTTCAACACGGCCGACGCCGCGGCGATCCCGGCCATGTGGCAGCGCTTCGCCCCCTATATCGGCCACATCCCCGGACAAAGCGGCTTCGATGCCTATGGCGTCGTGCAGGGCGACAAGGAAGGCATGGAATACTACTGCGCCGTCGCCGTCGACAACGTCGCCAATTGCCCACCGGAACTGAGGCAATTGGCGGTGCCGGCCCACCGTTATGCGGTGTTCCGCCACAGCGGCCATGTCTCGACCATCCGCGACACCTGGGTGGCCATCATGGACCACTGGCTGCCCAATTCGGGCTATCATGCGGCTGAAGCGCCCTTCATCGAACACTACGGCGCCGACTTCAATCCGCATACTGGCAACGGAGGCGTGGGGCTCTGGGTGCCGATCTGACAGGGAGCGCCATGGACAGGTTGGGAGCGATTGCTTGGGATATGTTGACGGACGAGCAACGCGCGGTGGCGCAGGCGGTGATCGATGGCCCGCGCGGCGCGCTGTACGGGCCTTTTATACCGCTGTTGCGCAGCCCCGAGCTGTTGGCGTGCACCCAGCGCATGGGCGAATACCTGCGCTTTCGCAGCAGCATCGGCCCCCACCTGACCGAACTGGCCATCCTGATCACGGCCAGCCACTGGAAGCAGCCCGTTGAATGGGCCATCCACGCGCCCATCGCGGCCAAGGCCGGCATCGCCGATATCGCGATCGAAGCGATCCGGCGCCGCCAGCGCCCGCCCATGCTGACGGACGACGAGGCGGCGGTCTATGATTTTTGCATTGAACTGCACGAAACAAAGCGCGTCTCCGACTCCAGCTACACGGCGGCGCTGGCGCGCTTCGGCGAAAAGGGCGTGGTCGACCTGATGGGCATCAGCGGCTACTACACCCTGCTGGCGATGGTGATGAACGCGGCCCAGACGGCCGTGCCGTAATTCAGGCCAGCGCTTCCTTGGCCGCTTCTTCCGGCGACAAGCCATCGTAGAACAGGTCGGTGAACCACTCGACGTGGTCTTCGATCTGTTCCTGCGCTTCCTTCTGGGTGGCGCCGGCGGCGATGAACAGCTTCTCGACCTCGATGCACCAGTTGATCAGGGCCAGCGTTTCTTCGTCCAGCTCTTCTTCCTTCTTAGCCATGGCGGCTCCTTTCGATCACGCTAAAACGTGTTTGAGCCACTTGCCAATGTGGTCGACTTCTTCCTGGCACAAGGAGTGCTGCATCATGTATTCGTGCCATTCGACCTGGTAGCCCATCGAGACGAGCAGGTCGCGCGAGGCTTCGGCGCGCTGGATCGGAATGACGCCGTCGCCGCGGCCATGGACCATGAAGATCGGCGTGGACAGGCTGGCCGCGCTGCGCTCGGTGGCGAGCTTGGCCGACAACGGTACATAACCGGACAGGCACATCAGGCCGGCCAGCTTTTCCGGATGGCGCAAGCCGGTTTGCAAGGTCATCGCGCAGCCCTGCGAGAAGCCGGCCAGGATGATGCGCGAAGCCGGAATGCCGCGCGCCTTTTCGCGCGCGATCAGCGCTTCGACCTGGGCTTGCGACTTGCGCAGCCCCGTTTCATCTTCGCGGCGTACGAGGTCGGTGCCGAGAATGTCATACCAGGCGCGCATCACGTAGCCGCCGTTGATCGTCACGGGCATCGTCCCGGCATGCGGGAACACGAAGCGGATTGCGGGCAAACCGCGCAAGTCCAGTTCCTTGACCAGCGGGACGAAGTCGTTGCCGTCCGCGCCCAGGCCGTGCATCCAGATGATGGCGACCGTGGGATTGGCGCCCGTCTCGATTTCGATGTTTTCCAGCAGTTGGCTCATGGTGCTCACTTTTTGATCGCGGACTTGGGGCGGAAAGCCTTGCACAGGTCCGGATTGGTTTCGATATACGGGCCGCCGATCAGGTCGATGCAGTAGGGAACGGCAGCGAAGATGCCCGGCACATTGGGCAGGCCTTCGAGCGTTTCCTTGATCGACCTCGGCTGGCCGGGCAAGTTCAATACCAGCGCGGCGTGGCCCGGCCTCTCGCGGATCACCGCCACCTGGCGCGACAGGATGGCCGTCGGCACGAAGGCCAGGCTGATCTGGCGCATTTGCTCGCCGAAGCCGGGCATTTCCTTAGTGCCGATGGCGAGCGTCGCTTCCGGCGTCACGTCGCGCCGCGCAGGGCCGGTGCCGCCAGTTGTCAGGACCAGGTCGCAGCCTTCCACGTCAACGAGTTCGATGAGCGCCGCTTCGATGGCGGCGCGTTCGTCCGGGATCAGCAAGGTGATGGTGCGAAAGGGCGAGGTGATGGCCGCATCGAGCCACTCCTGCAGGGCCGGGATGCCCTTGTCTTCATAGACGCCGCCGCTGGCGCGGTCGGAGATCGAGACGAGCCCGATCAGGGCCGTGTCATTCGTCTTCTGGTTCATCGTCGTCCAGCAGTCCGTCTTCGCCATCGAGTGGCTCAGGCGCGGTCTTGGCAGCGACCTGCTTGAGGATCTGGAAAATCTCGCGGTAGGCTTTCGGCGGCTTGGATTCAAGCTGTTCCTTGCGCGCATTGCGGATCAGGGTGCGCAGCTGCTGCACGTCCAGCTCCGGGTTCTCTTCCAGCAGCACCGTCAAGGCCTTGTCGTCGGCCAGCAGCTTGTCGCGGCGGCGCTCGAGCGCGTGCATGGCGGCCGTGTCGGCCTTGGACATGCCCTTCCAGCTGTCGATGGTGCGCTGGATGGCGGCGATTTCCGCTTCGTCGAGGGTGCGCATCTTCTTGCCCACGAATTGCATCTGGCGGCGCCGGCCTTCGTGGTTGGTGATGGTCTGGCACATCAGGATGGCTTCGCGCACGTCTTCGGGCATGGGCACGCGCTTGACGCGGTCGCGTGGCTGGGCGACCAGTTCTTCGCCCAGTTTTTGCAGCTCGTTCATCTGGCGCTTGAGCTCAGATTTGGAGGGGCGTTCGTATTCCTGCTCGAACTCGGAGGACTGGAACCCGCAGGCACCGCGATTTGGATTTGGCATGATAGGAGGGGGCCACCGGGCGCACAGCCGGGCGGTGAAAACGGTAAACGACTGCTATCATACCTGTTTTAACGGACAGCCGAAGAAAAGCACCCCATGAACGACACCGTCTTTATCCACACCCAGGACCAGCTGAAGGCCCTCACGCGCGATGTTTTGGCCTATGCGCGCGAGGCGGGCGGCACCGATGCCGCCGTCGAAATCAGCGAAGGCAGCGGGCTGTCGGTGTCGGTCCGGCGCGGCAAGATCGAGACGATCGAGCAAAACAAGGACAAGGGCATGGGCGTGACGGTCTATATCGGCCAGAAGCGCGGCAATGCCTCGACCTCCGACTTTTCGCCGGCCGCCCTGCGCGCCACCGTTGACGCGGCCTACAACATCGCCCGCTTCACGGCCGAAGACGACTGCGCCGGCCTGGCCGACGCCGACATGCTGGAAATGAACCCGCGCGACCTGAAGCTGTGCTATCCCTGGATGATCTCGACCGAGCAGGCCGTGGCCCTGGCCCAGCGCGCCGAAAGCGCCGCCTTCGACGTCGACCCGCGCATTACCAACAGCGAAGGCGCCAGCGTGCATGTGCAGCAGTCGCACTTCGTGGCGGCCAATTCGCGCGGCTTCGTCGGTGGCTATCCCTTCTCGCGGCATACCCTGTCGGTGGCGCCGATCGCCGGCAAGGGCGCCAAAATGCAGCGCGACGACTGGTACACCAGCGTGCGCGACCCGAAGAACATGTCCAATCCCGAAGCGGTAGGCCGCTACGCCGCCGAGCGCGCGCTGGCACGCCTGAACGCGCGCAAGCTCGATACGCGCACCTGCCCGGTGCTGTTCGAGGCGCCCTTGGCGGCCGGCCTGCTCGGCGCTTTTGTGCAGGCCACCTCGGGCGGCGCGCTGTACCGCAAGTCGACCTTCCTGCTCGACTCGCTCGGCAAGTCCATCTTCCCGTCCCACATCCAGGTGCTGGAAGATCCGCACGTGGTCGGTGGTGTCGGCTCGGCGCCGTTTGACGAAGAAGGCGTGCGCACGGTGCGCCGCGAGGTCGTCAAGAATGGCGTGCTGCAGGGCTACTTCCTCTCGTCCTACTCGGCGCGCAAGCTGGGCATGAAGACGACCGGCAATGCCGGCGGCTCGCACAACCTGTCGCTGACGTCGAGCAAGACGAAGAAGGGCGACGACTTTGCCGCCATGCTGCGCAAGATGGACCGCGGCCTGCTGGTCACCGAACTGATGGGCCAGGGCACCAACTACGTGACGGGCGACTATTCGCGCGGCGCCTCCGGCTACTGGGTCGAGAACGGCGTGATCCAGTATCCGGTCGAGGAAATCACGATTGCCGGGAATATGAAGGACATCTTCCAGCAAATCGTTGGTGTTGGCGCCGACGTGCTCACGCGCGGCAACAAGCAGACCGGCTCGATCCTGATCGAAAAAATGGTGGTGGCCGGTAGCTGATTGTCCTTGCAAGCTTGCCGTTGCGGAAATACACTTAGCGCGCTGTGATCCCGCAGACCCAACCTTCAGGAGACACTCTATGGAACGGCGTTCCTTCCTTAAAAAAGCGGCGGTCGGCGCATCGGCAGGCGCGGTCGCCGCCCCGGCGCTGGCCCAGTCGCTGCCGACGATCAACTGGCGCCTGGCCAGCAGCTTCCCCAAGTCGCTCGACACCATTTACGGCGTGGCTGAACTGTTCAGCAAGCGCGTGGCGGGCCTGACGGGCGGCAAGTTCAACATCCGCGTGTTCGCCGGTGGCGAAATCGTGCCGGGCCTGCAGGTGCTCGATGCGGTCAAGGAAGGCACGGTCGAATGCGGCCACAGCGCGTCCTACTACTACTTCGGCAAGGACCCCACCTTCGCCTTCGATTGCGCCGTGCCCTTTGGCCTGACCTCGCGCCAGCAGACGGCCTGGTTCGACCAGGGCGGCGGGCGCGAGCTGATGCGTGAGTTCTTCAAGGGTTACGGCATCATCAACTTCGCCGCCGGTAACACCGGTACCCAGATGGGCGGCTGGTTCCGCCGCGAGATCCACACCGTGGCCGACCTGAAGGGCGTCAAGATGCGCATCGGCGGCTTCGCCGGGCGTGTGATGGACCGCCTGGGCCTGGTGCCGCAGCAACTGGCCGGCGCCGACATCTATCCCGCGCTGGAAAAGGGTACGATCGACGCCGCCGAATGGGTGGGTCCGTACGACGACGAAAAGCTGGGCTTTCACAAGGTCGCGCCGTTCTACTATGCGCCGGGCTGGTGGGAAGCGGGGCCGCAGCTCTCGCTCTACATCAACATCAAGGAATGGGAAAAGCTGCCCAAGGAATACCAGAACGCCGTCGAGGCGGCCGCCTACGAAGCCCACGTGGTGATGCAGGCCGAATACGACCACAAGAATCCGATTGCACTGGCGCGCCTGCTCAAGGGCGGGACCAAGCTGCGCAGCTTCTCCAAGGAGATCATGGACGCCTGCTACAAGGCCGCGCATGAAGTGATGGAAGAAGAAGCGGCCAAGAACGCCAAGTTCAAGAAGGTGTATGAGCCCTGGAAGCGCTACCGCCAGGACCAGAACACCTGGGCCTCGGTGGCCGAAGCGCCGATGCAGAACTACCTGATCGGCGCCGCCCGCAAATAAAGACGCTGCCCATTAGTGCGCCAGGCTTTTCCCCAATCGGCCAAAAGCGGCCGTAGGGTGGGCACGCGTGCCCACGCGTGCATTCAACATCGGTGCGCGCGTGGGCACATGTGCCCACCCTACGGCAATGTCAACATGGGGGCCTGCGCGCAATCGTGCTTAGAAGCGGTAGCCGACGCCGACGCCGACCAGCAGGGGATCGACCTTGACGGCGCTGATCTTGGCGCCGCTGGCAGTGACGTCGCTGCGGATCTGGATCTTCTTGACGTCGATGTTGATCGACCATTTCTTGTCGAGCTTGTAGTCGAGACCCGCTTGCAGGGCCAGGCCGACGCTGCTGTGCTCGAGGCCGCCTTTGCCGCCGAGCAGGTCGACACCGTGGATCAGTGTGTAGTTGATGCCGGCGCCGACATACGGGCTCAGCTGGGAGGCCGGGGCGAAATGATACTGGGCCAGCAGGGTCGGCGGCAGGTGCTTGAAGGTGCCGATGCCGGTGCCGTCCAGGGTGACGGTGTGCTTTTGCGGTACCGTCAGCAGCAGTTCCACGGCCACGTTCGGCGTGCAGAAGTAGGAAATGTCGATGTCGGGAATGGTCTTGCTCGACACGTGCAGGCGGTCGGCGGCGCCGCTGCCGCCGACGGGGTCGGACTTGTCGGCGGGCGACAGCTTGACGGCGCGCACGCGCACGAGCCAGTTGTCGTCGGCGAGGGCCTGGTGGCTGAACAGGGCGAGGAGGGTGGCCGCGGTGGCCAGGGTGCTGCGTTTCATGGTCTTCCTTCGTTGTTGGTACGAAAGAAGCTTATTGATCTGGCGCAGTTATTTCATTGACCTGCATCAAAAATATGCTGCAAGGCAGCAAAGTCTAGCCTTTGACGGCGCGCAGCATGCATTGTGATAGTTTGTCAAAATACAGCAGGGCAGCCTGGGTCAGCGTGATTTGCTTGCGGCGCGCGTCTTCCGTGTCAGTGAGCATGATCCAGCCCTTTTCGCGCATCGATTTGAGGCGGCTGTGCACGGTCGCCGGCGAACCGAATTCGTCGCGCGCCATCATGTCGCGTACCGAAAGTCGCTCATTTTCTTGCCCGTTGAGGGCGATGAATGTCAAAATGCGGTCTTCGAGCGGATCGAGAACCGGCAAGGAGGGCAATCCGCGCAGCGCTTCGGCAAGTCGCACGAAGCGCAGGTAAATGTCGGCTGGCCGCGTTGCGGTCTTGGTCATGTAACTCCCGTCGAATGGAGAAGGGGTGTCCTTCTGCTCGCATTCTAAACCAAGAAAGTGGGATCGGACCATGCAGCAATTACGAATTTCGATGGCCATGGCGGCGGCGACCGTGGTGGCCTACCTGCTCATGCTGGCGCTGAACGAGTGGCTGTTCGCCAATTCCACCTTCGTGCCCGGCATCCACTGGGTCTACCTGCCGGCCGGCCTGCGCCTGCTGTGCACCCTGCTGTTTGGCGGCGCCGGCGCGATTGGCCTGCTGTGCGCCTCATTCCTGGTTAGTTTCTACGGCAATTTCCCCGGCGACCTGGAGCGCTCGCTGGGCGGGGCCATCCTCACCTCGCTCGTCCCCTACGCCTGCTACCAGGTGGCCCAGATGGCGTTTGGCTTGCGCAGCTCGCTCGCCAACTTGTCGGCCACGCAGTTGCTTGCCTGCGCACTGATCTTTTCGCTCGCCAATCCCTTGCTGCATCACGCCTGGTTCGTGCTGCGCGGTGACCATGTGGACCTGGCGCGCAGCTTTGTCGTCATGTTTGTCGGCGACCTGTCCGGTACCCTGCTGCTGCTGTATGGCGTCAAGACGGTGCTGTATTTTCTGCCAGAACCGCAGCGTTAAATTATTTCTTGTTTCCTGTGCGTAATTTAATCAATTCATCGCTATAATTTATAGATCGATAAGATTGCTCGGGGATGGAATGAAAAAATTGGTGGCACTCGGTGTGCTGGCCGCTTGCGTGGCACTGGCCTGTTTTCTCTTGCTGGGCCAGCGCGCCCCCCAGACGGCGGCCGAGCAGCTGGAGGCGGCGCGCGTGGCGCTGCAGGACAATGACTACGCCAGGGTCAAGGAGCTGGCCGGGCAGGTGGTGCTGCGCGAGCCGAAGAATGGCCAGGCCTGGTACCTGCGCGCGCAGGCCCAGTGCATGTTGGCCGATACCGACGGCGCGCTGGTGTCGCTGGAACAGGCGATGCACAACGGCGTGCGCGACTTCAATGCCTTCGCGGCCAACCACAACCTCGATCCGGCGCGCGCGACGCCGCAATACCAATGGCTGCTGCAGCGCTATCGCGCCGACGCGGCGGCGGGCACCGCCAGCGTCGAGGCACTGCCAGTGAAGCCTTAAGCGGCGCGCAGGGACTGCAGGATGGGCTGCAAGACTGCCGCGCCAAGGCGGGCGCTGCGCGCGCCATCCCAGCCGGTGTGTTCGTCCGGGCAGTTGGCGTTGTCCTTGAAGGGCAGTTCCAGCGTCAGCGACAGGCAGCCGAAGGCGTGGGTGATATGGGGCGACCCCATGGTCAGCACTTCGTCGGTGTAGGGCGCATCGGGATAGCCGTGCACGTCCTGGAAGTCCGGGCTGGCGATCTTGAAGTCCTCGGCGAACTTCTTTTCCTGCGCCGCTTGCGCGGGCGTGAAAGTCGGCAGCGCGGCGCTGCCGGCCGTAAACACGTAGGGCAGGCCTTCGTCGCCGTGCACGTCGAGGAACAGGTCGCAGCCCGTCTCCTTCATCTTGGCCTTGACCAGGAAGACTTCGGGGCTGCGCGCCATGGTCGGCGTATTCCATTCGCGGTTCAGGTTGGCGCCGGCGGCGTTGGTGCGCAAGTTGCCATTGACGGAGCCGTCCGGGTTCATGTTCGGCACCACGTAGAACACGGCTTGCTTGAGCAGCTGGCGGCCGAAGGGGTGGGCCGGGTCGAGCAGGGCGTCGAGCATGCCTTCGACGAACCATTCGGCCATCGTTTCGCCCGGGTGCTGGCGCGCGATGACCCACACCTTTTTCTGCGCCTGCGGGTCGCCGATGACGAGCACATTCATGTCGCGGCCCTGCACGGTGGAACCCAGGTCGAGCATGCGCACGTGTTCGGACATCTGGGCGCGGTCGAGCAGCTCGAGGTGGCGTTCCCACGAATACGGTTCGAAGTAGGCGTAGTAGACGCTGTCCATGCCCGGCGTGTGGCTGATCGTCATGACCTGGCCATCAAAGCTGGTGGGCACGCGGAACCAGTTGATGCGGTCGTAGCTGGCCATGGCCTGGTAGTCTTCCCAGCCGGCCGGGTAGGCGGCCTTGCCGGCGTTGAGGAAGCGGATCGTGCACGCTTCGCCCTGGGCGCCCTGCAGGCGGAAGTAGAACCACTGAACGATGTCGGCGTGCGAGTCCTTGCGGATGTTCAGGTCGATGGCGCCGGCGCTTGTGGCGGCAACGACATCGATGGCGCCAGCGTCGAACTGGCTGCTGATCTTGATGGGCATGGTATGTCCTGTCGGAGAAAAAGTGCTGAAGGCCGACATTTTACGCCCATCGGCCCTAGTCGCGCTTGAACACGGCCCCGCCCTTCATGACGAACTTGACGTTCTTGAGGACTTTGACGTCGGCCAGCGGGTCGCCGTCGACGGCGATCAGGTCGGCGCCCTTGCCCGCTTCGAGCGAGCCGGCCACGCTGGAGACGCCGAGCAAATCGGCGGCGTTGACGGTGGCGGCCTTGATCGCTTCGGCCGGTGTCATGCCGAATTTGACCATCAGTTCGAATTCGTCGGAATTGCGCCCGTGCTTGGACACGCCGGCGTCGGTGCCGAAGGCGATTTTCACGCCATGCTTCGTTGCCAGCTGCAGGGACTTGCCCGTCACGCCCAGGCGCCAGTCGATCTTGGCGCGCACGGCCGGCGAGTAGGCGTCCGGGTCCTTGGCGATGCGTTCGAGGTAGCCGTTGATGGTCGACAGGGTCGGCACATAGTAGGCGCCGGATTTGAGGAACAGCTTGACGCCCGCATCGTCCAACATGGTGCCGTGCTCGATCGAATCGGCGCCCATGGCCAGGGCCAGGTTGATGCCGTCGTCGCCGTGGGCGTGCACGGCGACCTTCTTGCCATACAGGTGGGCCGTCTCGACCAGGGCGCGCGCTTCGTCGTCGAACATCTGCTTTTTCACGCCGGCGCCGACGATGCTGTTGACGCCGCCCGTGGTGGCGATCTTGATCACGTCCACGCCGCGCCCGATCTGCAGGCGCACGGCGCGCCGGCAGCTCTCGACGCTGTCGCATACATTGCTGGTGTTGATGCCGTGCTGGACCCAGTCGGCGTAACCGAGGCGTCCGTCCATGTGGCCGGAGGTGGTGGAGATCGGCGTGCCGGCGTCGATGATGCGCGGACCTTGCACCCAGCCCTTGGCAATGGCGTCGCGCAGCGCCAGCGTGACGCCATTGTCGCCGTCGCCCAGGTTGCGCACGGTGGTAAAGCCGGCGGCGAGCGTCTTGTGGGCGTTCATTTCGGCCTCGTAGGCCCAGTCGGCGGTCGATGCCGTCACGCCGGCCAGGGCGCCGTCGTTGCCGGCGCGGTCGGAGGTCAGGTGCACGTGGCTGTCGATCAGGCCGGGCAGGACGTAGCGTGCGCGCAGGTCGATAATGGCCGCGCCGGGATAGGTGTCGGTGCCGGCGAAGCCGTCCAGGACGGCCTTCACCTTGCCGTTTTCGACCACCACGGTGGAGGCGCCGCGCGCGGCCTGGCCGGGCCGGTCGAGCAGGTGGCCGGCCTGGACCAGGGTGAGCTCGGCATGGGCGGTGGATGCGGCCAGGGTCAGGGCCAGCGTCAAGAGGAGGGAGCGTGTCATGACAGCCTTTATTGGAATTGGAATTGTGACCGGCGGAAAGATTACCACAGCGTTGTTCCAGGCGCACCCCTGCGCCACATCAAATGCCGGCAGCGCGCGCCAGGCAATTAGGCCAGGCCGCCGAAGCGCCGCGTGAAGGCCGCGTCGGACAGCGGCGCGTGCGCGTCGCCGCGCCGCATCACGTCGACGATATGGAATTCCGCCTGCGCCTGGACGAGTCGATACAGGTCGCGCGCCAGCGCGTAGGCGCGCGTGCCGGGCCAGGGATCGGGCAGCAGCTCGAGCGGCAGCATCGGGTCGTGCAGTTCGACGCGGCGGTAGGCGTGGATCAGCAAGCTGCGGATGACGAAGGCGGCCTGCGGGAGCAAGTTCTCCTGCTGCAGCAGCGCCTCGAGCGGGGCGAAGGTGTCGATGAAATGCTGGTAGGCGGCGCTGATGGCCGACAGGTCCCAGCAGTCGTGCACCAGTTCGGCCAGCGGGCGCGCAGAGACGCCATCGAGCCCGCGTGCGACAACGGCGAAGAGCTTGCCGGCCACGCCCGTGCGCGCGATGATCTCTTCGAGCAGGGCGCTGTTGGCGGCCGGATGGGCCAGCACGCCGGGCACGATCAGCGCATAGCCTTCCCATTCGAGTTCCTTGCGCAGGGCTGCGCGCTCGGGCGCGTCCATCCGGTTCGAGCCGATCAAGAGGGTCCAGCTGCCGTCCCACTGGGTGTCGGGCTGGGCGTAGATGCGGCGGTTGGCGCGCTCGAAGCGGGCCAGCGCGTCGGGGCGGATCGCGTACAGGCTGCGGCGCCCGTCGCGGTGGGCCACCAGCCAGCCTTCCTGCACCAGGCGGAACACCGAGGTGCGCAGCAGGCGGTCATTGACGCCGAAGGGCGCGAGCAGCTCGATCAGGCTGCCCAGCCAGACCTTGCCGCCATGCGGGGCGATCGCGTCGCCAAAGATCGTCATCACCAGCGACTTCGAGCGCGGCGGCTCGCTGGCGAGGAACTGGGCTATCCATTCGGTGCTGGTCATTTGTTTCATGGTGCGTCAGTTTACTTTGTTCGGCGATGGGCGCAGCATGAATTTTCTGCTCATTTTGCTAATGGGATACACAATTCCAATATGACACAAAAAATCTGTGTACACATCAAAATTTGTATCGTATTATCGTCGCACTAGTTCATTCGGAGGGATCATGTACGCACAAATGGTGGAGACGGGGCTGAAAAACGTCCGCTCGGTCGAAGACATGGGCGAGCAGGAGCGCGACTTCCAGGCGCGCATCGACGCCGGTGTGAAGATCGAGGCCAAGGACTGGATGCCCGAGGCCTACCGCAAGACGCTGGTGCGCCAGATTTCGCAGCACGCGCATTCGGAGATCGTCGGCCAGCTGCCCGAGGGGAATTGGGTCACGCGCGCGCCAACCCTCAAGCGCAAATCGATCTTGCTGGCCAAGATCCAGGACGAAGCGGGCCATGGCCTGTACCTGTACAGCGCCGCCGAGACGCTGGGCGTGTCGCGCGACGAGCTCCTGGCGGCCCTGCATGCGGGCAAGGCCAAGTATTCGAGCATCTTCAATTACCCGACCCTGTCGTGGGCCGACATGGGCGCGATCGGCTGGCTGGTGGACGGCTCGGCCATCATCAACCAGATTCCCCTGTGCCGCTGTTCGTACGGGCCGTATGCGCGCGCGATGATCCGGGTGTGCAAGGAAGAGTCCTTCCATGCGCGCCAGGGCTACGACATCATGATGAGTCTGGCCAAGGGGTCGCCCGCCCAGAAGGCGATGGCGCAGGATGCGCTGAACCGCTGGTGGTGGCCGTCGCTGATGATGTTCGGGCCGTCGGACGCCGAGTCGGTCAACAGCGCGCAGTCGGCGCAGTGGCGCATCAAGCTGTTCTCGAATGACGAACTGCGCCAGCGCATGGTCGACCAGACGGTGCCGCAGGCGCAATTCCTGGGCTTGACGATTCCCGATCCTGACCTGAAGTTCAATGCCGGGACCGGGCATTACGAGTTTGGCGAGATCGACTGGACCGAGTTCCAGAACGTCCTCAGGGGCAACGGCCCGTGCAACCGCGAGCGCCTGCGCACGCGCGTGAAAGCCTGGGACGACGGCGCCTGGTTCCGCGATGCGCTGCTCGCCTACGCCGACAAACAAAACAAGCACATCGCCGCCGCATAGCGCGGTGGGGTCAAACCCGGCAACTGGACAACCGGGGTCAGACCACGATTCGCAGGCAATTTTTTG
>JAZJYP010000074.1:0-10271 GCA_040390345.1 Pseudomonadota bacterium | reverse complement strand
TCTCGGTCTGCATGTCGGCCAGCTTCTTTTGCACCAGCTGGTTGGCCGCCAGCGGACGGCCGAATTGCTGGCGGTCGAGCGTGTACTGGCGCGCCGTGTGCCAGCACGCTTCGGCTGCGCCCAGCGCGCCCCAGGCGATGCCGTAGCGGGCCGAGTTCAGGCAGGTGAAGGGACCTTTCAGGCCGCGCACGTCGGGGAAGGCGTTCTCTTCCGGGCAGAACACATTGTCCATGACGATCTCGCCCGTGACGGAAGCGCGCAGGCCGAATTTGCCGTGGATGGCCGGGGCCGACAGGCCGCTCATGCCCTTTTCCAGCACGAAGCCGCGGATCGCGCCTTCATCGTCCTTGGCCCATACGACGAACACGTCGGCCACCGGCGAATTGGTGATCCACATCTTGGCGCCGGTGAGGCTGTAGCCGCCCGGGACCTTCTTGGCGCGCGTGATCATCGAGCCAGGGTCGGAACCGTGGTTCGGCTCGGTCAGGCCGAAGCAGCCGATCCACTCACCCGTGGCCAGCTTGGGCAGGTATTTCTGGCGCTGCGCTTCGGTGCCGAATTCATAGATCGGCACCATCACCAGCGAGGACTGCACGCTCATCATCGAGCGGTAGCCCGAATCGATGCGCTCCACTTCGCGCGCGATCAGGCCGTAGGCCACGTAGTTCAGGGCCGGGCCGCCGTACTGCTCGGGTATGGTCGGTCCCAGCAGGCCCAGTTCGCCCATCTCGCGGAAGATCGTCGTGTCCATCTGCTCGTGGCGGAACGCTTCGAGGATGCGCGGGGCCAGCTTGTCCTGGCAGTAGGCCGCGGCGGCATCGCGCACCATGCGCTCTTCATCGGTCAGCTGGTTGTTCAGCAACAGGGGATCGTCCCAGTGGAACTGGGCTTTGCGGGTCGAAGTCATGATGGTCTCGTTGTGTTGTAAATAATTGAATTGGCGCAACTTGTATAGACTGCTTATGCCGAGGCTGCAATTTTACCGCGTTTGGGTGCTGGAAAATTGCCCGCCATGAAAAATCAGGCCCGGCTGGGGGTGCACCGAGCAGGACTCGACTTCGCCGACAAAAATGATGTGGTCGCCCTCGGGATAGCGGCTGCGGTTGTGGCATTCGAACCAGCTCGAGGCGCCCTTGAGCACTGGCTGGCCGGTGCGCGAGAGTGCATAGTCAAGGTCGCCAAAAGGGTCGTCGGTGCGGCGCGAGAAGCGCTCGGCCAGGTGGGCCTGTCCGGCGCCGAGCACATTGATCACGTAATGCGAGTTGCCCGAAAAGATCGGCAGGCTGTTGGCCGACACGCCCAGGCTCCACAGCACCAGCGGCGGATCGAGCGAGACCGAATTGAAGGAACTGGCCGTCAGGCCGCGAAAGCTGCCATCGGCCAGGCGCGTCGTAATGACAGTGACACCGGTGGCAAACTGCGACAGGGCCAGGCGGAACTGGGCATTGTCGAATGCGCGCGCGTCGGCGCGGGGGGAGTTGGTGTTCATGGAGGGCCTGTTTATTTACGCCATTATGCCAAAAATGCCGCGCCGGGGGGGAAGGGGGTGCGCGGGCGGGCGCTTTGCGTTACAGTACCTGCATGGACATTTGGCAGGCTCGAGGTGGGCAATGACGACACAAGCGCAAGTGGCGGTACTGGGCGGAGGCTGTTTCTGGTGCCTGGAAGCGGTGTACCTGGAAGTGCGCGGCGTCACGCGCGTCGAATCGGGCTATATGGGTGGCCACGTCGAGCACCCCAGCTACGAGCAAGTGTGCGCCGGCGCCACCGGCCACGCCGAAGTGGTGCGCCTCGAATTCGATCCCGACGTCGTCAGCTACCGCGACCTGCTCGAGATCTTCTTCACCATCCACGACCCCACCACCCTGAATCGCCAGGGCAATGACGTGGGCACCCAATACCGTTCGGCGATCTTCTTCGCCACGCCCGAGCAGGCCGCCACGGCGCGCCAGGTGGCGGCCGAAATGGCCAATGTGTGGGACGCGCCCATCGTCACCGAAATCAGTCCCGCCGTGGCCTGGTACAAGGCCGAGGACTACCACCAGGACTACTTCCGCCAGCATCCACTGCAGGGTTATTGCGCCTTCATCGTCGCGCCCAAGGTGGCCAAGTTCAAGAAGACCTTTAGCAGCAGGCTAAAATGATGAAGGTTGTGATTGTCGACGATACCCACATCAACCTGGTGTTGATGTCGCGCCTGATCGAAAAGCTGGAAGACGTCGAAACGGTGGCCTTCCAGTCGGCCCACGACGCGCTGGCATTTTGCCGCGAACATCCCTACGACCTGCTCATCCTCGACTACATGATGCCGGACCTGAACGGCCTCGATTTCATGGCCTGCATCAATGGGCCGGCGCGCGAACGCCCACCCGTGCTGATGGTCACGGCCAGCCAGGACATCGAGGTGCGCCACAAGGCGCTGGAAAACGGCGCCAACGATTTCCTCATCAAGCCGATCGACAAGGTCGAATTCCTCGCGCGCACGCGCAACATGCTCGAACTGCGCCGCGCCACCAATGCGCTGCACAACCGCGCCGCCTGGCTGGCCGAGGAAGTGTCCAAGGCCACCGCCGAACTGCGCGAGCGCGAACAGGAAACCATCCTGCTGCTGTGCCGCGCCTCGGAATACCGCGACCCCGAAACGGGCGCCCACATCCAGCGCATGGCCCACTATTCGCGCCTGATCGCGCAGGAGCTGGGCCTGCCCGAAGAAGAACAGGAAACCATCCTCAGCGCCGCCCCGATGCACGATATCGGCAAGGTTGGCACGCCCGACCACATCCTGCTCAAGCCGGGGCGGCTCGATGCGGCGGAGATGGCCATCATGCGCCAGCACGCCGTCATCGGCTACAACATCCTCAAGAGCAGCGAAGCGCGCATGCTGCAGCTGGCCGCCGTCATCGCCTTCTCCCACCACGAGCGCTACGACGGCAGCGGCTACCCGAACGCGCTGGCCGGCGAGGCGATTCCCCTGGTCGGGCGCATCGTGGCCGTGGCCGACGTGTTCGACGCCTTGACCAGCGTGCGGCCCTACAAGAAGGCCTGGAGCATCGAGGAGGCGCGCAACTACCTGCTCGAACATAGCGGCAGCCATTTCGACCCGGTCTGCGTCGATGCCCTGTTGCGGCGCTGGGACGACGTGCTGCAAGTGCGCGCCCGTTTCCAGGACGCCTTGCGTCCACCTGCCAACTAACAACGCATGCACCACAAGCTGCTGGTACGCCAGCTGCGCCGCGCACTCGGCGTGACGAGCGAGAAGGCCTGGCTGGACCGGCTGGCCGGCCTGCGCGCGCGCGGCGACGGCGACCTGGCCGACGGCCTGGAAAACCTGCTGGCGGCGACCGAACACAGTTACGAGCAGTATGACCGCGACCTGCAGGTGCGCACGCGCATGCTCGAAATCAGTTCCGACGAACTGACCACGGCCAACACCCAGCTGCGCGCCGAGGCCGACCGCCAGCGTGAAGTGCTGGCCTCCCTGCAGGCGACCGTGCAGCGCCTGACGGGCGCCGTCCCCAAGAGCGGCACGCTGGGCACCAGCCACGACCTGGTCGAACTGACGCACGCGCTGGAACAGCTGGTGCAGCAGCGCGAAGCGGCGCGCGACCAGCTGGCCGTCACCGAGGCGGCCAACCGGCGCATCCTCAACAGCCTGCGCGAAGTGGTATTCCAGACCGACCCGGCCGGCAACTGGGTCTACCTCAATCCCGCCTGGGCCCATATCACCGGCTTCTCGGTGGCCGAGAGCCTCGGACAGCGGGCCATGTCGTATATCCATTCGGACGACCAGCATGCCAACTTGCCGCGCATCGGCTCCCTGATCGCGCGCGACGAGCATTACTTCCGCGAGAACATGCGCTTTCGCACCCAGAATGGCGGCTTCCGCTGGCTCGAAGTGTTCGCGCGGCGCATCGAGGATGACAGTGGCCGCACGGCCGGCCTGTCCGGCTCCCTGATCGATATCACCGACCAGAAGCTGGCCCAGGACAGCCTGACCATCAGCGAGCAGCGCCTGAACCAGGCGCTGACGGCCACCGACAGCAACCTGTGGGACTGGGACATGAGCCAGCCGCAGCCCTATGTCGATCCGCACTACCTGGCCAGCCTGGGCTACCGCGACATGGGCGCAGGCATCGAGTGGCAGCGCCAGCTCCATCCGGAGGACTTGCCGCGCTGGCGCGAGCACCTGCGCGAACATTTGCGCCGCCAGCGCCCCGAGCTCGATATCGAACTGCGCTTCGCCGCCGCCAACGGCGACTGGCGTTACACGCTCCTGCGCGGCAAGGTGGTGGCCTGGGAAGGCAAGCTGGCCCTGCGCATGGCCGGCACCTTGCAGGACATCAGCCTGCGCAAGGAAGCCGAAGCGGCCGTGCTGCGCCAGCAGGAATTGACCGAGCAGATCCTCGACCAGCTGCCCATTCCGGTGTTCCTGAAGGACCGGGCCGGGCGCTTCGTGCGCTTTAACCGGCGCTTCCAGGAACTGTCGCAGCGCACGCGCGGGCAAATGCTGGGCAAGAAGATCGAAGACTTCGCCTCCCAGGGCTGGGCCGGCATCACCCAGGCCGAAGACGCCCAGGCCTGGGCCAGCGGCCAGATGATCACCAGCGAGCGGCGCCTGGCCAACCTCGACCCGCCGCTCGACATGCTGGTCAACCGCATCGTCATCACCAGCGGCGGCCAGTCCTACCTGCTCGGATTTTCGATCGACATCAGCGAGCAGCGCGCCGCGCGCGAAGCGATGCAGCGCGCGGTCGAATCGGCCGAAGCGGCCAGCCGCGCCAAGAGCGAATTCCTGGCCAATATGAGCCATGAAATCCGCACGCCGATGAACGGCATCCTGGGCATGACGGAGCTGGTGCTCGAATCGGACCTGGGGCGCGAACAGCGCGACGACATCGCCCTCGTCAAGGCTTCGGCCGACGCGCTGCTGACCATCATCAACGATATCCTCGACTTCTCCAAAATCGAGGCCGGCAAGCTCGATATCGAAGAAGTGCCCTTCGACCTGCGCAAGCTGGTGCTCGAGACGGCGCGTTCGATGGCGCTGCGTGCCCAGCAAAAGCAGCTGGACCTGCGCTGCGACTTGCCGCCCGATTTGCCGCGCACGATGAAGGGCGACCCGGGGCGCCTGCGCCAGGTCCTGATCAATTTGCTCGGCAATGCGATCAAGTTCACCCAGCAGGGCAGCGTGCTGCTGACGCTGGAGGTGGGCGCCGAAGTCGATGAGCGGCGCGAAATGACGTTCGCCGTCACCGACACGGGCATCGGCATCCCGCCCGAAAAGCAGGCCCTGATCTTCGAAGCGTTTTCCCAGGTCGACGGGTCGACCACGCGCCAGTATGGCGGCACCGGCCTGGGCCTGACCATTTGCCGCCGCCTGGTGATCCTGATGCATGGCCAGATGCGCCTGGCCAGCGAGGCGGGCAAGGGCAGCACCTTCAGCTTCATGGTGCCGCTCAAGCAGACGGCCCTGAACCTGCCCCCGCTGCTGCCGCTGTCGTCCCTGTCCGGTGTGGTGGCCGTGGTCGCTGGTCCCAATCCAGGCAGCCGGCATATCGCCGCGCGCGTGCTGCGCGAGGAGGCGGGCATGCAGGTGTATGAATGTGCCAATGCCGAAGAGGCGCAGACCCTGGTGGCGCGCGTGCGCCCGGCCGTCATTGCCGCCGACGCCGAGCTGCCCGACCTCGACGATTTCGCGCCAGTGCGCATGCCGCAGCGCCCTCCGCTGCTGCTCGTTTGCGCCGACGGCACGCGGCTGGAAAGCGCGCGCCGCTGCGGCGCCGACGCCACGCTCACGCGCCCGATCACACCATCTGGCCTGGTGGAGGCGGTGCTGGCGCTGCACCCCGGCGAGCAGGATGAGACAGCGGCGATGCTGGCGCCGCCACTGGCCATGCCCGCGCCGGTGCCGGCCCACGCGGCCTACCGCACCGGCTTGCGCATCCTGCTGGCCGAAGACAATCCCGTCAACCAGCGCCTGGCGCTGCGCCTGCTGGAAAAAATGGGCCACCACATCACCCTGGTCGACAATGGCCAGGAGGCGCTCGAACGCGCGCTCGAAGGCGGTTTTGAACTGGTGCTGATGGATGTGCAGATGCCCGAACTCGATGGCCTGTCGGCCACGCGCCAGATCCGCCAGCACGAAAATATCCATGGCGGCCATTTGCCCATCATTGCGATGACGGCGCGTGCCATGCAGGGCGACCGCGAACGCTGCATGGAGGCGGGCATGGACGACTACCTGTCCAAGCCGATCGACAGCGGCCGCCTGCGCCAGTTGATCGACCAGTACGACCCGGAGCAGCAGGATCCCGTGCTGGCTTGGCGCGGGGCCCTGCAGCGCCTCGATGGCGATACCGAATTGCTGCTGGAGTTGGCGGGCATCTTCCTTGAAGACGGTCCGGGCTTGCTCGGTGAATTGCGCGCCGCCCTGCAGGCCGGCGACGCCAGCGCCTCGCAGCGCGGGGTGCACACGCTCAAGGGCGTGCTGGTCAATTTTGGCGCCCAGCGCGCCATCGGCCTGACCGAGCGCCTCTCGGGCAGCCTGCACCAGGGAACCCAGCGCGAAGAGTGGCTGCAGCTGGGCGACGAACTGGCGCCCTCGCTCGAAGACGTCTACGCCGCCCTGCGTGCCTTGATCGCGGGCGGCGCCGAAGGCATGCGTTAGCGGACCGCGTGGGCGCCCGCGCCCACCCTACGGGCGTCGATTCATCACGTCGGGTGGGCGCATGCGCCCACGCGGATGCCGCCATTAACGCGCGGGCGGCACCAGGTCGTAGGCGTCGGTCTTTTTGCCCGTCAGGTAGAGGTCGAACCAGCCAAGGATGTGCTGCAGGCGCTCGACCCGGTGCCACGGCTTGCCCGAGCGCGACAGCTCATGCGACTCACCCGGGAAGCGCACCATCGCCGTGGGCACCTTGCGGTACTTGAGCGCGCGGAACATCTGGTCGCCACCGGCTTCGGCCGGCGTGCGCGAGTCGGCGTCGCCCAGCACCAGCATGGTTGGCGTCTTGATGTTGTTGACGTAGGTGATCGGCGAGCGCGCGCGGAAGTCTTCCGGATCTTCGAACGGCGCCTTGCGGAACCATTCGCCATTGAACAGGGTGAAGTCGGCCGTGTACCACCAGTCGGCCCAGTTGGCGATGTCGCGCTGCGACACGGCCGCCGCAAAGCGGTTGGTGTGGCCGATCACCCAGTTGGTCAGCAGGCCGCCGCCGGAGCCTCCCGTCACGCCCATATGCCTGTCGTCAATATGGCCGCGCTTGACCAGTTCATCGACGCCGGCCATCAAGTCCTTGTAGTCGTCACCCGGATAGCGGTACTGGATCACATTGGCGAACTTCTCGCCGTAGCTGGTGCTGCCGCGCGGGTTCGGGTACAGCACCACGTAGCCCCTGGCCGCCATCGTCTGCATTTCGTGGAAGAAGGCATAGCCATAAGCCGCGTGCGGGCCGCCATGGATATTGAGGATCAGCGGGTACTTCTTCTTTGGATCGAAGTCGGGCGGGTACTGCACCAGCGCGTGGATCTGCTGGCCGTCGAAGCTCTTGTACCACATGTCTTGTGGCGCCGTGAGCGTGAGTTCGCCCATGATTTTCTGGTTGCTGTTGGTGAGGCGGCGTGGCGCACCTTCGCCCAGCGCATACAGGTCGTTTACTTCCAGCGCGTTCGACACCAGCGCCACCAGGTCACGGCCATTGCCCGTGTAGCGCAGCACGGCCTGGTCGCCGCGGGTGACGTCGGTGACGCCGCCGGCCAGGCCGAAGCGCGTCAGGTTGGCACGGCCTTGCCTGGCCGTCACGACGGTGATGGACTGGCCGTCGGCGCTCCACAGCGGCAGCGTTTCGCCGCCGGCGCGCGGCGCGTTCATGTCGTTGATGATGCCGCCATCGACTTCCCAGTCAAAATTGGCGGCCAGATTGCGCGGCGCAGCGCCCGGCCTGGCCAGGTCCAGCACCCACAGCTTGGCCACCGTGTGCGACTGCACCGGCGTGGTCGCGGTCGACACATAGGCCAGCGCATTGCCTTGCGGGCTCACCGACAGCGCGCCCGCGCGGCCCATCACCTTGAGCACGGTGGCCGCTTCGCCGCCGGTGGCGGCAATGGCGTAGATCGTGGTCTGGCCCACCTGCAGGTAGGGTTCCAGGTCGCGGTTGGAAGTGTAGTAGATCTGCTTGTCATCGAAGGACCAGGCGATGCTGCGCTCGTCGTGGTCGCCGCGCGTCAACTGGGCCGGTTTGGCGCTGCCATCGGCGGCCACGGTCCACAGGTGGCTGGTGTGGGCGAAGTCGAGGTAGCCGGCGCCATTGGCGCGGTAGACGGCGCGCGTGATCACCTGTACATCGCTCTTGCGTGGTCCTTCGCATTTCTTCTTGTCGGCGTCGGGCACCGCTTCGCAGTCGGCGCGCGCCAGGTCGACGGCATTGCTGCTGCTGGTGAAGGCGATGGTCTTGCCGTCATGCGACCAGCGCGGGTTCGCGACACCCTTGGGCAGGCGCGTCAACTGGCGCGCTTCGCCGCCGGCCATGGGCAGCAGCCACAATTGCGGTGGCTGCGGCTTGCCATCCTTTTCCACCGTGCGCAGGAAGGCGAGCGTGCTGCCGTCGGGCGACCAGCGCGGCGACGCGTCGCCCTTGGCGGCAGTGAGCTGGCGCAGCGCGCCGCTGGCCGTGGCCACGCTCCAGACCGAGGTGTCGTAGCCTTCCTTCTTCTCGTCCACGCTGACCTGGACGAAGGCGACTTCCTTGCCGTCGGTCGACATCTGCGGATCGCCTATCCATTTGAACTGGAACAGGTCGGTGTCGGCGATGGGGCGGGCGGCGAATGCAGCGCCTTGGCACAGCAGGGTAGTCGCCAGCAGGACGGCGACACGGCTCAGGCACGATTTCATGTGCTTCCTTCAAAAAATGGAAGCGCCCATTAAACCGCATTTCTAGTTTCCGTGCGACACAAATTTATGGCACGTAAATATGGCGCCGCGACCAGGGAATGCCCGCCGGCTCAAGGCCGGCGCGTCCCGCGACGATCTGGTAAAGACTGATCCAGTCGCTGCTGAACGCATAGCTGGCACCGGCCAGGTAGACGTGCCAGATGCGAAAACGTTTCGGATCGATCAGCTGGCGCAGGCGCGCCGCACTGGCCTCGAAATTGTCGGTCCAGATGGCGCAGGTGCGCGCGTAGTGGCGGCGCAGGTTTTCCACGTCGCGCACTTCCAGTCCGCCTTCCTGCATCGCCTTGATGACGGTCGACAGGTGGGCCAGCTCGCCCTGCGGGAACACGTAGCGTTCGATGAATTCGCCGCCGCCGAAGGGTGCTTCGCCATTGGCCACATCGGTGGAGGTGATGCCATGGTTCATGACCACGCCGTCGGGCGCGAGCAGCGCGCGCACCTGGGCGAAATAGGCCGGCAGGTGCTTCACGCCAACGTGCTCGAACATGCCGACGCTGGTAATGCGGTCGAACTGCCCATGCACGTCGCGGTAGTCCTGCTGGCGGATCTCGACCAGGTGCTCCAGGCCTGCTTGTGCGACGCGCTCGCACGCCAGGCGCGCCTGGTTCTCCGACAGCGTGACCCCGACACAGCGCACGCCATGGCGCTGCGCCGCGCGCAGTACCAGCGCGCCCCAGCCGCAGCCGATATCGAGCAGGGTGTGACCCGGCCGCAGGCCGATCTTGGCGAGGATCAGGTCGATCTTCTTTTCCTGGGCCAGGGCCAGGTCTTCGTCGCCGTTTTCAAAATAGGCGCAGGAGTAGACCATGCCCGGGTCGAGCCAGGCGGCATAGAAGTCGTTGGAGACGTCGTAGTGGTATTGCACCGTGCGCGCGTCGCTGGCGCGGCTGTGGGTGACGCTGCGGATCACGCGGCCAAGGCGCCCTTGCGGCTTGAGCGTGTTGCGCGCGAGGGCCGTGACGACGGCGATCATGTCGACGGCGCGCCCGCGCACCTCGATGGCGCCTTCGACATAGGCCTTGCCCAGGTTGGCGAGCGAAGGCGAGAGCAGGTAGTGCAAGGCAGAGGCATGCGGCACGTGGATGGTGACGCGCGGTGGCCCGGCAGAAAAGTCGAGGCGCTGGCCGTTCCACAGGTCGACGCGCAGCGGCAAGGGCACGCTGCTGCGAATCAGATTGCTCCAGTGGTTCAGGCGTAGCAGGTCAAACATGGCGGCTCCCGGCAGCAGTTCCGGGTGGGCGCTTGTGCTGCGCCCTCCCTACGGCGCCAGTAGACAGAATGTATTGACCTACCAACCTCAAGCAACGCGGATTACGCTGAA
>JAZJYP010000073.1:0-14045 GCA_040390345.1 Pseudomonadota bacterium | reverse complement strand
GCACCAAGTCGCTGATGGAGCGGCGCGACGTCGTCATCGTCGCCACCGTGTCGGCGATCTACGGTATCGGCAACCCGAGCGAATACCACCAGATGATCCTGACGCTGCGCGCAAAAGACCGCGTGGCCCAGCGCGACATCATCGCGCGCCTGATCCAGATGCAGTACAACCGCAACGAGGTCGACTTCGGGCGCGGCACCTTCCGCGTGCGCGGCGACACCATCGACATCTTCCCGGCCGAGCATGCGGAGCTGGCCATCCGCGTCGAGCTGTGGGACGACGAGATCGAATCGCTGCAGCTGTTCGACCCGCTCACGGGCCGCGTACGCCAGAAGATCCCGCGCTTTACCGTCTATCCCGGCTCGCACTACGTCACGCCGCGCAGCACGGTGCTGCGCGCGATCGAGACGATCAAGGAGGAGCTGCGCGAGCGGCTCGAGTTCTTCCGCAAGGAAAACAAGCTGATCGAAGAACAGCGCATCGAACAGCGCACCCGTTTCGACCTGGAGATGATGGCCGAAATCGGCTTCACCAAGGGCATCGAGAACTATTCGCGCCACCTCTCGGGCGCGGCGCCGGGCGAACCGCCGCCCACGCTGGTGGACTACCTGCCGCAGGACGCGATCATGTTCCTGGACGAGTCGCACGTGCTCGTCGGCCAGTTGAACGCAATGTACAACGGCGACCGTTCGCGCAAGACCAACCTGGTGGACTACGGCTTCCGCCTGCCCTCGGCACTGGACAACCGCCCGCTCAAGTTCCAGGAGTTCGAAGCCAAGCTGCGCCAGACCGTGTTTGTCTCGGCCACGCCGGCCGATTACGAAAACACCCACGCCGACAATGTCGTCGAACAGGTGGTGCGCCCGACCGGCCTGGTGGACCCGCAGATCATCGTCAAGCCGGCCATCTCGCAGGTGGACGACTTGATGTCCGAGATCACCCTGCGCGTGCAGAAGGACGAGCGCGTGCTCGTCACCACGCTGACCAAGCGCATGGCCGAACAGCTCACCGAATACCTGGGCGACCACAATATCAAGGTACGCTACCTGCACAGCGATATCGAAACCGTGGAACGGGTCGAGATCTTGCGCGACCTGCGCCTTGGCACCTTCGACGTGCTGGTGGGGATCAACCTGCTGCGCGAGGGCCTCGATTTGCCCGAGGTGTCGCTCGTCGCCATTCTCGACGCCGACAAGGAAGGCTTCCTGCGTTCCGAGCGCAGCCTGATCCAGACCATCGGGCGCGCGGCGCGTAACCTCAATGGCGTGGCCATCATGTATGCCGACCGCGTCACCGATTCAATGCGCCGCGCCATCGACGAAACCGAGCGCCGGCGCAACAAGCAGATCGCCTTCAACAAGGAGCACAACATCACGCCGGTGGGCGTCAAGAAGGCGATCAAGGAAATGATCGATGGCGTCTACAGCCCGCAACAAGCGCGCGAACTGCTGCACGAGGAACAGGAAACGGCCAAGGTCGAGGCGATGAGCGAGAAACAGGTCAGCCGCGAGATCAAGCGGCTGGAAAAACTGATGCTCGACCACGCCAAGAACCTCGAATTCGAAAAGGCGGCGCAAGTGCGCGACCAGCTGCATGTGCTCAAGCAGCATGCCTTCGGCGCGCCCGGCAGCGACAACCTCAACAGCCTGACTGGTACCTGAGGCTTACAGGCTGCGCGCGAAGTCGAGGTAGATGCGGGCGCTGGCGCGTGGCGCCTCAAGCATCGGCACATGGCCCATGCGCTCAATAATGACCACCTGGCTCTTGGCGAATAAAGCCGCCGTCACGGCAGCGGCCTTGACCGACAGGACCTTGTCTTCGCGACCCCACAGCACCAGGGCCGGCACGGGAATGTCGCGGTAACGCGCTTCGAGCATGGGGCTGTCCTGGAAGTCCTGCATGATCTTGGTGTGCAGCGCAAAATCGGCCATCGCGCGCGCGCCCAGCGTGCGCTTGACGAAACCGGGCATGAAGATCGGCCGCGTGGCGACGGCGCGCACCATCGCCTCGACGCCATCGAGGGAAGAGAGCAACAGCGGCATCTCGCCGGTGGCCTTGTAGTGGGCCACGATGTCGGTGTCGAGGGACGCTTCGGTGCCGGCGTTGTCGAGCAGCCAGACGCTGCGCACACGCTCGGGATACATCGCGCAGAACTGGGCGGCGATGAAGCCGCCCATCGAATTGCCGCCCAAATCGATCCGTTCGAGACCCAGCGCGTCGCAGAACTGGCGCAGGCGCTCGACCTGGGCATCGATGGTGTAGAGCGCGGCTGGGTCGCGGCCCGCCTCTCCAAACCCCGGCAAATCGGGCAGGATGACCCGGTAGTGCGGCGTGAGCCAGCGGGCCATGCGGGTAAAGTTGTCCTTGTCGCCGGCGAAGCCATGCACCAGAATCAGGGGTGTGCCGCTGCCGCCTTCCAGGTAGGGCATGCAAAAACCGGGCACCGTTGCCTCCTTGCGCGCGAGGCCGGAGCGCCGGCGCTCCAGGCCCAGGCCGATGGCGGTCATCCTGGCCGGCGCCAGTTGTATCAGGGCCAGCAAGCCCAGTACCAGCACGAGCAGCACGATCAAGGCGATTTCCATTCCCACTCCTTCAAAAGATTGCGAAAGCCAGCCATGCAGATATACCACGAAAAAGTCGCCGTCGTGACAGGTGCCGCCTCCGGAATTGGCCGCGCCCTGGCGCTGGGACTGGCCAGGGCCGGTGCGCGGCTGGCCCTGTCGGACGTGAATATGGCGGGGCTGGCGGAGACGGTGCGCCAGTGCGGCAACGCCGAGGTGCGCAGCTACCGGCTTGACGTGTCGCAGCGCGTTGCCGCCTTTGCCCATGCCGACGAGGTGCTGCGCGATTTTGGCCACGCCGACTACCTGTTCAACAACGCCGGCGTGGCGCTGGCCGCCACCACCGAACACTCGACCATCGAAGAAATCGAGTGGCAGCTGTCGATCAATCTGTGGGGCGTGATCTACCTGAGCAAGGCCTTCCTGCCGCCCATGCTGGCGCGCCGCAGCGGCCATATCGTCAACCTCTCAAGCGTGTTCGGCATCGTCGGCTTTCCCTGCCAGTCCGCCTATAACGTGTCCAAGTTCGGGGTGCGCGGTTTTACCGAATGCCTGTGGCTCGAACTCGAAGGCAGCGGCGTCCAGGCCACCACGGTCCACCCGGGCGGCATTCGCACCGACATCGGCACCAACGCGCGCCTTGGCCAGCATGCCGGCGCCGAGGAGGCCGACATCATTGCCAAATTCAGCAAGCTGTTATGCACGCCGCCGCAGCAATGCGCCGACGCTATCCTGCGCGGCGTTGCCCGGGGCAAGCGCCGTATCCTGACCGGCCACAATGCGCGCCTGACCGACTGGCTGGCGCGCCTGCTGCCAGCGCGCTATCCGTCTGTGCTGAAATGGATACTCAAGCAGTAGAAGTCGAACCAGGCGTGACAATTAGTGAGTTTCTTGTCAATGTTGTCAGGTACAATCCGCGCACCCGCCGACGCACCCTACGCTGTCGGCACCTGCCAGGATACCGACAATGAAATGGACTTTACGTTTGCGCGTGGCCGCCGTGATTGGCTTTCTCGCGCTGGTGGCGCTGATTGTGGGCATGCTCGGCATGGTCGGCATGAGCCAGGCCAATGCCGCCCTCAAGACCGTGTATGAAGACCGCACCGTCGCGCTCGACCAGATCTCGAGCATCAGCGACCTGATGCTACGCAACCGCATCGCCGTGCTGCAAGGCCTGAACGGCCAGCAGGGCGACTTTGCCGTCAAGGTCGGCGAGAACATCAGCCAGGCCACCACGGTGTGGGCCGCGTACATGGCCACCTACCTCACGCCGGAAGAGAAAATCCTCGCCGACACCTTCGCCACCGACCGCGCGCGCATGCTGCAAGAGGGCTTGCAACCCCTGCTGACGCTGGCGCGCCAGGGCAAGATGGACGAAGCGCGCGCCCAGATGGCGCGCTACGAAGCGCTGCTGCCGCCGGTGGTGCATGGCATCGAAGCGCTACGCGCCTTGCAGGTGCGAGTCGCCCACGAAGAATACGTCCAGTCGGTGGCGCACTACGGCAGCCTGCGTGTGGAACTGGGCTCGCTGATCGCCTTCGGCACGCTGGCTGCGGCCTTGGCCGGCTACCTGCTGGTACAAAACATCTACCGTGAACTGGGCGGCGAGCCGGAATATGCGGCCCGCATCGTGCGCCGCATCGCCGCGGGCGACTTGAGCGATCCAGTCCACACCGACCATCCTGCCAGCCTGCTCGGCGCGATGGACACCATGCAAAACAATCTGGCAGCGACCGTGGGCGAATTGCGCAGCGCCGCCGAAACGATTGCCTCGGCTTCGGCGCAGATCGCCGGCGGCAACCAGGACCTGGCCGCGCGCACCGAAGAACAGGCCAGCGCGCTGGAAGAGACGTCGACGTCGATGGAGCACCTGATCGGCACCGTCAACACCAATGCCGGCAATGCACGCGAGGCAGGCAAGCTGGCCAACAGTGCATCGGGCGTGGCCGTCAAGGGCGGTGCGGCCGTCACCCAGGTGGTCGAGACGATGGCCGCCATCGATACGGCTTCACGCCGCATCGTCGACATCATTGCCGTCATTGATTCGATCGCCTTCCAGACCAATATCCTGGCGCTCAACGCCGCCGTCGAAGCGGCGCGCGCCGGCGAAGAAGGCCGCGGCTTTGCCGTCGTGGCGGGCGAAGTGCGCACCCTGGCGCAGCGCTCGGCCAATGCCGCGCACGAGATCAAGGCCCTGATCGGCAATTCGGTCGAAAAGGTCGCGGCCGGCGCCAGCCTGGCCGGCCAGGCTGGCGCCACCATGCAGGAAGTGGTCGACAGCGTCCAGCACGTGACCAATATCATGGGCGATATCAGTGGTGCGGCACTGGAGCAGGCTACCGGCATCGAGCAGGTCAACCAGGCCATCAAGCAGCTTGATGTCGTCACCCAGGAAAATGCGGCGCTGGTCGAAGAAGCGGCTGCGGCGGCCGAATCGCTGCGCTCGCAGGCCCAGGCGCTGGTGCGCATCGCCAGCGTGTTCAAGCTGGCCGAACATGGCAGCCACATGCGCCTGCACGGCCTGCGCTCGACGCCTGCGATTGAACTTGCCAATTCTGCATCATTTGGGATTAGAATGGCCGGCTGATCCCACTTTGAAAGGATTTTCCATGCAAGCGAAGCATTTGTTCACGGGCGCCCTGCTCGCCCTCGCCGTTGGCGGCGCAGCTGCCCAGCAAGCGAGCTACGGCCACTCGATCAACCTGGAAGCGGCCCGGAAGCTGGCCGCTGCGGCGGAAGTGGAAGCGCACAAGCTCAATATCAGCGTCGCCATTTCGATCGTCGACACGCATGGCTTCCCGGTGTTTTTTGAAGTGCTGGACGATACGCAAAGCGCCAGCGTGAACATCGCCGTACAGAAGGCGCGCACCGCGGCCATGCTGCGGCGCCCGACCAAGGCGCTCGAAGATGGCGTGGGCGGCGGGCGCAACGCCCTGCTCTCGCTGCCGGACACGATCCTGATTGAAGGCGGGGAGCCGATCATCGTGAACGGCAAGGTCATTGGCGCCATCGGCATCAGCGGCGGCAGCAGCGCCCAGGATGGCACGATCGCACGCGGCGCGCTGGCCGCGACCAAATAATCAGATCGACTTGAGGAACTCGCGGATCCCCGCGAGCAGCATCTCGACGGCCATCGCCGTCAGGATCAGGCCCATCAAACGCTCGAAGGCCGTCATTACGCGCGGCCCGAGTGCATTTTGCAGGCGCTCGGCCGACAGGAACACGGCCAGCCAGACGATGGCCACGGAGGTCAGCGCGCCGATGTGGACCATCACTTCCATCTTCGTATCGGACGAAAACAGCAGCACCGTGGCCAGCGCCGACGGGCCGGCAATGGCGGGAATGGCCAGCGGGACGATGAACGGTTCGCCCGCCTCCTCGCCGTCGCTGCCAAACAGGCCGCCCGGCTGCGGGAACACCATGCGCATGGCAATCAGGAACAGGATCACCGAGCCGCCAATGCGCAGCGAAATTTCGGACAGCTGCATGGCCGCCAGCAGGTGGCGGCCGAAGAACATGAAGATCAGCAGCACGCCATAGGCGATCAGGCATTCGCGCACCACCACCTTCCAGCGGCGCTTGGGCGCCACCGGCTGCATCGCGCTGACGAACAGCGGCACGTTGCCGAACGGGTCGGTCACGAGGATCAGCAGGATGAAGGTCTGGATGAAGGTTTGTGTCATGGCTGCACTTGGTGGGTATCGCTGCGCTCACCCACCCTACGCCACTTTTGTTGGCGCGGGCAGAGGCGTAGGGTGGGCGAGGCGCAGCCGATACCCACCACTATGGAGGTGTGATTACTTCTCGAACTTCTTCATCCATGCCGACAGCTGGTGCGGGCGCAGGCCGTCGTAGTCTTCAAACGGCTGGTGGATCCACGGATTGTGCGGCAGGTCTTCCAGGAAGTAGTCCGGACGGATCGACGAGCAGCCCTTGACCCAGATGACGGCCGACTTCACTTCGGTCACGCCGGTGAAGTTTTGCGTCAGGTGCTTGGTGACCTTGTCGAGCGTGACGCCCGAGTCGGCCAGGTCGTCCACCAGCAGGATCTTGCCGGCCAGCGGGCCCTTGGTCATCGTCATGTACTTGGCGATATCGAGGTCGCCGCGCACGGTGCCCGCTTCTTCACGGTAGGAGCTGGTCGACAGGATCGCCAGCGGCACGTCGAAGATGCGCGAGAACACGTCGCCCGGACGCACGCCGCCGCGCGCCAGGCACAGCACCTGGTCGAATTTCCAGCCCGATTCGTACACCTTCAGCGCCAGGCGCTCGATCAGGCGGTGGTACTCGTCCCAGGATACCCAGAGGTCTTTATCGGTCGATTGTGGGGTCGTCATTTCAGCTCCTCTGTCTTATTCGAATGGATGGCGCAGCACGATCGTCTCTTCCCGATCCGGGCCGGTCGAAACCATGTCGACGGGGACGCCGACCAGTTCCTCGATGCGCTTGATGTAGGCGCGCGCGGTGGCTGGCAGTTCGGCCAGCGACTTGGCGCCGACGGTGCTTTCCTTCCAGCCCGGCATTTCCTCGTAGACCGGCACGCAGCGCGACGCATCTTCGGCGCCGACCGGGAAAATATCCACGTCGCGTCCGTCGAGCTTGTAGCCGGTGCACAGCTTGAGCGACTCGAGGCCGTCGAGCACGTCGAGCTTGGTCAGGCACATGCCCGAGACGCCGTTGATCTGCACCGAGCGGCGCAGCAAGGCGGCATCGAACCAGCCGCAGCGGCGCGCACGGCCGGTGACGGTACCGAATTCATGGCCGATCGAGGACAGGTGGTGGCCCACGCCGGCGTCGGTAGGCAGTTCGGACGGGAACGGACCCGAGCCCACGCGCGTGGTGTAGGCCTTGGTGATGCCCATGATGTAGTGCAGCATGTTCGGGCCCACGCCGGAACCGGCGGCGGCGTTGCCGGCCACGCAGTTCGACGAGGTCACGAAGGGATAGGTGCCATGGTCGACATCGAGCAGCGAACCTTGCGCGCCTTCGAACAGCAGGTTGCCGCCCGCCTTGTGGGCCGCGTACAGGGCCGAGGAGACGTCGCCCACCATCGGCTTCAGGCGCGGCACCAGGGCCATCGCATCGTCGAAGGTCTTCTGGAATTCGACGGCCGGCGCCTTCAGGTAATTGGTCAGCACGAAATTGTGGTAGTCGAGATTCTCCCGGAGCTTCTCGGCGAAACGGCCTTCGTTGAGCATGTCGGCGATCCGGATCGCGCGCCGCGCCACCTTGTCTTCATAGGCCGGGCCGATGCCCTTGCCGGTGGTGCCGATCTTGGCGTCGCCGCGCGCCACTTCGCGCGCCACATCGATGGCGACGTGGTACGGCAGGATCGCCGGGCAGGCTTCGGAAATCTTCAGGCGCGACACGACTTCGACGCCGATGGCGGCCAGCTTGTCGATTTCACGCATCACGTCCGGCACCGACACCACCACACCGTTGCCGATGTAGCAGGCCACGCCTTCGCGCATGATGCCCGAAGGGATCAGCTGCAAGGCCGTCTTGACGCCCTTGATGACGAGCGTATGGCCCGCATTATGGCCGCCCTGGAAGCGCACCACGCCAGCGGCGTTGTCGGTCAACCAGTCGACGATTTTACCTTTGCCTTCATCGCCCCATTGGGTACCGATGACAACGACGTTCTTTGCCACGTTTTTCTTTGACATCACACTTAGCCTAAGTTTTTGAGAATCCAGTTAGTCCCTTCGAGGACGAGTACGCGATCGCACTCGAACTCGTCCTGCTCGTTGTCGTGGCCCGGGAGGCTTTGAATCACCACCTCGCCAGCGGCGCGCAACTGAGCGATCTTTTCACGCAGCTCGGGCGCATTGCCCCAGGGTGCGCGGATCGAATGTTTGCGCTCGGCGGTCGGCAGAAGCCGCGCCAGTTCGCGCAAATCCATGGAGAAGCCCGTGGCGGGACGGGCCCGGCCAAACGCTTCGCCCACATGGTCGTACCGTCCGCCACGCGCCACCGCGTTCGGCAGGCCGGGAACATACAGCGCGAACATCGCGCCGCTTTCATACTGGTAGCCGCGCAGGTCGGCCAGGTCGATTGCGACCTCGGCGCGGCCGATGGCGCAGGCGCCCAGCGCGGCCAGTTCGGCCAGCGCACGGGTAATGCCCGGCAGCGGCGGCAGCACGTCGCGCGCACGCGCCAGCACCTCGACGTCGCCATACAGGTGCGGCAGGGCCAGCAGCGCCTCGCGCACCACGGGCGGGTAATTTTTGCTCAACACTTCCAGGCCTGGCGTGTCCTTGGCGCGCAGCAGCGCGTAGATCGCCGCTTCGTCCTTCTTGACACCGGCATCGTCGCCAATGATAGCGCGTAACACGCCCACATGCGACAAGTCCAGGCGCACGTCGGTAAAGCCGGCCAGGGCCAGGGAGCCGAGCGCCAGCTCCTGGATTTCGGCGTCCGCTTCGAGGCCGGCGTGGCCGTAGATTTCGGCGCCGATCTGCAGCGGCTCGCGCGTGGCGTGCAGGCCCGATGGACGGGTATGGAGCACGCTGCCGGCGTAGCACAGGCGGGTGACGGAGGCGCGGTTCAGGAGGTGGGCGTCGATGCGGGCCACTTGCGTGGTCATGTCGGCGCGCAGGCCGAGCATACGGCCCGAGATCTGGTCGACCAGCTTGAAGGTACGCAGGTCCGTGTCCTGGCCCGCCCCGGTGAGCAGCGAGTCGACGTATTCGAGCAGGGGCGGCATCACCAGCTCGTAGCCGTACAGGCGGAAGTTATCGAGCATCAGGCGACGCAGCTCTTCGATCTTGCGCGCTTCCGACGGCAAGACGTCGGCAATATGTTCAGGCAGCAGCCAATTAGGCATGGGCAGGAATGAGTCAGGGGAGATTGTTAAAAATCGAGCAACAACGCGCACAGGCGCACGCAAATGCGGCGCCGAACCATCGATTTTACCCGAAATGGAATGGATGCGAAAGCAAATGTAGGGTGGGCCCACGGGCCCACGCGGCGCGTGGGCACCTGTGCCCACCCTACTTTCCTGTGCCCGGGGCTTTGAAATACTTGAAGAACTCGGAATTCGAGTCCAGCACCATCACGTCGCCATGGCTCTTGAAGGTGGCCTTGTAGGCTTCGAGCGAGCGGTAGAACTTGTAGAACTCGGGGTTCTTGCCGAACGCCTGGGCGTAAATCTGCGACGCCTTGGCATCGCCGTCACCCTTGATCTTCTCGGCGTCGCGGAACGCTTCGGCCATGATCACGGTGCGCTGGCGGTCGGCGTCGGCGCGGATCTTCTCCGATTCGGCCGACCCGGTCGAACGCAATTCGTTGGCCACGCGGGTGCGCTCGGCTTTCATGCGGTCATACACCGAATTGTTGATCTGCTCGACGTAATCGACGCGCTTGAGGCGCACGTCGATGATCTCGACGCCGATCTGGCGCGCTTCGGCCACGACCTTGTTGCGGATCGCCTCCATCACCTTGCCGCGCTCGCCCGAGATCACCTCGCGCACGGTGCGCTTGGTGATTTCATCGTTCAAGGCAGCCTTGACGATCTGCGACATGCGGTCGCGCGCGCGGCTCTCTTCGCCGCCGAAGCTGACGTAGTACAGGCGCGGCGCCGTGATGCGCCATTTGACGAAAGCGTCGATCAGGATGTTCTTCTTCTCGGCCGTGATGAAACGGTCGGCGCCCGGGGTATCGATGGTGAGCACGCGCTTGTCGAGGAACAGCACGTTCTGGAACGGCGGCGGCAGCTTGAAATGCAAGCCAGGTTCGCTGATCACTTCGCGCACCTCGCCGAGGGCGAACACGATCGCGTATTTGCGCTGGTCGACCACGAACACGGTCGACGACAAGATCATCAAGCCGATGAAGCCCGTGACGAATAAGGTAACTAGGCGGTTCATTAGCGGCTCTCCCGATCACGTGTCGATTCGCGCGAACGGCTGTCGCGCTGGCGCGCCTGGTCGATCGGCGCCAGGATTTCCTGCGGCGGCACCGGCAGCGACTGCACCGGTCCCGACTTGGCGCCGACGGCCGCGTCATTGGCGGCGGTCTGCGCGATCAATTTATCGAGCGGCAGGTACAGCATGTTGCTGCCCGATTTGGCGTCGACCATCACCTTGCTGGCGCTGGTGAAGATCTGCTGCATGGTGTCGAGGTACATCCGGTCGCGCGTGACGGCCGGCGCCTTCTGGTACTCGCTGACGACCTGGTTGAAGCGCGAGGCGTTACCGGTGGCGTTCTCGACGACCATCGAACGGTAGGCTTCGGCGTCCTGCAACAGGCGCACCGCATTGCCGCGCGCCCGTGGAATGACGTCGTTGGCGTAGGCTTCGCCCTCGTTGGTGGCGCGCGCCCGGTCCTGGCCGGCCTTGACCGCATCGTCGAAGGCGCCCTGCACCTGCTCCGGCGGCTGCACGCCCTGCATCGTCACGTTGGTGATCTGGGCACCGAGCGCGTAGCGGTCCACGATCTGCTGCATCAGCTGGTGCACGTCGTTGGCGACCTTCTCGCGCCCCTCGTAGAGCACGAAGTCCATCTTGCTCTTGCCGACCACTTCGCGGATGGCCGTCTCGGCGACCTGGCGCACCGTCTCGTCCTGGTCGCGGTTGTTGAAGATCCAGGCGACCGGATCCTTGAGCGTGTACTGCACCGCGAACTGGATGTCGATGATGTTCTCGTCGTCGGTGAGCATCAGCGCCTCTTTCGGGTTCTTGGCGTTGACCGAGCCGCGATAGCCGATCTCGGCGGTGCGCACCTGCGACACGTTGACCGTCTCGTTGGCCTGGAACGGATACGGCCAGCGCCAGTTGAAGCCGGCGCCGGTCTTGTGACTGAGCTTGCCGAAGGTGGTGACCACGCCGACCTGGCCTTCCTGCACGATGAAGGCGCCGCTGGCGAGCCAGATGAAGGCGATGATGATGGCCACCACCGCCGCCGTGACGCTGGCGCCCTTCATGTCGGGCCGGTAGTTGCCGCCTCCGCCGCCATCGCTGTTGCGGGCGCCGAAAAAGCGGTTCAGGCGCGTGTTGAAGTCGCGCCACATCTGGTCGAGGTCGGGCGGGCCTTCGCCCGGCTTCTTGCTTTCCTGGGCTTTGCGGTCCTCGTCCGGCTTGCGTCCCCAGCGGGGATCATTGAGCGAGAGGCTGATGCCGATTCGTTTGAGTAGGGAGGCGAGCATGCTAGTGTGGTCTGGTGGAGGTTAGAATTTCGGCCGGCTCCGCGTCCTGTGTGTCCAGCGCGTAGTCCGGTTCGGCTTCGTCCTGCTCTTCATAAAGGTGGGTCAGACCGGGCGCGCCCTTGGCCGCCTCGACCACCGCGGCGCGCAGCAAATCGAGGCCGGCGCCCTTCTGGGCGCTGATAAAAACGCGACTGATCTTAGCATATTCGTCACGTTCCACGGCCGGCTCCAGGCCCGCCGCGTCGATCTTGTTCCACACCAGGATCTGGGGGATGTGGTCGGCGCCGATCTCCTTGAGCACCAGGTTGACCTGCTCGATCTGCTCCATGCGCACCGGGCTGGCGGCGTCGACGACGTGCAGCAGCAGGTCGGCGTGGATGGTTTCCTCGAGCGTGGCGCGAAACGCCGCCACCAGCTGGTGCGGCAGTTCGCGCACGAAGCCGACGGTGTCGGAGATGACGACGTTGCCCACGTCGGCGCCCAGGAAGATGCGGCGCGAAGTGGTGTCGAGGGTGGCGAACAACTGGTCGGCGACATACACGCCGGCCTTGGTCAGGGCGTTGAACAGGGTCGACTTGCCGGCGTTGGTGTAACCCACCAGCGAGACCGAGAAGGTGTGGCTGCGCCCGCGCGCGCGGCGCTGGGTCTCGTGCTGCTTGTGCAGCTTGGCCAGGCGCGCGCGCAAGGCCTTGACCCGATCGCCGATCAGGCGGCGGTCGGTCTCGAGCTGGGTCTCGCCCGGACCGCGCAGGCCGATACCGCCCTTTTGCCGCTCCAGGTGGGTCCAGCCGCGGATCAGGCGCGTGGCCAGGTGCTGCAGCTGGGCCAGCTCCACCTGCAGCTTGCCCTCGTGGCTCTTGGCGCGCTGGGCGAAGATGTCGAGGATCAGGCTGGTGCGGTCGAGCACCCGGATGTTCAGGCGCTTCTCGAGGTTGCGCTGCTGGGCCGGCGAGAGCGCATGGTTGAAGATGATGATGTCGATGTTCTCGTCAAGGCAAGCCTGGCCGATTTCGTCGGCCTTGCCGCTGCCGACGAAGTAGGCCGCGTCCGGGCTGGATCGCTTGGCGGTGATGATGGTGATCGGCTCGGCCCCTGCCGAGCGGGCGAGCAGGGACAACTCTTCCACGCTGGCGTTGAAATCGCCAGCGCCGAAGTCGATACCGACTAGGGCTGCGCGCATACGCGGCCTGGTCGGGTGTGGGTGGCCGTCGTGCCCGTGGCCCAAACGCCCATGGCGTTATTCAGCGTCGGCGTCAAGGTTGAGATTGACGGCGCGCGCCGGTACGACGGTGGAAATGGCATGCTTGTAGACCATCTGGGTGACCGTGTTACGCAGCAGGACCACGTATTGGTCGAAGGACTCGATATGCCCTTGAAGTTTAATCCCGTTGACCAGGTAGATTGAGACGGGAACATGCTCTTTGCGCAAGGCATTGAGGAATGGGTCTTGTAACAGTTGCCCTTTGTTGCTCATAACAGCTCCGTGATGTTGTTGTATTTAAGAATTGGAGGCATCTCGCTCGTTTTCAAGTGCCGGGATCATCATTGTATAAAGACGAACGATGTCCCGAAGCTACTGTACATTGTTTTACACTTTTGTGTACTGGCAGCCCCTCAAATTCTCACCAAAACTTACGATTTAGCAAATGGATTCTTACCCACGCGCAATTCGATGCGCAGCGGCGTGCCGACCAGGTTGAAGGTATCGCGGAAATGTTTTTCCAGATAGCGCTTGTAGGGCTCGCTGACGGCATCCAAAGCGTTGCCGTGGATCACGATAATCGGCGGATTCTGGCCACCCTGGTGGGCATAGCGCATCTTCGGACGGATCGAACCCTTGCGCTTCGGTTCCTGCTTCTCCACCGCTTCGATCAGCGCGCGCGTCAGGCGCGGCGTCGACAGGTCGGCCGTCGCTGCAGCGTAGGCGGCGTCGACCGACTTCATCAGCTGGCCAATGCCGGTGGCCTTCAGGGCCGAGATGAAGTGGGTCTTGGCGAAGGACAGGAAGTCGAGCTTGCGGTCGAGGTCGATCTTGATCTCGTCGCGCTCGTCCGACTGCAGGCCGTCCCACTTGTTGACGGCCACGACCAGGGCGCGGCCCGATTCGAGGATGAAGCCGGCGATGTGGGCGTCCTGCTCCGAGATGTCTTGCTGGGCGTCGAGCAGCAGGACGACGACGTTCGCTTCCGACACCGACTGCAGCGTTTTGACGACCGAGAATTTTTCGATCGCTTCGAACACCTTGCCGCGGCGGCGGATACCGGCCGTGTCGATCAGCGTGTAATTCTTGCCGTCGCGCTCGAACGGCACTTCGATCGAGTCGCGCGTGGTGCCCGGCA
>JAZJYP010000072.1:0-44922 GCA_040390345.1 Pseudomonadota bacterium | reverse complement strand
CCATCAAGACCCTTCGTGAAATGGGCTTGCTTTCAAGTTGTGTATAACGAGGTGGGTTGTAGCCGTAAAGGTTTGCAGCAAATTCCATTGAGTTGGAAAATGATGTAAATAATTCAGAAACCTTTATTTTTTCAGTTGCGTCATAGATTATATTCAAATAATCCTGATAAGGCATCTGATAGGAAAATTTCCCTGAGGTTAATTTCGTTAGCTCATCGTTAGTCATTAATTCCTAGACCGAAGAATTGCATAAACAATAGTAAAGCCTATCTTCTTGGGACGGACAATTTTTCTCACTGCGCCCCACAAAAGATTGATATTCTTCGACCGACGCTGTCAGCAGGACTTTGTCAGTCAGAAGTGCGGTTTAGGCTAGTACGGTTAATGGAATAGGAGCGAATCGTTGTTTGTCACAGCGGTGTCACGATGAAAAACTAAGTTGTTGATTTTATTGTTATTTTTGGTCCCCCCGACAGGAATCGAACCTGTATCCCACGCTTAGGAGGCATGTGCACTATCCATTGTGCTACGGGGAGGACACTTGAAGCGAGCGCAATTATAGCCGAGTCGGCTCCCCTCCGGCTGGCCTCTGCGCTGAGCGCCGGTAAACGCCCTGTAAGTAGATCAAAGTCAAGATGGCGGTGCGCCATTCCTTCATTCTCAGGCACAGGTCAACACCTGCTGAGAGTGACATGCCTGCGGCGAACACCTATAGACAAGTTCAAGCAGCCTTGCTGGCGGCGCCGAAGACTTGGCTGGTCACCGGCGTGGCCGGCTTCATTGGGTCGAACTTGCTCGAAACACTGCTTGGACTCGAGCAGCACGTGGTCGGCCTGGACAATTTTGAGACCGGTTTCCAGGCCAACCTGGACCGTGTGCAGCAGCTCGTCACTCCCGGCCAATGGCAGCGCTTCCGCTTCCACTGCGGCGATATCTGCGATGCCAATCATTGCGCTGCGGCCACGGCCGGCGTCGACTTTGTCTTGCATCAGGCGGCGCTGGGTAGCGTGCCCCGCTCGCTGGCCGATCCACTGCGCAGCAATGCCGTCAATGTCAGCGGCTTCCTCAATATGCTGGTGGCCAGTCGTCAGGCGCGGGTTGCCCGCTTCGTGTTCGCTGCATCCAGCGCCAGCTATGGCGACCATCCCGCATTGCCCAAAGTTGAACACGTCATCGGCCGGCCACTCTCACCTTACGCTGTCACTAAATATGCGAATGAGCTGTATGCTGAAGTGTTCGCCCGCTGCTACGGCTTCAATTCGATCGGTTTGCGCTATTTCAACGTTTTCGGTCCGCGCCAGGACCCCGACGGCGCCTATGCGGCCGTCATCCCTGCCTGGTACAAGGCTTTCCTGCGCGGCGACACCATCGAAGTCTATGGCGACGGTGAGACCAGCCGCGACTTTTGCTATGTGGCTAATGTCGTGCAGGCGAATATCCTGGCCGCCACCTCCGACAATCCTGCCGCCCTCAACCAGATCTACAACGTGGCCCTTGGCGAACGTACATCACTCAATGCCCTGATCGGCTTGATCCGCGCGCAGGTGGTGCCGTGCCAGGCCGCCGCCGCGCGTGCGCGCGTGGCTTACCTGCCGTTTCGCAACGGTGATGTGCGCCATTCCCAGGCCGACATTGGCAAGCTGCGTACGCTGCTCGGTTATGTGGCGACCCATCGCGTCGCCGAAGGTCTCGCCGAAGCGACCGCCTACTATCTCGACGCCATCGGCAGTGCACCCTGAACTGGGTAAAATTGCAGTCCAATTGGCCGCTCAGGGGGCGCAACCGGTACAATGTCGGCTTCGATCATTTCTCAAGCGGGGCCGCGACGCCATCCTGGCGCACCGCCGCACACCGCACCCCTATCATGGCTGTCATCTCTCTTTCGTCGGCGCAACTCGCGTTCGGCCACGTCGCGTTGCTCGACCACGCGGAATTTTCCCTCGAAGCGGGCGAACGCGTCGGCCTGATCGGGCGCAACGGCACCGGCAAGTCCTCGCTGCTGAAGATCATTTCCGGGCGCATGAAGCTCGATGATGGCTTGCTCGTCATGCAGCAGGGCCTGAACATCGCCTATGTCGAGCAGGAACCGACCTTCGACCCGGCCATGTCGGTGTTCGACGCCGTCGCCGCCGGCATGGGCGAGCAGCAAGCCATGCTCTCCGAATATGAGGCCCTGACGGGCCAGTTCGGCCAGGGCGACGACGAAGCGCTGATGGAGCGCATGCACGACTTGCAAGTCAAGCTCGACGCCACCGACGGCTGGAGCCTGGCCAACAAGGTCGACACCACGCTCGACCGCCTGTCGCTGGCGCGCGACGCCCTCATGGGCACGCTCTCGGGCGGCATGCAAAAGCGCGTGGCCCTGGCCGTGGCCCTGGTGTCGGCGCCGGACGTGCTGCTGCTTGACGAACCGACCAACCACCTCGACTTCCGCTCCATCATGTGGCTCGAAGGCTTGCTGCGCGACTTCAAGGGCTCGGTGCTGTTCATCACCCACGACCGCAGCTTCCTTGACAACGTGGCCACCCGCATCATCGAACTGGACCGCGGCAAGCTGCTCTCGTTCCCGGGCAACTTCACCGCCTACCAGACCCGCAAGAGCGAACAGCTGGAGATCGAAGAAGTCGAATCGGCCAAGTTCGACAAATTCCTGGCCCAGGAAGAAGTCTGGATCCGCAAGGGCGTCAAGGCGCGCCGCGTGCGCGACGAAGGCCGCGTCAAGCGCCTGGAAACGCTGCGCCTGCAACGCGCCGCACGGCGCGACCAGCAGGGCCAGGTCAAGCTCGATGTGGGCGGGGGCGAACGCTCCGGCAAGATCGTGGCGGACCTGGAAAACGTCAGCAAGGCCTATGGCGAGAAGGTCATCATCCGCGACTTCAGTGGCACCGTTTTGCGTGGCGACAAGGTCGGCCTGATCGGCGCGAACGGCGCCGGCAAGACGACCCTGCTCAAGATCATCCTCGGTGAAGAGTCGGCCGACAGCGGCATCGTCAAGCTCGGCACCAAGCTCGAAGTGGCTTACTTCGACCAGATGCGCTCCCAGCTCAATGAAGAGGCGAGCCTGATGGACACCATCGCCCCCGGCAGCGACTTCGTGGAGGTGAACGGCCAGCGCAAGCACGTCATGAGCTATCTGTCGGACTTCCTGTTCGCGCCCGAGCGCGCCCGTTCGCCCGTCAAGTCCCTCTCCGGCGGCGAGCGCAACCGCCTGCTGCTGGCGCGCCTGTTCGCCAAGCCGGCCAACTGCCTGGTGCTCGACGAGCCGACCAACGACCTCGACATCGACACCCTCGAATTGCTCGAGGAGTTGCTGGAAAACTACGAAGGCACGGTCTTCCTGGTCAGCCACGATCGCACCTTCCTCGACAACGTCGTCACCGAAGTGATCGTCGCCGAGGGCGAGGGCATGTGGCGCGAATTCGTCGGAGGCTACACCGACTGGGAGCGCGTCAAGGCCCTGGCCCCGGCGCCCGCCGCCAAACCGGCCCCCAAGGCCGAGGCAGCCGCTGCACCGGTAGTTGCCAAAAACAAAAAGTTGAGTTACAAGGAACAGCGCGAGCTGGAAGAATTGCCGCTGCTCATAGCCAGTCTGGAAGACGAGCAGAGCGCGATCACGATCCAGCTCAATGCACCGGATTTTTACAAGACCAACCCGGCCGACGCCAAGCGCATCAATGCGCGCTTTGCCCAGATCGAGGAGGAATTGCTGGCCGCGCTGGAGAAATGGGATCAGATCGAGGCGCGCGGCAAGGCTTAAGGCGGACCAACGAGCAGGAGCGACATGGCGCAACGAGACGAACAGGGCAGTGTGGTGGCGGGCGAGGCGAACGGTCCCATGTTCAGCCCGGCCGCATGGTTGCGGATCTGGCCTTTCCTGGCCTATATCGGTTTCATCATCGGCAGCGACCTGCTCGAGCGCGCCGGCATCCCGGGCGCTTCGCTGCGCTGGCTGTACGCGCTGAAAATCGGTGTCGTGCTGGCCCTGCTTGTCGCTTTTTGGCGACAATTTGGCGAGCTCGCCGTGCCACGTCTTCCCTGGCGGGCGGCCGTGCTGTCCGCTCTCGTTGGCGCCGTCGTGCTGGTCCTCTGGATCAAGCTCAATGCCGGCTGGATGATCGTCGGCTCGGCCGAGGGCTTCGATCCGCGCACCGGCGGCCAGATCGACTGGTTGATGGTGATGGTGCGCATCGCCGGGGCCGCCCTGGTCGTGCCGGTGATGGAAGAATTGTTCTGGCGCTCCTTCCTGCTGCGCTGGATTGACGCCGCTGACTTCGAAAGTGTTGACCCCGCACACATAAGTTGGCGTGGTTTCGTTGTCACGGTGATATTATTCGGCTTCGAGCACAATTTATGGCTGGCGGGTATGGTCGCCGGCGCTGCTTACACGGTTTTGTATGTACGCTACCGGAATCTGTGGGCGCCCATCCTTGCGCACGCAGTGACGAACGGCTTGCTGGGCCTGTGGATTATTTCCACTGGCAATTGGACTTACTGGTAATATCGCCAAGGTTTGGATGTTTGACTATCTATAAACGGATGACAATGTTGAGTTTATTGCGAAGCAGTACCGATCGCCGCTGGAATTCTTTTACAAAGTGCCACCTTGAACCGCAAGCGAAGGCGCCTGCCATGCGTCGGATGTTGCCGCTGGTGTGCCTGTTGCCCGCTTTGGCCGCCTTGCCAGCGCTGGCCGGTTCCAATGATGCCTTGCATCCCTTCTTTGCTGTTTCCTATAGCCACGAAGATAACTTGTTGCGGGTGACCGATGGGCAGCCAGCCTTCGACAATACGTTGGGCGATTCGAGCCGAAGCACTTTGGTCGGGTTCAATTTTGACAAAACCTATGGACGCCAGCGCTTGTATGCCGAAGCGAAACTGACCAAAGTGGCGTTTGGCCACTTCACCCAGCTCGATTACGATGGCAAAGATTTCCTCGGCCGTTGGACCTGGCAGCTTGGCAATGACTGGAGCGGAAACCTGTCGTCGAGCTATGACCAGATCCTGGCGCCGTATACGGACCTGCGTAGCAGTGAACGCAATTTGCGTATCCAGAAACGCAATGCCGGCGATGTGACCTGGCGCTTGGGAGGACACTGGCGTTTGCGCGGGGCGGCCGTCAGCGATAAATACGAATACGATCTGCTCAGCCAGCGCTATAACAACCGCACCGAAAAACTCAATGAACTGGGGCTCGATTATTACAGCGGGACGGGTAGTTCGATAGGCTTAGTGACGCGTAAGATCACGGGCACCTACCTGAACAAGCGGCCTTACAATGGCTTGCTGATTGATGATGGCTTCACCCAGGATGAAGTCAAGGCTAACATCAATTGGGTCGCCAGCGGCTTGACGAGTGTGAGTTTTCTTGGTGGCTGGGCCAGCCGCAGTCACGTTTTCTTTGGCGATCGGGATTCGAAAGGAGCCAACGGACGCCTGACCGTGCGTTACCTGCCCCGTGCCACAGTCCAGCTGACCACGGCTTTCTGGCGCGAGTATACGGCGCTGGAAAGCGCCTACGTCAGTTATAGTCTGAACAATGGTGCCAATGTGGCGGCCAACTGGTACGCTTCGGAGAAGGTCCAGTTTACTAGCAGCTACAACCGCGAACGGCGCAGCTACACGCCCAGCGTTGCTGTCACTGGTCCCTCGGATTTTTCCGACATCTTGGCCACGGGTTCGCTGGGCCTGACTTACTTGCCGATCCGGACGCTGCAATTGGCCATGTCGACCTACCATCAAACCCGTTCTGGCATTGCCGCACTGGGCACTGGCGGCTATAAGGCCAATGGCGTGACCGTCAGCGCCACCGCGCAGTTCTGAACCGCCCATGACTGTTAACGACATACCCCTGATTTCGTTCTTCCAGCGCGTGCTGGATCCCCTGATCATCATGGGTTCGCTCTACATCGTGGCGATGTTTTTCCATGAGCCGTTTTCCGGCTACATGCTGGTCCTGATGATCCTGTCCTTCTTCATCTCGTCTTCGGTCTACCAGCATGTCGACCCATACCGCACCTGGCGCAGCGGGCGCATGTTCGCCTATGCGCGCGACACCGTGTTCGGCTGGACCATCACGGTGGCCGTGCTGCTGTTCCTGGGCAATGCGTCCGGCCTGGCCTACCACTACGAAGAGTCCGTGGTGCTGACCTGGTTCCTGATCACGCCGGCGCTCCTGCTGGTGAGCCATCTGTCGGTGCGGCGTGCCTCGGTGGGCCCCGACAAGCATGCCGTGGTGCGCTCGGCCGTGGTGATCGGTGCCAACGACGTGGGCCTCAAGTTCGCCAATATCTGCGAGCGCCAGCCCAACCTGTTCATGCAGGTGCACGGCTTCTTCGACGACCGCACCGAAGACCGCCACCCGGCCAACCTGCGCCACCCGATGCTGGGCAAGATGGCCGATATCGCTGCCTATGTGCGCGAACACAATATCAAGATGATCTTCATCAGCCAGCCGATCTCGGCCCAGCCGCGCATCCGCAAGCTGCTCGATGAATTGCAGGACACCACGGCCTCGGTCTACTTCCTGCCCGATATCTATATCTTCGACCTGATGCAGGCGCGCTTCGACAATGTCGGCGGCATGCCCGTCATCGCCATCTGCGAAACCCCCTTCATGGGACTCAACAGCATGGTCAAACGGGGCAGCGACATCGTGCTCGGCGCCATCATCCTGGCCCTGCTGGTGCCGGTGATGATGGTGATCGCCGCCGCCGTCAAGGCCACCTCGGCCGGGCCGGTGATCTTCCGCCAGCGCCGCTATGGCCTGTATGGCGAAGAAATCATCGTCTACAAATTCCGCTCGATGACCACCACCGACGATGGCAGCACCATCGTCCAGGCCAAGGCCAACGACCAGCGCGTGACCAGGATCGGCGCCTTCCTGCGCCGCAGCTCGCTCGACGAATTGCCGCAGTTCATCAACGTCTTGCAGGGCCGCATGAGCATCGTCGGGCCGCGCCCGCACGCCGTGGCCCACAACGAGCAATACCGCAAGCTGATCAAGGGTTATATGCTGCGCCACAAGGTCAAGCCGGGCATCACGGGCTGGGCCCAGGTCAATGGCATGCGCGGCGAAACCGACACGCTCGACAAGATGGAAGCGCGCATCCAGTATGACCTCGATTACCTGCGCAGCTGGTCGCTGTGGCTCGATATCTGGATCATCTTGCGCACCGTCAAAGTGGTTTTGACGCGCGAAAACGCACACTGACTTAATGGCCGCTTAAACGCGGCCGCCAGGGCGGCACAACTGTATGCATTGTGACAAGTGCGCAGTAAAATGGCTTGATGCGCTGGCAAGTGCACGATCTTGGGGGAGTAAGGCATGGCCATGAAGAAAGCACTGATTACCGGCGTGACCGGACAGGACGGCTCCTACCTGGCTGAATTCCTGCTGGCCAAAGGGTATGAAGTGCATGGCATCAAACGCCGCGCCTCGCAGTTCAATACCGACCGCATCGACCATATCTACCAGGACCCGCACGCGCCGAACCCGCATTTCTTCCTGCATTATGGCGACCTGTCCGACACCTCCAACCTGGTGCGCATCGTCCAGCAAGTCCAGCCCGACGAAGTCTACAACCTCGGCGCCATGAGCCATGTGGCCGTCTCCTTCGAGTCGCCCGAGTACACGGCCGACGTCGACGGCGTGGGCACCTTGCGCCTGCTCGAGGCGATCCGCTTCCTCGGCCTGGAAAAAAAGACCCGCTTCTACCAGGCCTCGACCTCGGAACTGTACGGCCTGGTCCAGGCCAGCCCCCAGGTCGAGACCACCCCCTTCTATCCGCGCAGCCCGTATGCGGTGGCCAAGCTGTATGCCTACTGGATCACGGTGAATTACCGCGAAGCCTATGGCATGTATGCTTGCAACGGCATCCTGTTCAACCACGAGTCGCCGCGCCGCGGCGAGACCTTCGTCACGCGCAAGATCACGCGCGCCCTGGCCAATATTGCCCAGGGCCTCGAGAGCCAGCTGTTCCTCGGCAATATGGATGCCTTGCGCGACTGGGGCCATGCGCGCGACTATATCGAGATGCAGTGGCTGATGCTGCAGCAAGACCATCCGGAAGACTATGTGATCGCCACCGGCGTGCAGTATTCGGTACGCCATTTCGTCGACGTGGCCGCGCGCGAACTGGGCATCACGATCGCCTGGCAGGGCAGTGGCGTCGATGAGCGCGGCGTCATTGCCGCCATCGACGGCGACAAGGCTGCCGGCGCGCAGGTGGGGCAGGTGATCGTGGCGATCGACCCCAAGTATTTTCGGCCGACGGAAGTGGAAACCCTGCTGGGCGACCCGGGCAAGGCGCGCCGCCAGCTTGGCTGGGTGCCGCGCACCACGTTTGCCGAAATGGTGCAGGAAATGGTGGCGCACGACCTCGACAAGGCGCGCCGCCATGCCTTGCTCAAGGCCCATGGCTATGATGTTGCAATTTCTTTGGAGTAAGTTTTGAGTACTGCGCAACCCCGTATTTTCGTCGCCGGCCACCGTGGCCTGGTCGGTTCGGCCATCGTGCGCGTGCTCAACGCCGCCGGCCAGCACAATATCGTCACGCGCACCCATGCCGAGCTGGAACTGACCAACCAGACCCAGGTGCGCACCTTCTTCGAGGCCGAACATATCGACCACGTCTACCTGGCCGCGGCCAAGGTGGGCGGCATCCATGCCAACAATACCTATCCGGCCGAATTCATCTACGACAATATGATGGTGCAGGCCAATGTCGTGCACGAAGCCTGGCGCCATGGCGTCAAGAAGCTGCTGTTCCTCGGCTCGTCCTGCATCTACCCGCGCATGGCCGAGCAGCCCATCCGCGAGGAATACCTGATGAGCGGCATCCTCGAGCCGACCAATGAACCGTATGCGATGGCCAAGATCGCCGGCATCAAGCTGTGCGAGAGCTATAACCGCCAGTACGGCACCGATTACCGCTCCGTCATGCCGACCAATCTGTATGGCCCGGGCGACAATTACCACCCGCAAAACAGCCACGTGATCCCGGCCCTGATCCGCCGCTTCCACGAAGCGAAGGCGGGCGGGGCGCCCGAAGTCGTCATCTGGGGCTCGGGCCGGCCGATGCGCGAATTCCTGTTCGTCGACGACATGGCCGCCGCCTCGGTCTATGTGATGAACCTGGCCCCGGCCCTGTACCACGCCAATACCGACCCCATGCACTCGCACTTGAACGTGGGCACCGGCGAAGACGTGACGATCGGCGAGCTGGCCTTGCTGGTGGGCAAGGTGGTGGGTTACCAGGGGCAGATCAGCTTCGATACGAGCAAGCCCGACGGCACGCCGCGCAAGCTGCTCGATGTGTCGAAACTGCACACGCTGGGTTGGCGCGCCCAGGTCCCGCTCGAGCAAGGCTTGACGCGCACCTACCAGGCTTTTTTAGGCACAAATAAATTATATTGAAAAGGCAATAATTGTTGTTTGTTGGATACATTATTTTGGTAGCAGAAATGATTTATAAGATTGACAATTAACCGTGCAGCTTGCATACTTCCCACGCAAAAATTGGGTCGGCAGCACTGCGAAAACCATGTCCCAGAAGACTAATTTGAACCACTTACACCAGGCGGAGACCATGATAAAAAACTTTTCTTTCAATAAGCGCGCCATCTGTGCGGCGCTGATCGTCGCGGCGGCCGTGTCCGGTTGCGGCAGCAAGGAAAAGAAGCCTGGCCAGGCGCTGGCCAGCGTCAATGGCGAAGAAATCACGATGCTGCAATTGAATGAAGAACTGGCCCGCGCGAACGTGCCGGCGGCCCAGCAGGAAGTGGCCTCGAAGCAGATGCTCGAAGCGCTGATCGACCGCCAGCTCCTGCTCAACGAGGCGGCCAAGGAAAAGATGGACCGCGATCCGAAGATCGTCCAGGCCATCGAGCGCGCCAAGGCCCTGATCGTGGCCCAGGCCTATATGCAGAAGAAGGTGGGCAACCAGAGCAAGCCGACCAAGGCCGAAGTGGAAGAGTACTTCCAGAAGAACCCGCAGTTCTTCACCAACCGCAAGCAATTCAATATGAATGAGCTCGTCATCGCCACGCGCGACATGACGCCGGAGTTCAAGGCGGTCAGTGACAGTGCCAAGACGCTCGACGAAGTCGCTGCCTGGATGGATGCCCACAAGGTCAAGTTTGCGCGCACCCAGATCGCCCGCAGCACGGCCGACCTGGCGCCGGAACTGTCGGCCAAGCTGCTGTCGATGCCCAAGGGCCAGCTGTTCATCATCAAGGAAGGCGAGCGCAGCATGCTCATCACGATCGCCGAGATCAAGGATGCGCCGGTGACGCTGGAGGTGGCCGGCCCGCAGATCGAGCAGTTCCTGTTCAATAAGAAGAACAAGGAAGTGGCCGATGCCGAAGTCAAGCGTCTGCGCGGCGCCGCCAAGATCGAATATCTGAATAAATCTGAGGCTTCGGCCTCGGCCGCTGCTTCGGCTCCGGCATCGGCAGCACCGGCAGCACCGGCAGCACCGGCAGCACCAGCGTCTGCCTCGGCGGCTGCGTCGGCCAATGCGGCCAACGACCGCGGCGTTGCAGGTTTGAAATAAGTGGGCGGCTTCACCTCGATATCACCAACCAAGGTAAGGAAATCATGAAACAATTCATACAAATGATGATGGCGCTGTTGATGGTGCTTGCAGCCGGTATTGCCGGCGCGTCGGACCTGGTCCTGGGGCCAGGTGATGTGGTGCGCATCTCCGTCTACGGCAATGCCGATATGGGCGTGGAGACTCGCGTGAGTGAACTGGGCACCATCACTTTCCCCTTGATCGGTCAGGTCAAGATTGGCGGCCTGTCGGTGCCACAAGCGGAACAGAAGGTGGCCAGCCAGCTGGAAGCGGGAGGCTTCCTGAAAAGAGCCCAGATCAATATCATCGTCACCAATGTGCTGAGCCAGCAAGTGTCAGTGCTGGGCCAGGTGAATCGTCCTGGCCGCTATCCGCTGGAAGGCAAGCGCAGCATGATGGATTTGCTGGCCCAGGCGGGCGGCATTGCCGTGGACGGTGGCGATACGGTCAGCTTGATTCGCAAGCGCGATGGCAAGACCACCAAGGATGTGATCGATGTCGTGCAAATGATCCGCACCGGCGACCTGAGTCAGGACTTCGAGATGGCGGCCAATGACGTCATTTATGTTGAGCGTGCTCCACGCTTCTATATTTACGGCGAAGTACAGCGCCCTGGCATGTTCCGCATGGAGCGTGGCATGACCGTGGTGCAAGCTTTGTCATCCGGCGGCGGCCTCACCGGGCGCGGCACCGAGCGTGGCATGGTAATCAAGCGACGTGACGCCCAAGGCAAGGTGCAGGTCATCGATGCCAAGCAGGACGATGTCTTGCAGTATGACGATGTGGTCTACGTCAAGGAAAGCTGGTTCTGATTGTCGTTCTGGTGCGCCGCTGCCTGGCAGCGGCGCGCTGTGTATCTTGAAAGTTGAAAATGAATTTCGCACAGTTCCTGCTGATCTTATTGGCTCGCAAACGCATCATCCTCTTCACGCTGGTATTTACGGTTGCCGCCACGCTGATCGTGAGTTTGTTATTGCCGAAAACGTATAAAGCGACGACGGCTGTCTTGCTCAATTACAAGGGCGTCGATCCCTTGACGGGCTTGACCATGCCGGGGCAACTTCTGCCGGGTTATATCGCGACCCAGGTCGATATTATTTCGAGTAAGAACGTTGCACTGCGCGTCGTCGATCAGCTTGGGCTGGCCAAGAGCCAGGCCGTCATCGAGCAGTTCAACGATGCGACGGGCGGCAAAGGCACGGTTCGCGATTGGCTGGCCGACCTGATGCTGAAAAAACTCGATATCGTCCCAGCCCATGAAAGTAGCGTGGTCGACATCAACTTCAAGGGATCGGACCCGCAATTTGTCGCATCCGTGGCCAATGCCTTCGCCGATGAGTACCAAAAGATCAGCGTGCAGTTGAAAGTGGAGCCGATGAAGAAGGCGGCCAATTACTTCAACGACCAGACCAAGCTGTTGCGCGATAACGTCGAGACGGCACAAAGCCGCTTGTCGAAGTACCAGCAGGAAAACGGCATCGTCAGCGTCGACAAGCGCCTCGACGTGGAATTGAACCGCCTCAACGATTTGTCTGCCCAGCTCGTCATGGCCCAGGGGCAACTGGCCGAAGCCCAGTCGCGTCAGCGCATGGCCGCCGGCAAGGATTCGGATGAGTCGCCTGACGTCGCTTCGAATCCGCTGATCCAGAACTTGAAAGTGGGTGTGGCCAATGCCGAGACAAAGTTGGCGGAGGCGAGCTCGCGCTTCGGCGCCAATCACCCTGCCTACCAGAGCGCGAAAGCGGAAGCGGACAAGATGCGTAGCCAGTTGAATGCCTATATGCGCACGACGGCCAATAGCGTTGGCAACAACGCGCAGATCTTGCTACAGCGCGAATCGACCGTCCGAGCCGAACTGGCCGCGCAAAAAACGCGCGTGCTCGAACTGAACCGCACGCGCGACCAGCTCGACGTGCTGGCCAAGGACGTGGAAAGTGCCCAGCGCGCCTTCGACGCGACGTCGCAACGCTTCTCGCAGACCCGCATCGAGGGCCAGTCTGAACAGTCGGACGTGGCGATCCTGAATCCGGCCACGCCGCCGCTGGAAGCGACGAGCCCGAAAGTGGTGCTCAATGTCTTCCTGTCGTTGGTACTCGGTGGCATGCTGGGCATTGGTTTCGGCCTGCTCGCCGAGATGCTCGACCGTCGCATTCGTTCGCAGGATGACCTGTCGGACCTGTTGAAGATCCCTGTCCTTGGCACGATTGAATGGACGCCACCGAAGCGTCAGCGCTTCACCCGCGTCAAGTCGATGTTGCCGCGCGCCTTGCGCCTGAACTAATAGATGGAAGCTGCCATGAACCACCCCATACAACCATTGACGCCGCGCGAACCGGCCCACCATCATGCCGACTCGAGCATCGGCGGCCTGTTGCTCGAATCGGGCAAGATCACGCCGGAAAACGCCGAGCATGTGTTACGCCTGCAAAAGGAACTGGGCATCCGCTTTGGCGAGGCGGCCCAGCGGCTCGGCCTCATCACCGAGGCGGACATCCAGCAAGTGCTCGCGCGCCAGTTCGATTATCCTTACCTGCAGGCGGACGAAGGAAAGTTCTCGCCGCTGCTGGTGGCCGCATATGCACCGTTCAGCAAACAGGTCGAAAACTTGCGTGCGGTGCGCAGCCAACTGATGCTGCGCTGGTTTGCCCGCGGACGCAAGTCGCTTGTCATTGCCGGCGTCAATCCTGGCGACGGCGCCAGTTTGTTCGCCGCCAACCTGGCCGTGGTGTTTTCCCAGCTGGGCGAGCACACATTGCTAGTCGACGCCAATTTGCGTACGCCGCGCCAGCACGAGATCTTTGACCTGAAGGGACGCCAGGGCCTGTCCGACGTGCTGGCCGGGCGCGCCCAATCGGATGTCATTGCCAAAATCGATTCCTTTGTCGATCTGTCGGTGCTGCCGGCTGGTACCTTGCCACCCAACCCCCAGGAATTGCTCAGCCGTTCAAGCTTTACCGCCCTCGACAACCAACTGGGCGGCGGCTTCGACGTGGTCTTGTACGATGTCAGCGCCTTCACTGTCGGTGCCGATGCCCAGGCGATCGCCGCGAGGGCCGGCGGCGTGCTGCTTGTGGCGCACCGCAACCACACCATGTTGGCCGATATCGAGGACATCACCGCGCAACTGTCGCAGTCCGGGGCCGAGGTAGTGGGCGCTGTGCTGGTGGATTTTGAATGAACGCGGCGGTACAGGCCGGCCCTGACCGGATCGTTGCAATGAAGGCGGCCGTGCCCGACTGGTGGCCGGTCGTCGCCGGCTTGCTGGTGCTGTTCCTGCCGACTTTCTACAGCATGTTCACCGGCCCATGGGGCACGGAAGAGCAAGCCCACGGTCCCATCATTCTCGGCATGTCGTTATGGCTGATCTGGCGCCAATGGCCGGTCTCGACCGGCAACGATGCCAGCAGTGCCTGGGGCTGGCCTGTGCTCCTGCTTGGCTTGCTGATGTACATCCTGGGCCGTTCACAGCAGATCATCTTGTTTGAACTCGGTTCGTTCGTGCTGATCCTGGCAGCGGTGATCTTGGTCAAGCGCGGTGGTGTTTGTCTGCGCACCCTGTGGTTTCCTTTTTTCTTCATGTTGTTCATGATTCCATTGCCTGGGCCGGTCGTCAGCACCTTGACTTTGCCGATGAAGATGGCAGTTTCCTGGGCCACCGAGCACGTGCTCTACGCGCTGAACTTTCCGATCGCGCGCAGCGGCGTCATTTTGCAGATCGGCCAGTACCAGTTGCTCGTCGCCGACGCCTGCGCCGGGCTGCAGACATTGCTCACGCTCGAGGCGCTCGGCCTGTTCTACCTGAACGTGGTGCGCCATACCTCGGCGTTCCGTAATATTGCACTGGCCATCCTGATTGTGCCGATCTCGTTTACGGCGAATGTGATCCGCGTCGTCGTGCTCACGCTGGTGACGTTCTACTTTGGCGATGCTGCCGGCCAGGGATTCCTGCATGGGTTTGCCGGCATGGTTTTGTTCATCAGTGCGCTGACCCTGATCCTTAGCCTGGACTCCCTGTTGCAATGGGTGGTCAAGCGCCGTGCGGCGCGCGCCGCTATTTCTGTGAGATGAGCATGAAGAAACCGTTTGCCGTAAGTTTGGTTTTGGGCGCCTTGATGCTCACGTCGGGCGCTGTCACCAAGGCATTGACGCCGACGGCCAAGATGGCCGATCACCAGGCACCGATCAAGCTGAGCCAGGTGATCCCGGCTCAGTTTGGCGACTGGCGCATTGACAACGATGCGATGGCCAATGTCATGCCCGACCCGGATGTGAAGGCCAACCTGGACAAGATTTATGACCAGATCCTCAGTCGCACTTATGTGAACAGCCAGGGCGAACGCATGATGCTGACCATTACCTATGGCAGCCAGCAGACCCAGGACTTGCGCGCGCATCGCCAGGAAGTCTGTTATGCAGCCCAGGGTTTCGAAATCAGCGCCTTGTCGCATGAGACGATCGACGTTGCCGGTCACCAGGTGCCTGTCACTCGCATGTTCGCTGAGAAAGACCAGCGCAAGGAACCGGTCACCTATTGGTTCACCATGGGAGATAAGATTGTCCTGAGCCGTACTGAACGCTTCATCGTCCAGTTGAAATACTCGTTCTCGGGCATCATTCCTGACGGGATGCTGGTGCGCGTGTCGAATTTCAATGCCGACCGGGCTGCAGGCCTGAAGGCTCAGCAGGATTTTCTCAATCAGCTGATACCCACTCTGGACAAGCCGACGATCGGCAAGTTGCTCGGTGCCTGAGGCCACGATTTGCCTGTTCTGATTTCATTGTGACTGGATTCCAAGTTGGCTAAGTTTGGTTTTTTGAAGCGACAAGCTCCTGCCCGTTATCCGCGCCGCGGCGCGCCAAAAGGGGCGTGGAAGTTGGTGTTATTTGCGGGTTTTTTTGCCCTGTTTTTTGGCGCGATCGCGGGACTCGTCGGCGGCTTGCCGGTCCTGTTGTTGGCCGTTTTCCTGGGCTTGGGCGCCTATTCGCTGCTCGACTTCCGCACCGGGATCGTGGCAGCGATTTTTATCCTCCCTCTATCGGCAACGACGCTGATGCCGCACGAACTGTTTGGCGTGACGGGGATGAATCCCTTAAACATCTTGATCGTGCTGGCGACCTTTTCGCTGGTGATTACCAGCCCCTTCCGCCATACGCGCTTGATTTTTCCACGCTGGTCGCGCCCTTTTCTTTGGTACCTCGCCTTGCTGGCCTTTGGAGGACTGTGGGGCGCAACCCATGTATCGTCGAAGTCTATTTACTATACGACGACGTTTGAAAATGCTCCCGGGTATTTGCGCGACGTGCTGCTGCGGCCTTTATTGACCTTGGGAATGGCTTATCTGTTGTCCATCGTCGTGGCCAACGCCAAGCGCCCAGCCTTGTTCCTGGTGCCGATTTTCGTTTCGGCCATCATGCTGCCGCTGGCCGTGATCGCGCTGGTGTTATTTTCGGGTCTTCCCTTGTCCGTGCTGGCATCGAGCACAGCACGCGGCTTCCTGTCGCGCTTCGGCATGCATGCCAATGAATTTGGCTTGCTGTTCAACATTGTCCTGGCATTGGCGACCTTTTGCCTGTTCGGCAAGACACGGGTAGTGGCCAAAATCTGGCTGATTGGTTTGATCGGTGCGGCACTGGCCGGTGTGCTGCTGACCTTCTCGCGCGGCGCCTTGCTCGGCACGGCCATCATCGTGATGTACTTCCTGTTTACGCAGCGCCGTTTCCAGGCAATGGGCTGGCTGACCATCTTCATCCTGGTGGCCGCCTTGTTCATGCCGAAAGCGGTGGTCCAGCGCGCGACGACGAATATTTCAGGCGGTAATGTGTCGCAAATCAGTGCAGGCCGGGTGCAAGATATTTGGTTGCCACTGTTGCCGGAAGTGGCGCGCAGTCCCCTGATTGGCCGGGGCATGAGCTCCATCCTTTGGTCGGAAGCGTTGCGCCATGGTTCGATCCCTTCGGTGGGCCACCCGCACAACGCCTACCTTGGCGTGCTGATGGATTTTGGCTTGCTGGGTGCCGCGGTCATCTTCCTGTTTTTCCGCCATATGTGGCGCCTGTTCAAACGTCTGGCCGAAGAGAACGTTGACAATGTCTGGGGCGGCTTCTTCAACGGTGCGATGGCCGCGATCCTGGTACTGATGGTGCAAGGTATGACCGATGACAAATTCTCGCCCACTTCATCGCATGCCTATCTGTGGATTGCCTATGGCCTGGCCATGGGGATGGCTGCGCGCCAGGCGCGCACGACGACGGATGACGTGCAGGAGCCCGACCGGCCAATACCTGTTTCGAGCTTGAATATGAAAGCATCATGAAGATTTGTTTTGTAGGCTTAGAGAACCTGCCGGTTCTTGCCCCTGAGTACGGTAAACATGGAATTGGCGGCGAACAGGTTCAACACACCTTGATGGCGAAGGCGCTTGCGCGGCGCGGCCACGAAGTCACAATGGTGGTGGCTGATTACGGCCAGGCCGATGGCGCAGTATGGCAGGGGGTGAAGACCTACAAGGCTTACGCGCTACATGCCGGATTGCCGGTGCTGCGCTATATTCATCCACGCTGGACCGGATTGTGGCGGGCACTGGCCCGCGCCGATGCTGACCTGTACTACGTCAGCTGTGCCGGCATGCAGGTAGGTCTGGTGGCGATGTTCTGCCAACGCCATGGCCGCCAGTTCGTCTACAAGATTGCCCACGACAAGGATTGCGAGCCAGACGACTTGCTGATTCAGTATGCGCGCGACAAGAAACTGTATGAGTATGGGTTGCGGCGCGCTGGCGCGATCATCGCCCAAAGCGAGCAACAACAGGCGGCCATGCTTGCCAACTACAAGCTTTCCAGTACGGTTGCTCATATGATGGTCGACGGCACGGACCGTGTGCGCGACTATGCGGAACGCGATATTGACGTCTTATGGGTCAATAACCTGCGCCAGTTCAAACGCCCAGACCTGGCACTGAGCCTGGCACGTCTGCTGCCGAACCTGAACATCCACATGATCGGCGGTGCGCAGGCGGGCTTTACCGAGCTGTACGACAGCATCCGCGCAGAGGCGGCCACTTTGTCGAACTTGACCTTCCATGGCCGCTTGCCTTACCACGACATGGATCGCATGTATGCGCAAGCCCGCGTATTCATCAACACGTCCGATACGGAGGGTTTTCCGAACTCATACCTGCAAGCCTGGATCCGTGGAACGCCCGTGGTCGCCTTTTTTGATCCCGACGCCCTCAATCAGCGGCACGGCCTGGGCGTGACGCCGGCGACGCTTGAAGACATGGCAGCGGCCGTGGCCCAGCTGCATGGCGACCGGACGGTGTGGGAAGCATGCAGCGCCCGTTGTACTGCTTTCATGGAAGAGTTTTACGGGGACGACAAGATCCTGGCGCCGTATATGGCGCGTTTCGCCGACCTCGCGCCATGACCGAAGGCGTGGTCAAAGTCCTGTTTGTGGTCAATTCCCTGATTTTTGGTGGTGCCGAAAAACACGTGGTTACCTTGCTCAACCACCTCGATGGACGGCGCTTCCGCTGTTCGCTGGTCTACTTGAAGAACGAAACCGCTTTACTTGGCCAGATCGATCACGACAAGCTGGCTGGCGACGCATTGTGCGTCCAGGTGCGCTCGCGTTTCGACGTGGGCGCGCTGCGCCGCCTGGCGTCTATTGTGCGTGAGATCGAGCCCGATGTCGTGGTCGCGACCAATACCCATTCATTGGTGTACAGTTGGCTAGCGCGCCGCCTGGCGCGCTCGCGCGCAGCGCTGGTCGAGGTGTTCCATTCGTCGGAAGTGCATACGCTGAAAGGGCGGCTGCTGATGCACTTCTACCGGCCGATTTTTGCCGCCTGCGACGCCCTCGTCTACGTCTGCCGCAACCAGCATGCCTACTGGCGTGCCTGGGGTTTGCGCGCCCGTGAAGAGCTGGTCATTCACAACGGCATAGATGTCGCGCATTTTACCGCAGCCAATGATGCGGCGGCGACTGCTGCTTTGCGCGCCCAGTATGGCATCGGGAACGGCGACTTCGTGGTCGGCCTGTGCGGTGGCTTGCGCCCCGAAAAAGCGCATACCGATTTGCTCAAGGCGATTGCGCTGCTGCGGGCACGGGCCTTGCCGGTAAAAGCCTTGCTCATCGGGGATGGCATCTTGCGGGGCCCTATCGAGCGAGAGATTGCCGCGCTGGGCCTGCAAGACGATGTCCTGATAACGGGCTTCACCCAAGATGTGCGGCCACTGATCGCCTGCTGCAACGTAATGACACTGGTGTCACATACTGAGACGTTTTCACTGGCTGCGCTGGAAGCGATGTCGCTGGCCAAGCCGATGATCATGAGCCAAGTCGGTGGCGCCGACGAGCAAGTGACACCCGGCACAAATGGCTTCTTGTTCCCGCGTGGCGACATCGGTGCGCTGGCAGACGCCATCGAACAAACCATGGTGCCTGCACGCCGGCAAGCGATGGGCGCGGCGGCCCGGCAAACCGTGCTCGACAATTTTACACTGCCAACCATGGCCCGCTCCTTTGAGCAGTTGTTTGCTGCGCAGGCGAGCATGCGCCCGGTGCACCATGGCCGGCCCTGACGCCATCCGCGCTGCCGCGATCCGGCTGGCCCTGGCGGGTGCGCTCGAGTATGGCCTGCAAGTCGTCGCGCCGGCAGTGCTGGTGCGCTACCTTGATGCGCATACGTTCGGACAATATCGACTGCTGTGGTTGATGGCGGTGACAGCGATCGCCATCGCGCCCTGTTTTGTGCCGCAGTCCCTCTTTTATTTCTTGCCGCGGGCGACGACTTCGCAAGCGCGTTCTGTCTTGCTGGGGAACAGCTTGCTCTTCTTGGTCCTCAGCGGGTTGCTGGTGGCACTGGTGACGAGCGCCTGGAATCCCGTGATGCCGCAAGCCGTGCGCATGCTGTTTACGGCCTCATCCGGCCTGTCGGCGATGTTCCTCTGGACTTGGGTGGTCGCGGCCATGTTTGATGTGCTGCCTACGGCCGACGGCCGCGCACGTTGGCAGGCCTCGACGACGGCTCTGCTGGCCGTCGTGCGCACCATGCTCTTATGCGCCGCTGCCATGCTCAGCGCCGACCTGTACTGGGTGATTGCTGCCCTGCTGGCCGTGGCGGCTGGCAAGGTGCTGTCGATGGGCTGGTACCTGCGTGCCCATCTCGGTGGAGGTGGGCTGCAGTTTGAGCGGGCAGCCTTTTTGGGGCAGCTTCAGTACGCCTTGCCCTTCGCGTTAGGCAACGCCTTGTTCCTGCTGCGCTTGCAGTCCGATCAATGGGTCGTCGCGACGATCATGCCGACAGCACTGTTCGCTGCATTTTCCATCGCCACCGTGTTCCAGCCGATCGCGACCCTGGTGCGCCAGCCGGTGCTCAACGCGGCGATGGCGCCCATGAGTGCCGCCTTTGCCGCCGGCCGCCTGGACGAGATGCGCGCCCTGGTGGCGCGCACGAGCAGCAATTCCGCCTTTTTCCTGCTGCCCGTTGCCGCTGGCTTGTTTGTCATCGCGCCCGAAGTGGTGACCATCGTCTATACCAACGCTTACCAGCACACGACGCCTGTCATGCGGGTTTACCTGGTAGGAATGATGATTTCGGCGCTGGCCACAGGCCACCTTATGCCGGTCATTGGCAAGGGCTGGTTCGCCACGCTGAATAACTCGCTGTGCCTGGCCGGCTCTGTGGCCATCAGCATTTTCGGGGCGCGCCTGTTCGGATTGCCAGGCGCCGCGCTTGGCAGCGTACTGGCACTACTGGTCAGTGAATCGTGGGCGGCCTGGATGGCGGCTCGCACGCTTCAGACGGGTATCGTCGATCTGCTGGGCATGCGCTCACTGACACCGGTCTTGGCCGCCTCAGGGGCGGCGATGCTAGCTGCCAGCGCCGGCGCTACCCTGTTCAGCGCCGCTGCTGTCCCGACGTTGGCGTTCAAGTGTGTCGTATTCTCGCTGACGTGGCTGGCGGTACTGCTGGCGCTGGGGCAGCGCGCGCGTCTCGTGGCCTTGGTGCGCCGCCATTGAACGAGGGAAGTACTATGTCCGATTCGGCCCAACTGATTGTTGCCCCTTTCCCGCCGCCGCTGGGCGGGGTCAGTGTGGCCGCCGTCAATGTCGCTGCCGTGCTCGAAGGGCAGGGGATCGCCGTGCTACGCTTTTCGACCGGCGCTGGTACCCGTCATGAGGACCTGTATGCCCGCAAGGGCTGGCGCCACGTGCTGCGCACGCTGGCCTTGTTCGGTGCCTTGCTGTGCCTGCTCGTGCGCGGGCCGAAGGTGCGCATCGCCCACGTGTTTTGTGTATCCAATAGTGCCTTCCTGCGCGACTTCGTGTTCCTGTTGCTGTTGCGCCTGGCTGGCAAACGCGTCATCGTGCACCTGCATTCAAAAACGGCCGGCGAACTATTTGTGCGACCGCGCTGGGCCCCATGGTTTGGCCGCATGCTCAGCGTGGCCCAGCATGTGATTGTGCTGTCGGAGTTTCACCGTGCCTTCTTCAGCGCCCATATCGATCCGGCCAAGTTGCGTGTGATGGAGAATTTCGTCTTTTCCGGTCCTTTCCACGGTGGCGCGCATGAAGGCGATTTCCTGTTTGTCGGTCGCCTGTCCCGCCTCAAAGGATTTTTCGACCTGGTCGAGGCGGTTGCCTTGCTCACACGTTCGGGCCGACACCCGGGCCTGCGCATCGATTGCCTGGGTGAAGCCGAAAACACGGCCGAGATGGAGACGCTGCGCGACTTGATGGCGGCGCAGGGCGTGGCGCGCCATTTTCGCTTGCACGGCAACGTGTCGGGCGAACCCAAATATACCTTTTTCCGCCATGCGCGCTGCCTGGTCTTTCCTTCCCATTTTGAGAATTCTTCGGTCGTGCTGAAGGAAGCGATTGCCGCACGCCTACCGGTGATTGCTTCGGACATCGACGCCAATTGCCGCATCCTCGACCCGGCCGGCGCGGCCCTGTACTGCAAGGCGGCCACACCGGCGGACCTGGCGGCAACGATGGAGCGTTTCCTCGACGACCCGGCCAGTGCAGCCACGCTGATGCGCAAACTTGAGCGGGCCATCATCTTCGACGAACACTACGCCTATGCCTGCATGGCAGGCCTTTTTGACTGAGTATGGAAAGATCGTCAATGTCATGAAATATGCTGCCTACAAAATCTTGTCCGGCCTGCCCAACGGCGCTCTGTATGGCGCCAGTTTTCGGCGCAGCCGGCGCCTGCATGCCGACTTCCTTGCCAGCGGCGACCAGGCCGGCTTTGTGACGCGTTTTCGCGAACAGGCTCTGGCCCAGGCTCTGGCGCGCGCGCGGGCGACGCCCTTTTATGCGCGGCAGGGAATTGGCCGCACCCTGGCGGACTTTCCCCTGATCGACAAGGCGACCGTGCTCGACAATTTCGAGGCGCTGCTGCATTCGCGCCATGCTGCCGATCTGGTGACGACCGGCGGCACTTCGGGCAAGCCGCTCGCTTTTTATATCGACAAGAACCGCAAGGGCGCCGAATGGTACTGGATGACGACGGGCTGGGCCTGCGTGGGCTTCGAACTGGGTCGTTCATGGCGGGCTGTGCTGCGCAATCATGCATTGGGCGAGCGTATCAGCGTCGACAATCCCTTGCTACGTGAAGTATGCTTTGACAATTTCAAGCTGGGCCAGGAGTACCTGCGCCAAGTGACAGCCGTGATCGCTGCACGGGCGCTGCCCTTTGTGCATGCCTATCCCAGTGCGGCCTATACGCTGGCCAGCTTCTGGCATGAGCACGACTGCAAGCCACCGTCGGTGCGCGCTTTCCTGTGCGGCAGTGAAAACGTCTTCCCTTTCCAGAAGGCCCTGATCCAGGGCACGCTGGGCATTCGCATGCTGACATGGTTCGGCCACAGCGAAAAGCTGATCCTGGCCCACGAGGGAGCCCAGTGCGAAAACTACCATGCCAACCCTTTTTACGGGATCACCGAGTTGCTCGACGAGGCAGGCCAGGCGGTCGCACCGGGTGCCAGCGGTGAATTGGTGGGAACGGGCTTTATCAATACGCGCATGCCTTTCGTCCGCTACCGCACGGGCGATCATGCGCACTACGTGGGCGAGCATTGCCCGGACTGTGGACACATCGGCACGACGTTCCGGGCCGTGCAGGGGCGCTGGTCGGGTGACCGGATCTACCGCGCCGATGGCAACGTCGTCACGACCACGGCACTGAACCTGCACGATGCGATCTACAAGAGGCTCAATGGCTTGCAGTATCACCAGCATCGCAAGGGCGCACTCGAAATCTGGGTCGTCCCTGGCGACAACTGGGATAGCGCCGCCGAACAAGAGTTGCTGGCTCACCTGAAGATGAAGGTGCCGGTTGGCCTGGATTTTTCGGTCAAGCCGGTCAAGGAGGTCGCTTACGGGGCCAACCGCAAATACCAGCTGTTGATGCAGCATGTGGACAAAGAACAGGGATAGGCAGGACCGGGTGATGACAAAAATAAGAGTGGGCTATATCGTCGACCAGGGGGCGGTCTCGCACCTGGTTTGGGATTTGATCGAACGCAGCAAGTCGGCGCAACACTATTCGATCGAATTGCTGGTCGTGCAGAATGTGGCGTCGCGCGAGATGGGCGGCATGCTTGCCAAGCTGATTGATTTTATCAAGAAGCGCGGCATCAAGAAGCTCGTGGAAAAGGCGCTGTTCAGCGTTATCGAACGGATCGAGCGCAAATTCGTCGGCCGCCTGACGCCCAAGCTGGCCGTGTATTTTCGCCGCTATCGCCTTGACCAGACCGGCATCGCACAATTGCAAGTGCATCCACAAGTGTCCGCCAGCGGCTTCGTCTACCGCTACGCCGACGCCGACCTAGCGGCGATCCGTGAGCGTCAGATCGACGTGCTGATTCGCGGCGGCAACGGCATCCTGCGCGGCGGTATCCTCGATGTGTGCCGCTTCGGCATCCTGTCCTTCCATCATGCGAATAATGCCGTCAACCGGGGTGCCCCGCCGGGTTTCTGGGAAGTGTATGGCCGCGAACCATCGAGCGGCTTCATCATCCAGCAGATGCAGAGCGAGCTCGATGGTGGTGATGTGCTGTACAAGGGCGCTGTCGCAACCTCCTGGTTCTATGTACTGAACCGTACCCGCGTGTATGCCAAGGCCAACCACTTCATGCATCGGCTGCTTGAGCGCACCGGGCAAATGGACAGCTTGCCGCCCGCCTATCCGAAGACCCCGTACGCCTTTCCGCTCTACCTGGCACCCGCGTTGGGCCAGCAACTGGCCTACCTTGCCAAGACGGCCAGCCACCTCGGGGGGAAAGTGGCACAACGCCTGCTGGGCACGTCGATGCGCTGGAGCGTTGCCTATCAGTTCGTGGACAACTGGAAGGACGCAGTGCTGTGGCGTTCGACGGTGATCCGCAATCCGCCCCAGCATTTTCTGGCCGATCCCTTCGTCGTGCAACGCGAGGGCAGGCACGTTTGCTATGTGGAAGACTATGATTATGTGCGCCGCAAGGGCACGATTACCGCCTACGAGCTGCGCAGGGATGGCTATACGTCCCTGGGCACGGTGCTCGACGAGGATTGCCATCTTTCCTATCCTTTCCTGCTGGAAGAGGGCGGCCACTTGTATATGTGCCCCGAAACCCAGGGCGCCCGGGAAATCCGCATGTACAAATGCATCGACTTTCCGCTGCGTTGGGAACTGCACCGGGTCCTGATGCGCGGCGTCAGCGCCGTCGACTCGAGTATTTTCAAGGTGGGCGAAAGATGGTGGATGCTGTCCAACCTCGACAGTGCAGGCTCCGGCGATCATGGCTCGGAACTGCACCTGTTCCATGCCGACGCGTTCGATGCTGACAACTGGACTGCACACCCGCATAATCCCATCGTCTTCGACAGCCAGCGGGCGCGCAATGGGGGCTTGATCCAGGATGGCGAGGAAATTTACCGTGTGTTCCAGACACAGGGGTTTGACCAGTACGGCGCGTCGATGGGGGTAGCGCGGATCACGGAACTGAACGAGATGGCGTATTCCGAGGAACTGCTATTTGCGATTCCGCCGAAATTCTTTGCCGGCCTGCAGGGCACGCATACCTATTCCTTTGGCAGTGGTGTCCTGGCCCTGGATTTTGTGCGCCTGGAACGGCACGGTAAATAAACGCGGCGCCTTCGGACGGGCGCCTCATTCGACCTGGTTCGGATTGATATTGCCTTTGAATGAGAGGATCCGGTAGCCAGGATCGAGTACTACCACGGCATTGTCTGGAATGTCGTCGTGGATGACAGTATTGGCGCCGATCTTTGCATTGTGTCCGATCGAAATTTTGCCAAACAGGCGAGCGCCGGGCGCAATGTAGACATTGTCTCCGATGATAGGTACGCCTTTCTTGTCGCCATAGCCAGAGACACCGATGGTGATCCCTTGCGAAATATTGCAGTTTTTCCCCAGTACAGCCGTGCTGGAAATGTTGATGCCGCCGAAATGGCCAATATAGAATCCTCGACCGATTTGGGTGCCACGGGGCACTTCGATCCCCCAGACGATTTTGACCAGGGCTTGTAAGACCAGATAGAGTGGGTCGCACACAAGGCGAAGCGGGAGAATGCGCTTTCTCGACCATTGTCCGAATCGCATTACGGCTATTGCCTGGAGTCCAGGGGCACACCAGCAGCGCAGCATGCGCAGCAGAGGATGCCCACTGGAATAAAAGTAATAGCGTTGAAAGTCGGCTCGGAAAGTGGCCGCAAATTTATACATTGTGATAGCGCCTGATGATAACGAATGCGGACGTGCAATGGCCGCTAGGTTAACATACGTATCATGAAAAAGGGGCAGCCCTTGTATTGGACGGACCTGTACCCACGCGGGCTTCAGAAACGACTTGACGGCCATTCATCGGTGGCGCATCTGTCAGGCGCATCCAGTGGCGGCCAGCTGATGGCGCCGCGCGTGGCGGTGCCGTCGCTGCGACTGTTCGGATTAGCCCTGGCGGCGACGTTTGCGCATAGCCGCACCGACCAGACCCAAGCCCAGCGCGAGCATGGCGTAGGAGGCTGGCTCCGGCACTGCCGAGGTGGCGATCATGGAGCTGATGTACATTTCGTCGTCCGGGTTGGCGCTCACGATGGAGATGTTGCCCATGCCGGAAAACGGCATATCCATCGTCGTGTACATGTAAAACTGGCCGGGACCGCGCGAGTCGCACATGACCATGTCAAAACCGACTGACTGGCCGCACAGCTGGTGGCTGTAATCGAGTGCCGGCACGTCGAACACGACGTTTGTGAAATTGGCCAGTGTGTAGTCGCCGTCGGCCGTGCTGGTGTTGTGGATGGACAGGTTGAAAGCCGTGACGAGCGGACTGGGCAATTCGACGCCGAACGGCCCGATCATTGCCGTGTCGAGCGTGACGACGGCGTCGGCATAGGGGTTGTTGGCCCCAAAACCTTGCCAGTGGATGTTAAACGTCAGCACGTCCGCCTGGGCGGTAGGGCTGGCCAGCAGCGCGGCCGCGCAGGCGATGGGGGCGATCCGTTTGAGCAGTGACGTAAACATGGCAATCCTTCAATAAATTCAGAGTAATAAACTTATCACAATTCTATCAAGCTTCGCGCATTGTGTGATGTTTTTTTACAATTAATCATGATTTAACACACATATCTTGAGACTCTACGCTCGCACAACGAAAAAGGGCGGACTGCATGCAGTCCGCCCTTGGTGTGGAGCTGGTATGGCGCGTCGTTATTTGATCGGCGGTGCGATCGCCGGTGCAAGTGCCTGACGGCGTACGCCGGGGCCGCCCGGGGTCAGCTCGGAGTTGTTGTCGACCACGGCCAGCAGTGGCATGAGGCGTTGCAGGTCGCGCACCCATGGCGTATTGTCACGCACCACCGCTTGCAGATCGTAGCCCCAGTCTTTCTTGAACTCGTCGCGCTTGGAGCCGTCCGGCCCTTTTTCGGCGTTGATGACGAAGTTCGCGCCACCCGAATCATCGACGATATAGGCGCCGTAGTTCTGCAAGGTCCAGGCGATCATCTGGCCAGGTTTGGTTTCCAGGCCGATCTTGGTCAGGTCCACGGAGGCAGGGATCGCCAGCAGGGAGCCCATCTTCATCGCTGCCGGGGCGTTCGTACCCAGCGTGCCATAGGCGCCCACGGCATAAGAGTCGGCGCCGTACGACGGCCAGCGGTAGCAGTCGGTCTTGACCAAGCACTTATATAGGACGGTGCGCGCATCGACATCGACTTTGAGCGCGTGGCGTGGCGGTTGGCCGCCCGGTCGCAGTTCGCCAATGCGAATCGTGCCGCCGATGGCCGACAGGCGACTGCCGCCGTGCGAACCGGAACGGCCATCCGAATACAGGTCGACTGTGGCATAGGTTGCCCAGGAGGTCCCGCCAGCGCCGGCAATGCAGCGTGTCAGCGGTTGAGTATGGATCAGGGTACGGCCATCGGTGGCGAGGAACACAGCCGAATTGTTATTGCGCGTATTAGGTACGAGGAAATCGGCTGGCAAGGGCGCCCAGAACAGGGTGCCGCCCGTCGGGACACAACGGTCGCCGCCGGTCCAGCCTACCGTGCTGATCCGGATTTCCGTCACCGGACCGGTGGCTTTCAGGATGATCAGTTCTTCATCGACCTGGGGCATGCCGGCCCAGATATTGGCACGCGGGATGGCTGGCAGGTTGGCCGGCACATAGACCGCACCCGCGCCGATCGGCGTATTCCAAAAACTGGTATGCGCGAACGGCCATTTGACGGGATCGCGCACAGTCGGGGTAACGAGGGTTACATCGGCGACTTTCACATCGACGATTTGAGCTTGAACGGCCGTGCTCAAGCCGATTATCAATAGCGATGCTAGTAAGGACAACGTTGGACGCTTCATGACGGGACTCCCAATTCAGTAATTCAATAAGGATAGTATGGTCCAAATCGAATATTGCGGCAAGGAAAAAAGTATTGCAGATGCGCGAAATGCGACGCTAATATTCAGAAGTTTACGGCTTGTTTTTAGGTAATATTAGGATATTGCACAAGAGAACTAACAAATAATCTACGCTATTTCAGTCAGTGATAGCGCACAAGAAATGGCGCCGTGCAATGCAAGTTGCAATACTTTGCATTTCATAAAGAGTATAGGCCGAAAAAGCTTTCATGTTAAAATTTTATTTCTTTTTACCATATTGTGAAATGCTGAGCCCGCCTGCGGCGTGGCCAGCCCGGTAAACTCGCTCGACTCGTATTGGAAAGCATGTGAAGCAAATTACCCAGACACTGAAAACCGGCGTCATTGAAATCAATGAAGTGCCAGTTCCAACCTTGACCGATAAGTTCGTCCTGGTTCGCAATGCCGCTTCGGTCATTAGCGCGGGGACGGAAAAAACCAAGATCGACATGGGCAAGAAGAACTTGCTGCAAAAAGCCTTGGCCCGTCCGGACCTGGTGCGCCAGGTGCTCAAAAAGCTGCAGAGTGAAGGCCTGGCCAAGACCTTTCAGACGATTACGACACGCCTGAATTCGCCGTCGCCCCTCGGTTACAGTTGTGCCGGTACGGTCGTCGCGGCAGGCGGCCTGGTCGAAGGCATCCAGCCGGGAGACCGCGTCGCCTGCGGCGGTGCCAACTATGCCAACCATGCCGAATATGTTGCCGTACCGAAAAACCTGCTGGTCAAGGTGCCGCCCAATGTGTCGGACGAGGAGGCGGCGTTTGCGACCGTTGGCTCGATCGCCTTGCAAGGCGTGCGCCTGGCCGAGCCGAAACTTGGCGAAACCTTTCTGGTGCTGGGTCTGGGCTTGCTGGGCCAGATCGCGGTCCAGCTCTTGCGCGCCAACGGCTGCACCGTCATCGTGACGGACCTTGATGCCAGCCAGGTCGAGCGCGCCGTCTCGTTCGGCGCCATCGGGGCCGGGCCCGGTAGCGACCTGGTCGGCCTGTGCCTGCAAATGACGGGCGGCCACGGTGTCGATGGTGTGCTCGTCTGCGCCGGTACCTCCAGCAACCAGCCCATTGAAACCTGCGGCGAAGTGACCCGGGCCAAGGGGCGCGTGGTCGTGGTTGGAGCCGTCCGGATGGATATTCCCCGCGAGGACTATTTTAAGAAGGAAATTAGCGTCGTCATTTCACGTTCTTATGGTCCGGGCCGTTATGACCCGGCTTATGAAGAAAATGGCGGCGATTATCCGCTGCCCTATGTGCGCTTTACCGAACAGCGCAATATGCAGACCTTCATCGAATTGGTGGCGCAAGGCAAGATTGACGTCAAATCCATGATTACTCACCGTTTTTCTGTCGACAAGGCGCACGATGCGTATCATCTGATCGAAGGGGAAAAAACGGAGCCATATCTGGGTATTGTCATCCAGTACGACGCGCAGCCAGGAAATGCCGCAGCAGCGCGCCGCATCCAGACGACCAGCGCGCCAGTGACGGCAGGTGCCATCGGCCTTTCGTTCTTCGGCGCGGGCAATTACGCAACGGCCAGCCTGTTACCTGTGCTTAAGCAAATGGACCAGATCGTGCTGCGCGGTCTGGCCACGGCGAGCGGACGCACAGCCCAGGGCGTCGCGCGCCAGTTCGGCTTTGCCTTCTGTGCCGGCGACTTGTCCGAATTGCATGGCGACGACACCGATGTACTCGTCGTGACGACGCGCCACGACACCCACGCAAGCGCCGTGGTGGCGGCGCTGGACGCCGGCAAGCATGTCTACGTGGAAAAGCCATTGGCGCTGACTGTCGACGCGCTGGCGGCCATCGACCGCGCGCACGCCGGCCATCCGGCCTGCCAGGTCATGGTCGGCTTCAACCGCCGCTTTGCCCCGGCCACGGACGAAGTGCGCTCACATTTCAAGGGCGTGCAAAGTCCCCTCGTGGTGACCATCCGCGTCAATGCCGGTGCGCTGCCGCTCGACCACTGGACCCAAGACCCGGCCGTGGGTGGCGGGCGAGTGATCGGCGAGGGCTGCCATTTTGTCGACCTGGCCTCGGCCATCGTCGGCAGCTTGCCCGAATCGGTGTATTGCGTCGGCAGCGCCAAGGCCCACCTGTCGGCCATGCTCAATGACAATGTCATCCTGACGCTGCGTTTTGCCGGCGGCGCGGTGGCGACCATCATCTATACAGCCGACGGCGCCAAGGCCATGCACAAGGAGCGCGTGGAAGTGTTCGGCGGCGGGCGCAGTGCGGTGATCGACGATTTCCGCGAGGTGCTGCTCTATATGGGCGAGCACAAGGTCCACAGCGTCAAATATGCCAACCAGGACAAGGGACAAAAAGCGATGCTGGCGCAGTGGGTGGCCGGCTTGGCCAGCGGCACGCCCTGCGTCAGCTACGACTGTCTGATGGCCAACAGCCTGGCTACGATCCTGGCGGTCGAGTCGCTCGCACTCGGTGTGCCGCTGGACGTGAATAGCAGTGCCTATGACGGTCAGGCAGGCTGAGCGCGTTGATGCAGATGATCATTGGACCAGGGGCGTTGCTGCAGCCGGCGACGTGGCTGCGCCTCAAACAGATGGGATTGCTTGATGCCGATTGAAGACTTTCTTCACCCGCTATTGTCTTCCTACATCGGTTCGCCGCAATGGCTGAAGGCGTCGGTGGGAAGGGCGTATTCCTGGCTGCCGGCATCGGTGCGCCATGGACGCCATTACAAACACTATTTGCGTGAGGCTTCCTGTGCCGACCCCGAGCAGTTGGCGAAGATCAGCATGGACAAGCTGGCCACGACGCTGCGCTGGGCCATCGAGACGGTGCCCGCCTACGTCCGCTACCGGCATTTGCTCGGCGAGCTGGCCGACCCGCGCGCCGTCTTGCAACAATTGCCACTGACGTCCAAGGCGGATATCAAGGCCGACATCGGGGCCTACCTGTCGCGCCACACGCCCGAGCGCCAGCGTTTTGCCACGTTTACTGGTGGCTCGACCGCCACGCCGATGATGCTCTACCTGCACAAGGGACGCTCGCGCGCCAAGGAACATGCCTTCGTCAAGCAGTTCGAGCAGCGCCTGACCCTGGGCGACGGGGATGTGGTGCTCGCGCTGCGTGGACGCAATGTGCCCACGGCCAAGCGCGATGGGGGGGCGCTGTCGATGTACGAGCCGATCAAGCGCCAGCTGATCCTCAGTTCGGACCACCTCGAGCGCGGCAATATGCGGGAATATGTGGCAGCGATGCGCCAATGGAAGCCGCGCTATATCAATGCTTTCCCATCCGCGGTCTACCCGCTGGCGCGTTGGTTCAATGAATTTCCCGATCCGGAAGTCACAGGCGCCATCCAGGGTGTGATGCTGTACTCGGAAAACGTCTACCCCGACCAGCGCGACTTGTTGCGCAAGGTCTTTAACTGCCCGGTACTCCAGCATTACGGCCATACTGAGCGCGTCCTGATGGCCGCCTCGATGCCCGATGATGACCGCTGTTTCTTCTGGCCCCAGTATGGGCATTTGGAACTGGTGGACGAGCGTGGCCAGGTGATCACCAAAGCTGGCGTGCTGGGTGAAATTGTCGGTACCGGTTTTGACAACGAGGTCATGTCGTTTGTGCGCTATCGGACAGGCGACATGGCGGTGCTGGGAACGGGCGAACATCCTCTGTTGCCCGGCTTCCCCGTCGTCGAGCGGATCGAAGGACGCTTGCAGGAATTCGTCGTGTGTGGCGATGGCCGGCTCATTTCGATCTGCACTCTCGGTGCTGCCCATTTTTCCGAGATCGCCGAAGTCGACATGATCCAGTACGAGCAAGAGCGTATCGGCCATATCGTCCTCAAGGTCGTTACCCCGCGCCGCCTGACCGACGGCACGCGCAACAGGATCGAACAGGCCGTTGCCAGTAAGACGCAGGGCGGCTGCAGCGCCGAAGTAGTCGAGGTCGCCGCTATTCCGCGCACCACGCTGGGCAAGCACCGTATGCTGATCCAGCACCTGGATGTGAGTGCGTATTTCGGTGCGTCCCCGGTCGCGTGAAGCTAGCAGCGCTGCCGCCGGTGCCTGTGGTGATGCTCGGAACCGATCCGGCCGGTAAAGGCGGGATCGCGACGGTCGTCTCGGTGCTGCGCGCCGAAGGCTTGTTCGCCCGCGCCGGCGTTGCCTATATCGTCAGCCACGGCGCCGGCGGTGCCGCCGGCAAGGCGGCGCGCATGCTCGGCGCCATGGCGAAGCTGCTGCGTTATTGCTTGCGCCGCCAGGCACCCATCGTGCATGCCCACGCGGCCTCGCGCGCCAGTTTCTACCGTAAATCCCTGCTGCTGGCGCTGGCGCGCCGCTGCGGCTGTCCGACCGTGTTCCATTTGCATGGCGGCAAATTTGAGCAGTTTGCGACGCTCGAATCGAACCGCTGGCAACGCTGGTGGATTCGCCATACGCTCGAAGCGAGCGACTGTGTGCTGGCCCTGTCGGAAAGCTGGGCGGGTTTCTTGCGCCGCTACGCCCCGGCGGCGACAGTGGAGCTGCTGCCCAACGCCGTGGCCTTGCCTCCGGCATCGGCATGCAGCTCCGGTACGCCGCAGACGATCTTGTTCCTTGGGCGCATCGAAGCGGCGAAGGGCATCTTCGACCTGGTCGATGCCCTGGCGCAGCTGGCACCGGCCTATCCCGCGGCACGGCTGCTCGTTGGCGGCGACGGCGATGCAGCGGCGCTGACCGCGCACGCGGCACGTGCCGGCGTGGCCGCGCGCCTCACCTTGCTGGGCTGGGTCGATGCCGATGCGCGCGCCGCCGCCATGGCGCAATCCCAGATTTTTTGCCTGCCGTCCCATGACGAAGGCTTGCCCATGGCCATGCTCGAGGCGATGGCGGCAGGCAAGGCAGTCGTCGTCACCTCCGTCGGCGGCATTCCTGAAGCCATTCAGGATGGCCGCAATGGCGTGCTCGTCGCGCCGCGTGACAGCGCTGCGTTGGCGCGCGCGCTCGCAGCCCTGTTTGGTGGGCCGCAACACGCCCTGGCGCTGGGCCAGGCAGCGCGAGCGAGCATTGAAGCGCGCTACAGCGCGGCGACGATGGTGGAGACCTTGGCCCGGCTCTACCGACGGTTGGACGAATCACGGCGAAAATGAGATAGTGGCGAGCGGCACGGTTTGTAACAATAATTTCCGAGGGGATTCATGCATAAAAGCAGTCAACAAGTCTTTGAGCGGGGCCAGTGGCTGTGGCGCCGGTTGACTTGCATGTCGCTGGCAGAGGTGGTGTATCGAGTGCAGCAGGTGGCCGTCTCGCGCTGGGCACGGCACCGCCTGCTAGGGGTCGCCGCGCCCGCAGCGCAGCTCGCCGGCATGGCGGCGGCCGCCCAGTTGCCGCCGCAGGGCATGGACGCGCGGGCCTATGTCGAGGAAGCCGACGCCATTCTTGCTGGACAAGTGATCCTGTTCGCGGCGCGCCGCTTCGACGTCGGTCCCGTCCCGCAATGGAACCAGGATCCGCTCAGTGGCATCTCTGGCCCGACAAGCTATGGCCCGGCGATCGATATTACGCGCCGCCACCTGGTGGGCGATATCAAGCATGTTTGGGAGTTGAACCGGCATATGCACCTGGTACGGCTGGCGCAAGCCTTTGTGCTGACGGGCGAGCGGCGCCATGCCGACGGTCTGGCGCACCAGTTGCGCAGCTGGCTCGACCAGTGCCCGCCCTTGCAGGGGCCGAATTGGACTAGCTCGCTGGAACTGGGGATTCGACTGATCAACTGGAGCATGATCTGGCAACTGATGGGCGCCGAGGGTGTCCTTTTCGAAGGTGTCGAAGGTGCGCGCCTGCGCATTGACTGGCTGGCCAGCATCCATGCGCATTGCTGTTTTATCGAGCGCCATTTTTCGCGCCATTCTTCTGCCAATAATCACCTCGCCGGCGAACTAGCCGGACTGTTCGTGGCGGCCCAAACCTGGCCGTGCTGGCCGCAAAGCGCCCGATGGCGCCTTCAGGCAAGGCGGGAACTGGAAGCCCAGGCACGGTTGCAGCACGCTGCCGACGGCGTGAACCGGGAACAAGCCTTTTCCTACCAGGTGTTCACGGCCGAATTCCTGCTCGTCGCCGGCCTGGCAGGCGAGCGTGCAGGTGAACCGTTTTCCGAGGGGTACTGGGCCGTGTTGCGGCGCGGGATTGACTTCCTCGCGGCATTGCGCGACACCGGCGGCAATGTGCCGATGGTGGGCGACGCCGATGACGGCATTGTGTTCCGCCTCGAACCGGGTGCAGTGAGCGACCGCCCCGGCATGCTGATCGGCCTGGGTGCCATCCTGTTCGGCAGGCCTGAACCGGGGCCGCGGTCCGACAGCGCCCGTTGGCTGTTGGGCGAGGCACCGCAGGTGCGGGCGGACAGTGAAGGAAGTTCAACATGGGACTTTGGCACTGGCGGCTATTTGTTGTTCGGGACGCGTTTTGGCGAGCCCACCGAAATCAAGGGCATGGTCGACTGCGGACCGCTTGGCTACCTGGGCATTGCCGCGCACGGCCACGCCGATGCACTGGCGCTAACGCTGTCCGTGTGTGGCGAACCTTGCCTGGTCGACCCTGGTACCTATTCTTATTGGCAGGAACTCAAGTGGCGCGACTATTTCCGCGGTACGTCGGCGCACAACACGGTGCGCGTGGACCGGCAAGACCAGTCACTTAGCGGGGGGCGCTTCATGTGGACGCGCAAGGCCGCCGTCACGCTCGAGCGCAAGCCCTCCGGTCCGGAACAGTTTCGGCTGCGTGCCGCCCATGACGGTTATGCCCGCCTGCGCGACCCGGTGCGCCATGTGCGCAGTGTCGACTTCGATGCGGCTGCGGCCACGCTGCACGTGGTCGACCAACTGCAGGCGGCGGGAAGCCACTTGGCTGAGCAGTTCTGGCATTTTGCACCCGGCATGGAGGTGCGGCTCGACGGCGCCAGGATCACGGTAAAGGGGCGGCGCTTCCGCCTGGAGGGCCTGTTCGAGGGCGGCGGCCTGGGGCTGGAGCTGGTCAGGGGGAGCGACGATCCCCCGCTGGGCTGGTACTCGGCGGCCTATGAACATAAGGAACCGTGCACGGTGTTGCGCGTCAATACCACACAAATCGACCAGGCATTGCGTGCGCGGTTTACAATAGTGCTTTCCTAAATAACATCGAAACCAAGGCGAAGTGATGGCAATTGTTTATCTGGTCGCGGGCGCGCGTCCGAATTTCATGAAAATCGCGCCCATCGTGCGTGCGCTTCAGGGCCAGCAGGTGCTGACGTTCAAGATCATCCATACCGGCCAGCACTACGACCGCGAAATGAACGATGTCTTTTTTGAAGAACTGGGCATTCCCCAGCCTGACTTGTTCATGGGCGCTGGCGGCGGTAGCCACGCGCAGCAAACGGCCAAGATCATGTGCGCTTTCGAGACGCTGTGCACTGAGCAGCGTCCCGATGCCGTGCTAGTGGTCGGCGATGTCAATTCGACGCTGGCCTGTTCCATCGTCGCCAAGAAGCTCAACATCCCGGTCGCCCACGTCGAGGCCGGCCTGCGCAGCGGCGACATGACGATGCCGGAAGAAATCAACCGCTTGGTCACGGACAGCATCACGGACTGGTTCTTCGTGACCGAGCCGAGCGCGGTGGCACACCTGAAGCGCGAAGGCAAACCGGATGAGGCGGTACACCATGTCGGCCATGTGATGGTCGACAATGTGCTGTTCCAGGCAAGTAAGTTGGCGAACGCCGATACCAGCGCTTTCGAAACTCGCGCGTTCAAGCAGGCCTGCCAAGATGCGGGCCAGCGTTATGGCGTCATCACGCTACATCGGCCCAGCAATGTCGACGATGCGTCCATGATGAGCCGCCTGGGCGGCGCGCTACGCGAGATTGCGGCAGAACTTCCCTTGATTTTCCCCGTGCATCCGCGTACCCGCGCCAACCTGGAAAAATTCGGCATCGACCTCGGCCCCAACGTGACGTTGCTCGGTCCGCAAGGTTATATGGCCTTTCTGGATCTATGGAAGGACGCGGCCCTGGTGCTGACCGATAGCGGCGGCTTGCAGGAGGAGACCACCGCATTGGGCGTGCCTTGCGTCACCCTGCGCGAGAATACGGAACGCCCGATCACAGTCGACGAGGGTACCAATGTGCTCGCGGGGACGGATCCGGCCAATATCGTGGCGGCTGCGCACACCATCTTGCGCGGTGCGGGCAAGGCTGGGCGTCGTCCGCAACTGTGGGACGGCAAGGCCGCCGAACGCATCGTGGCCATCTTGAGCAAGGAGCTTGCATGAGCGAACGCATTACCATGATGGGGTGCTACATTGATAACCTGTCGATGGAAGGTACCCTCGAACGGGTCGAGCAGTTCATCCAGTCTGGCCAGCCGCACCAGCATGTCGTCGTCAACGTCGACAAGATGGTCAAGGCCGACCGCGATCCTGAACTGCGCCGCATCATCAACGAGTGCGCGCTGATTAACGCCGACGGCATGCCCGTCGTGTGGGCTTCGCGACTGCTCGGCAAGCCGCTCAAGGAGCGCGTGGCGGGTGTGGACTTGTTCGAGGCGCTGATGGCGCGCGCGGCCCACAAGAGCTGGCGCGTGTTCCTGCTTGGCGCACGGGAAGAAGTCGTACGCGGCGTGCGCGACAAATATGTGCTTAAGTATCCGGGTTTGGTCATTGCCGGCTACCGCAATGGTTACTGGAGCGCCGACGAAGAAGCTGGCGTCGTCGAACAAGTGACGGCTGCACGCGCCGACTTGTTGTTCGTGGCGATCAGCTCCCCCAAGAAGGAACATTTCCTTGGCCAGTACCAGGCCCAGATGAAGATTCCTTTTGCCATGGGTGTGGGCGGCACCTTCGATGTGGCCATCGGCCGCGTCAAGCGCGCACCCATCTGGATGCAGCGCTGCGGCCTCGAATGGTTCTTCCGCTTTCTGCAGGAACCGCGCCGAATGTTCAAGCGCTACTTCATCGACGACGCCGGCTTCCTGTGGCTGTTCGTCAAGGAAGCGTTGCGCCGCTAAGGCAAGTGTGTTGATCCCATTTACTTGAAAGTACGTTCATGAATACAATTGCAGTCATTGGCCTCGGCTATGTGGGCCTTCCCCTGGTGATCGAATTTGGTAAACTGGGACCGACGCTCGGCTTTGACATTGCGCGCAGCAAGGTCGAATCCTGCCAGCGAGGCGTCGACCCGTCGCGCGAGTTGAGTGACGAGCAAATGCGCTCGGCCGTGCATGCCGGCTATACCGATGACCCGGCCCGCTTGGCCGAAGCCGACTACATCATCATCGCCGTGCCGACCCCTGTCGATGGCGGCCACAACCCCGATTTTGGCCCCCTGATCGGCGCCAGCCGGACCGTTGGCGCCCATATGAAGGCGGGCGCCACGGTGATCTACGAATCGACTGTCTATCCGGGCGCGACCGAGGAGGTTTGCATTCCCGTGCTGGAACAGGCATCGGGCATGAAATGGAAAGAAGGCTTTTTTGTCGGCTATTCGCCCGAGCGCATCAATCCTGGCGACCGCGAGCACATGCTCACCAATATCGTCAAGGTGGTGTCGGGCGATACGCCGGCTACGCTGGCCAAGGTGGCTGCCATGTATGAATCGATCGTCGTTCCTGGCGTGCACCGCTGTTCGAGCATCAAGGCGGCCGAAGCGTGCAAGGTCATCGAGAATACCCAGCGGGACTTGAATATCGCGCTGATGAACGAGCTGGCCATCATCTTCGACAAGGTGGGTATCGACACCTCGGAAGTGCTGCGTGCAGCCGGTACCAAGTGGAACTTCCTCAAGTTTAGCCCTGGCCTGGTCGGCGGCCACTGCATCGGGGTCGATCCCTACTACTTGACGCATAAGGCCGAGATGCTGGGCTACCATCCGCAAGTGATCCTGGCGGGGCGCCGCATCAACGACGGCATGGGCAAGTTCATCGCCGAGCAGACCATCAAGAACATGATCGCCGCCGGCAGCTATATCAAGGGTGCGCGCGTCAATGTACTGGGCCTGACCTTCAAGGAAAATTGCCCGGACCTGCGTAATTCCAAGGTCGGCGACGTGATCAATGAATTGCGCAGCTACGGTGTCGAAGTGTTCGTCCACGATCCCTTTGCCGATCCGGAAGAGGCCATGCATGATTATGGTGTGCGCCTGTTCAAGTGGGACGAGTTGCCGCGCGCTGATGCCATCGTCGCGGCCGTATCGCACCAGCAATTGCTGGACCTGACGGTCGAAGACTTCCAGAAAAAGCTGATCAAGGGTGGTTCCTTCATCGACGTTAAGGCACGCTTCGACCAGGCAGCCCTGGAAGAGGCGGGCGTGCGCGTCTGGCGCTTGTGAAGCGGGGGCAGGCATGAAAATCCTCGTCACTGGCGGCCTCGGCTATATCGGTTCGCATACTTGCGTGGAACTGCTCGCTGCGGGACACGAAGTGGTGGCCCTCGACAATCTGTGCAATAGCAAGCATTCGGTCCACGAGCGCATCGCCCGCATTAGTGGAAAGTCCCTCGACTTTGCCGAAGCCGATGTGCGCGACCGCGCCGCCCTTGAGGCGGTGTTCCGCAATCACGCGCCCGACGCCGTTATCCACTTTGCAGGCCTGAAGGCGGTCGGCGAATCGGTCGAGCAGCCGCTGCGCTACTACGACAATAATATCAACGGTAGCCTGGTGCTGTTCGAGACGATGGCCGCTTTCGGCGTCAAGACCTTGGTGTTCAGTTCCTCGGCGACCGTTTACGGCGATCCGGCCTCGGTGCCTATCCTCGAAGACTTCCCGCTCAGCGCGACCAATCCTTATGGACGCAGCAAGCTGATGATCGAAGAGATTTTGCGCGACCTGGCCAAGGCGGCGCCCGACTGGCGCATTGCCCTGCTGCGCTATTTCAACCCGGTGGGGGCGCACGTGAGCGGCCTGATCGGCGAGGAACCGAACGGCATCCCGAACAATTTGCTGCCCTATATTGCCCAGGTGGCCGATGGGCGACGCGGCCAATTGTCGGTCTACGGCAACGATTATCCGACCAGCGACGGCACCGGCGTGCGCGACTACATCCATGTCGTCGACCTGGCCCTGGGCCATGTAAAGACGCTTGACAAGCTGGCGGCGGGCCCGGGCGTGCTCACCTACAATCTGGGCACGGGGCGCGGCACGAGCGTGCTGGAAATGTTGCGAGCCTTCGAGGCCGCCTGTGGCAAGGAGCTGAGCTACAAGGTCGTGGCGCGCCGTCCGGGCGATATTGCCGCCTGCTACGCCGACCCTGGTCTGGCCGAACGCGAATTGGGCTGGAAAGCCGAGCGCGGCGTGGCCCAGATGTGCGCCGATGCCTGGCGCTGGCAAATGCAGCAACAGCATTGAGATGTCAGCCCTACGCCTGCGCCAGCGCGGAGCCGTCCTGCTGATCCTGGTGGGTGTGCTCAGCATGGGCGCAGCGGCAGTATTCCTCAGTGCGGCCAATCGCAATACTTTGGACTTGCGCGAGCAGGCACGCACCCTGGTCCAGTTGCGCGAAGCGCGCGAAGCGATCTTTGGTTTCGCCCTGACGCACGGGCGTTTGCCGCGCCCGGCAATCTCGGCCAGCAATGGTAGCGAAAGCCCCACGCCCTGCACGACGGAGGAGAGCTGCAGCGGCTGGCTGCCCTGGGTCACGCTGGGCATCACCGCCACGGATGCCTGGGGCAAGCAATTGCGCTATCGGGCGACAGCAGTCTTGACGACGGCACCGGTGCTGCGCAACAGCGCGGTGGCAAACAAGGTCATAATCGGCCGAGATGCCAACGGCAATGAATATTTCGCCGAAGGCGAGACCAACTGCACGCTTAAGCACCAGTGCGTCGCCGCTGTTATTGTCTCGTTTGGCAAGTATAATTTCGGCGCCAGCGAGGTTGGCATTGCGCAAGTCAATGCGTCGGGCAGTAACGCCGACGAGATGGTCAACGCCACATCGAGCACGCGTTTCGTGCGCCGCCAGTTAAGCAAGGACCCGTACGTGCGCGGCGGCGAATACGATGACCTGGTGGTTTCGATCGGTTATGACAATTTGATCGCACGCATGAACCGCTCTGGCGTCCTTCCTTAATCCATGAATGCGGCACTGTGTTGCCAGCCCGAGGTTTGAATGAAAATTTATCCAGTTATCCTGTCCGGCGGCGCCGGCACCCGCCTGTGGCCGCTGTCGCGCGCGGTGATGCCCAAGCAATTGCTGCCCCTGGTGTCGGACAAGACCATGCTGCAAGACACGGCCCTGCGCGTGGCCGGCTGGCCCGAATTGATGGCGCCGCTGGTCGTGTGCGGCAATGAGCACCGCTTCCTCGTCGCCGAGCAGATGCGCGAGATCGGCATCACGCCGCTGGGCATCCTGCTCGAGCCGGCCGGGCGCAATACGGCGCCGGCCGTCGCCGCCGCCGCCCACTACCTCAAGGCCATCGATCCCGAGGCCGTGATGCTGGTGCTGCCGGCCGACCATGTGATCACCAAGAACGAGGCCTTCGCCGACGCCGTCGCGCGCGCTGCCGTGGCCGTGGCCCAGGGCGCGCTGGCCACCTTCGGCATCGTGCCCACCGGCCCGGAGACGGGCTATGGCTATATCCGCCGCGGCGCGCCCGCGGCCGGTGCCGAAGGCTGCTTCGCCGTGCAGCGCTTCGTCGAAAAGCCCGACCGCGCCACCGCCGAGTCCTTCCTCGCCGATGGCGGCTATTCCTGGAACAGCGGCATGTTCCTGTTCAAGGCCGAACGCTACCTGGCCGAACTGGGCCAGCACGCGCCGGCCATTGCCGCCGCCTCCAGCGAAGCGGTGCGCCTGGGCTACCGCGACCTCGATTTCTGCCGCCTCGATGAAGCGTCCTTCAATGCCTGCCCGTCCGACTCGATCGACTATGCGGTCATGGAGCGCACCAGCGACGCTGTCGTGGTGCCGGCCGATATCGGCTGGAGCGATGTCGGTTCCTGGTCGGCGCTGTGGGAAGTGCAGCCGGGCGACGCGGACGGCAACGTCACGCGCGGCGACGTCTACCTCGATGGCGTGGCCAATTCCCTGGTGCGTGCCGAGAGCCGCATCGTGGCCGTGGTCGGCGTGTCCGACCTGGTGGTGGTGGAGACGCGCGACGCCGTGCTGGTGGCGCACAAGGACCAGGTGCAGCGCGTCAAGCAGGTGGTCGACCACTTGAAGTCGAAAGAGCGCACCGAACACCTGCACCACACCAAGGTCTACCGCCCCTGGGGCTATTACGAGGGGATCGACGCGGGCGACCGCTTCCAGGTCAAGCGCATCACCGTCAAGCCGGGCGAGAAACTGTCGCTGCAGATGCACCATCACCGCGCTGAACACTGGGTCGTCGTCTCCGGCACGGCGCGCGTGACCTGTGGCGAGAAGGTCAGCTTGCTGTCGGAAAACGAATCGACCTATATCCCGATCGGCATGAACCATCGCCTGGAAAACCCGGGCAAGGTGCCGCTGCATATCATCGAAGTGCAATCGGGCAGCTACCTGGGCGAAGACGATATTGTGCGCTTCGAGGACATATACCAGCGGGCCTGAAGCATGGTTCAGATTTTCCTGACGGCCGCACGCCGCCTGCTGCCCGTGTTTCTGCTGGCGCTGGGCGCGGCTGCGCATGCCCAGTATGTGCCGGTGGCCCAGCCGGCGTTCGGGCCGGCCCAGTTGGGCATCGTCATCAACGACGACGAGCCCAATAGCGTTGCGGTCGGCGAGCTTTACCGTAAGGCGCGCGCTATCCCCGTGCGCAATGTGGTGCATGTGCATATTCCGGGCAAGCCGCGCAAACTCGACCTGGCGCAGTTCCGGCAATTGAAAGAGACCATCGATGCGCAATTGGGGCCCGCTGTCCAGGCCGTGCTGATGGTCTGGACCGCGCCTTACGCCGTCGAATGCAATAGCCTGACCGGCGCCTATACCTTCGGCTACGACGCCGACCTGTGCCACGATACCTGCAGCGTGGCCAAGCCCAGTCCATATTTCAATAGCATGTCGCGCCGCCCGTTCACCGATTTTGGCATGCGCCTGTCGATGCAGATACCGACCGAATCGCTTGGAGAGGCCCAGGCCCTGATCGCACGGGGCATCGCCAGCGCGTCGGCGCAGGGGCCGGCCAGTGCCTATTATTTGACGACCAGTCAGGGAGCACGCAACAGCCGCGCACCATTTTTCCCGCCACCGGGGCGCATCCTTGCGCGTAAATTCGCCCTGAAGCGGCTCCAGGCTGACGTGCTCGAAGGGGCGAGCGACGTGATGATTTATGAGACCGGTATGGCCAAGGTGGACAAGCTCGAGACCCTGAAGTTCTTGCCCGGCGCCCTGGCTGACCACTTGACATCGTTTGGCGGCGACTTGCTGGGAGAGGGGCAGATGAGCAGCTTGCGCTGGCTCGAGGCCGGTGCCACCGCGAGCTACGGCACCGTCACCGAACCATGCAACCACTGGCAGAAATTCCCCCAGCCCAGCATCCTGTTGCGCCATTACCTGCAGGGGGCGACGGCGCTCGAAGCCTATTGGCGCAGTGTGGCCTGGCCTTCCCAGGGCGTGTTCATCGGCGAGCCGCTGGCGGCGCCGTATCGGCGTTGACGGCAGGACGATGTTTAATAATAAACTTTTGTCTGTTGCACACAACAACTGAACAATGCTTCGATAGTCGCCCGCGCCCGGGCGCGCCCGCCATTCCTGCATATAGTCGGGAATCAAATAAATCGTGCTGAAAAATCATATTGGCAAGAGGCCCTTCCTTCATGCATAGTGAATTTCCACCGCGCGATGCGGACACAAAGTTTGTCAATACTCAATGTTGTAAAGGTGTGGGATGGGCGCGCAGATTCTCGTCGTCGAAGCCGACCGGGCCAGCCAGGAGCTGATCGGGTTAAACCTTGTCCACGCCGGCCATGCGCCGGTGTTCGCCGACGATGCCGAAACGGCGCTGGTGCGGCTCGATGAAGCCATGCCCGACCTGGTGCTGGCCCAGTGGGACTTGCCCAGCCAGAGCGGCATCGCCCTGGTGCGGCGCCTGCGCGCCAAGGGCCGCACGCGTGACTTGCCCTTCATTATGTTGGGCAGCCGCTGCGCCGAACCCGATACCGTGCTGGCGCTCGAGTCCGGCGCCGACGACTACCTGCGCCAACCCTTCGGTCCCCGTGAATTGCTCGCCCGCATACAGGCGCTGCTGCGCCGGCGCGTGCCCCACCTGGCCGCCGGTTCGGTCCAGCTGGCCGGCTTGCGCCTGGATCCGAGCACCTTGCGCGTGACGGCCGGCAGCCGCCAGGTGGCGCTGGGGCGCGTCGAATTCCGCCTGCTCAATTTCCTGATGCACCACCCTGAGCGCGTGCACACGCGCGCCCAGCTGCTCGACCAGGTCTGGGGCAACGACGCCATCCTCGACGAACGCACGGTCGACGCCCACGTGGGGCGCTTGCGCCATGCCTTGCAGCGCACCGGTTACCGGGCCCAGATCGAAACCGTGCGCGGCAGCGGCTACCGTTTCGCCGCTTAAGGATTGCCCGCCGTGCAGCATTTCGTCATCCCCAGCAAGCTGGAGCAGGAATACCTGTTGCGCGTGTTCGAATCGGCGCCCCATGTGCGTTCGCTGCAGCAATTCTTCCTGTGGACCCAGGGCCAGCTGCAAGCCTTGCTGCCCCATGATGTGATGCTCTGCATGCAATTTGACGGGGAGGGCGGCTTGCTGCGCCTCGAGTGCCTGCACAGCTGCGTGCTCGACGACACGGCCCTGCGCCGCCTGTGCGACCGGCGCGAAGGCCTGGCCGTGCGCCTGGGCAAGCATTGCCGCGCCGGTGTCGAGCTGCCGGCCGTGAGCGGCCCTGACGGCGCGCTGGCGTCCTTCCAGGGCGAACTCGACACCCTCGGCTATGGCAATGCCCTGGTCCATGGCAGCGGCCAGCTGACCGGCGGCAGCACTCTCTTCGCGCTGCTGCGCATGCCGGGAAAGGCCAGTACCCGCCATGCCTATTTCTTCGACTTGCTGCTACCCTGCCTGCATATGGCCCTGCTGCGCCTGCCGGCCGGGCCCGATGCGCTGGCGCGCCAGTTGCTCAGCAGCATAGAACGGCCCGTCAGTGCGCGCGAGGCGGAAATCCTGCATTGGGTGCGCGAAGGAAAAAGCAACTACGAAATTGGCCGTATCCTTGGCATTAGCGACTTGACGGTGAAGAACCATTTGCAGCGCGTCTACAAGAACCTGGGCGTGAGCAACCGCACCCAGGCCGTGTCGCGCTGCCAGGCCTTGCGCGTGCTCGAACGCCTATAGCGGCACAGGGCACACGCTCCCCTTGTCGGGCTCAGGCGTGCGTGGTAGCCTTGCGGGCCAAATTCATGTTCACGTTGCGAATTCAAGGAGCCGGTCGGATGGGTGCAGTCAAGAACACAGGGCGTGCAGCAGGCTTCACGCTGCTCGAATTGCTGGTGGTGATCGTCATCATCGGTTTGTTGGCCGCGTATGTTGGCCCGAAGTATTTTTCCCAGTTGGGCAAGTCGGAAGTGACGGTGGCCAAGGCCCAGATCGAAGCGTTCGACAAGTCGCTCGACACCTATCGCCTCGACGTGGGCCGCTATCCGAGCACGGAAGAGGGCCTGGCGGCCCTGATGGCGGCGCCGGCCACGGCCACGGCCAAGTGGAACGGCCCCTACCTGAAGAAGGGCGTCCCGCTCGATCCATGGGGCCATCCTTACCAGTACAAGGCGCCGGGCAGCAAGGCCGAGTATGAAATCCTGTCGCTGGGCAAAGACGGCCAGCCGGGCGGCGACGGCGAAAACGCCGACATCAGCTCCCAATAACGCCAAGCTTGCCCCAGGGACGCGCCCATGCAGTATGCCATCCGCGCGCTAGCGCCTGACCTGTCAATCAGCAACGTCGTCGTCGACGCGCTCGATGAAGCCGATGCGCGCCGCCAGCTGGAGGCGCGCGGCCTGTTCGTGGCCGCCATCGCGCCCCAGCGTGGCGGGGCCCTGGGCGGCGCACGGGGCGGCAAGCTGGCGCTGGTGTTGTTCAGCCAGGAATTGCTGGCCTTGCTGACGGCGGGCCTGGGCATCGTCGAAGGCCTCGAAGCGCTGCTCGAAAAAGAAGGCAACCAGACCACGCGCAGCGTGCTCGAACGCCTGCTCGGTGGCCTGCGCGAAGGCAAGCGCTTTTCCAGCGTGCTGGCCGAACAGCCCGAGCAGTTTCCTCCCCTCTATGTGGGCATCGTGCGCGCCGCCGAAGGCACCAGTGACTTGCCCCGTTCACTGTCGCGCTATATCGACTACCAGCAGCGCATCGACACGGTGCGCGCCAAGATCGTCTCGGCCGCCATCTATCCGGTCATCCTTTTGCTGGTGGGGACGGGCGTGTCGGTCTTCCTGATTGCCTATGTGGTGCCGCGCTTTGCCGAAGTCTACCAGGGCGCCGGGCGCAACCTGCCGTGGCTGTCGCAGGTGCTGCTGTCCTGGGGCCAGTTTGCC
>JAZJYP010000071.1:0-3007 GCA_040390345.1 Pseudomonadota bacterium | reverse complement strand
GCCGTAGGGTGGGCGCGCGTGCCCACGCGTGAGTACGCGCGTGGGCACATGTGCCCACCCTACGGCTGCGGGGGACGCCTTAGTGCTCGGCACTACTCCACTCAAGCGAGCCGACGCTGCCGGCGAACAGGATGTCGCCCTTGGCGCCGCTGCTGCGCAGGCGGAACTTGATGTCCTTGCTCAGCATGTCGAACACGCTGCTGCCATCCGGATTGAACTTCATCGTGCGCACCAGGGTGTCGCCGCTGACCATCTTGACGGCTACCTGCGTCACGCCTGCGCTGTCGTTCTTTTGCTGCACCAGCTGGGCCACCAGGGCCAGCCCGGCTTCGCGCTCGGTCTCCGCCGCCTTCACGTCCAGCGACATCTTGGAAATGGCCTTGAGCGCCGGCCCCACCGCCGTCGCCATCTTCTGGAACTGCGGCACCTGCTCGGGCGTGAGCACCAGTTCCTTCTTGCGGATCTTGGAGGCGAGCATGACGTACTTGCGCACGTCAGGGTGGCTGGTGAGCTTTTCCATCTCTTCGCGGTGGCGCGCCGCGGCGGCGGCAAATTCCTCAATCCGCACCGTCATCTGGGCGATCACCTCGTCGACCTTGGCACTATCGGGCATCAGCGCGTAGATCACCATCTCGCTCTGCTTGCGCGGGCCGGCCGACTCAATATGGATGTTGCGCCCGGCCACGGCGCAGCCTTCGGCCTTCTTGATCACCACCTCGTCGGCAATGATCTCGCAGTTGGCCGCATGCTCGATGATGACCTTGTTGCCGGAAATGATGCAGTTCTCGGCCCGGCCCATCGTCACTTGGCCGGCCGTGGTCTGGATCACCGAACCGGACGAGACGCCCTTGACGTGGATGTCGCCGCGCGCATTGTGGGCACTGCCGCCCACCAGGTTGTGGTTCAACACGATGGTGCCGCCGCGCGAGACGATATTGCCAAACACGTCGGCGTGGATGGTGATGCTCTCGCCTTCGATGACACGCTTTTCCTGGACCTCGCCAAACTCCTCGAAGTCGCCCGTCAACTGCAGGTTGCCCGTCGTGCGCGAAGACACGCCTTCGCGGCTGACGATCTTGTCACCCACCGATACCTGGTGCGACTTGCTGTCCACATTGAGGAAGCCGGCCTGCTGCGCGACCAGGAATTCGCCCTCGGCGGTGTTATCGATAAAGGTGCCCGGGCCGGCCAGGGGGCCCAGCTCGATATCCTTCGGGATCGGCGGCTCGATCGGGATGCCGGACATCTCGAAACCGAGCATACCGGCCGCGCGCGGCACTTTTTGCAGCAGGCGCACGCCCTTTTGCACTTGCGGGAAGCGGTTCTGGAAGGCCATCAGGTCCAGCTTGCCGCTGGCGAGCACGCGCGGGGCATTGCTGCGATGGAGGTCCTGCGACACTTCGACGATCTGCGCGTCGCGCCCCGGCGTGGCGTCAAGCCGCGCCGCCACCACAGTGCGTTCGGCCTTGCTGGCCGCAATCCCGGCCTTCACCGCCGCCACATCGACGCCAAAACGTATCCCCTTGATCCACATGTCGGCGATGAATTCGTCCACGTTCAGCGTGGCCGGCTGCTCGCCGTCGCCGGGGTTGGCCGGATCGACCAGGAAGACCGGTTCGAAATAGTATTCGGCCTTGCCCTCGTTGATCTTGACGGCCTTGTACAGGCTGCGCCGGTTAGGGTCGAAAGGCACGATGTCGGTGGCGAAGCGCACCAGCAGCTCGCCCGTCGTCGAGCGCGGCAAATCCGGGCCGCAATCGTAAAGGGCCTTGATGAAGACCGCATAATTGAGACCGACAAAATAGGTGTTCTGAACGAAGATATTATTGACCGCCGCCTGGAACGTCGTGCCCAGCACCGTGGGATCGGCGTAGACGCCGTCGCGGCGCTTGATGATGCAATGTTCTTGCGCATTGCTGGCGACGGGGGAATCATTTGACACGAGTGCGCTCCAAATCAGGCGGGATTATTATTATTGCAATAGCCATGGGTGGACAGTATGTTTTCACAGCGTAACATGATGTCGGCCCAAAATACACAATCCATACCGGGTTAACGGCATTCGGATGCAAATAATCGAGCGAATGGGAGGCGTCAGCGGCGCGGCGTATTCGGGTAAATATCCTGGCCGGCTTCATTGATCTGGCGGCGCAGGTCGCGCCGCTCGTCGGCCGTGAGGCGGCCGTTACGGCGGAAGGTGTCGTTGTTGCGGGCCGCCTGTTCCATCTGCACCTGCTGGCGGCGCTGCTCGTCGAAGGCACGCGCATCCATCTGGCGCGGCGCTTCGGCCTGGACGCCCTGGCGTTCGGCCTGCCGTTCGGCGCGGCGTTCGGCCTGGCGTTCGGCGCGCTGGACCTGGACCTGGGGGCCCGAGTTGGCGCGTTGTGGTTCGCGTTCTTTTTCGCCGGCCTGGGCGGCGCAGCTGCAGCCGAGGGCGCAGCACAGGGCCAGCGTGCGGGCGAGCGAAGACCGGTCTGCGACCTGTGCGCTTGCTGCTGCGACGATCTTGTCGAACACGATATTCATGGACTTCCTCTTCCGCGATGCCAGATAAACAGATAAGCTTGTTCCGCTTTGACCCAAGTGTAGGTCCATTCACCGTGGGTGATAAGGCCAATTGGGTAAAGTTTGTAACACTTTGTAATGCCTTTGTAGCGCACTGTCTGCGCGGGCGAAAAGACATTACCATAGCGACATCAATATGACAAATCTGACAGCCATATGAATCCTCAGCAGCCTACTAATTCCGGCAACAATACAACGGCGGGCAGCCCGTCCGGCCACAGCGCCAAGATCATGGTGGTCGATGACGACGTGCGCCTGCGCGACCTGCTGCGCCGTTACCTGACCGAACAGGGCTTCCAGGTGGTGACGGCCGAATCGGCACCGGCGATGAACAAGCTGTGGCTGCGCGAGCGTTACGACCTGCTGGTGCTGGACCTGATGCTGCCCGGCGAAGACGGCCTGTCGATCTGCCGCCGCCTGCGCGGCGCCGGCGACCAGACGC
>JAZJYP010000070.1:0-2528 GCA_040390345.1 Pseudomonadota bacterium | reverse complement strand
GGGAGATGATCAGCAAAGATTTTTTCATGGGTTTTCCTTAATTAATTCAAAAGTAAACTACGGTATTGCGATGAATAATTACCGGTAATTATCGCTCGTATAGGGAATCTTCGCAGGCTTTGGAACTAATGCTAGCGCCTAACCGACAACGGAAACTTCCTAACCCGGTATTATAGCGAAAAAAGCGAGATCACAATAGCACAAAGATGCCGCTTTGGAAGTATTTTGTGATTTAACAACATTATTTTGTGATTCACGCCTGCAGATCGGCGAAATTCGGCCATTTTCGGCGTAGTCCTGTTACCAGCGGTGTGAATATTCACAGTCCCGTGGTTGCCGCATGCAGGCCCGGCGCCGATTCGGCCCAGATCCCGGTGAAGCGTTCCTGGCTGATCTCGATCGCTTTTGGCTGGTCAAAGCACGCTTCTCCGCGCATATGGTCGCTATGGAAGCGGCGCACGATGTGGCCGGTGTCGCCAATGCAGAACGAATCGGTCAGGTGGTGCAGGGCGCGGCTCGTCACCCGGCATTCGATGCGGTGGCTATAGTCCTTGAGCAGGGTCAGGAAGCGCGGGTAATGCATCTCGATATAGCCCACGCGGTGCGCCGCCAGGCGCAGCACGCCGCCGCGCGCCAGGAAGTGGCGCAGCAGCGCGTCGACCTCGCTCGTACCCAGGGGGAAGGCGGCGAAATCGGGGTCGAACATCTGCAGCGTGGCCACCGACTGGGCGATCACGCCCTTCAGGTGGGCCTCAAACTCCGCATGCGACGCAAACTTGTGCGCAAGCGCTTCCTGTTCCATGGTCTCTCCTTACGCGAGTTCGATCCAGCCGTCCTGGTACCAGGTATATAGCGCTTCGAGCACGTCGTCGGAGGCGCCGGCCACCTGGCTGCCTTCGAGGGCGCGCGCATTGGCCAGGGCATCGAGGACGGCCTTGTCAAGGCGGCCGACGGCGAACGATTCGCCGTTGATGAACACGTGTTTGCCACGATACAGCATCAGGGACTTGCGTGACAATGTCACACCGCGTTTTGTTGCCGCTTCCATGAATTTGCCCACCACCAGCGGCTTGGCCGGACCGGTGAAGAACACATTGTGCTTCGGCTCGGACAGGTGCTCGCCCAGGAAGATCATCACGTCGTCCTCGGTGAAGCGCACCTTGTTCATTTCCTCGGTAATCGTGGCGAGCATGTCGCGCGGGATCTCCGCCGGGTTCTTCGCCACATCCAGGCCGGGATCGGCATAGCGCCCGGGCAGGTCGATGGCGTCGCACATATACTGCAGGAACGCTTCGCCCAGTTCCTGGTAGGACGGCGCGCGGAAGCCGATCGAATAGGTCATGCACTCGCCCTCGGCCACGCCATCGTGGGCATAGTGGGGCGGCAGGTAGAGCATGTCGCCCGGTTCGAGCACGAATTCCTCGCTCGGCGTGAAGTTCCGCAAAATCTTCAGCGGCAGGCCTTCGACGAGCGACAAGTCCTTCTGGGCCCCGATGCGCCAGCGCCGCTTGCCATGCGCCTGCAGCAGGAACACGTCATACGAATCGAAGTGCGGACCGACGCCGCCGCCGTTGGTGGCGTAGCTGATCATCAGGTCGTCCAGGCGCGCGTCCGGCACGAAGCGGAACTGGCGCAGCAGTGCGTCGGCCTTGTCGTCGTACAGGTTCGCGCCCTGCACCAGCATGGTCCAGCCGTCCTCGCTGCGCGGCGGGAATTGCGTCAGCGGTCCATGCTGCATGTCCCACTGGCCGCCGCTAGCGGTGATCAAGCGCGACTCCACGTGGTTTTGCGCGGCCAGGGCGGCGAGGGCGTCGAATTTGAGGAGCGGCTTGAAACCGGGGATGGCCTGGCGGATCAGGAGCGGCTTCTTGTGCCAGTAGTCGCGCAGGAACTGCGCCGGCGTGATGTCGCCGAGGAGCGTTAATTTTTTCATGCGCCATTATACCAACGGCGAATCCAGCCGCCACGGGCGGCGCGGGTATAATCTGCCCTGCACATACAGAAAGGAAGCACCATGAAAATTGCAAAGAATACGGTCGTGACGGTCAACTACAAACTGTCCGACGCCCAGAACAACCTGATTGAAGACGGCCGCCAGCCGATGGTCTACCTCCACGGTGGCTACGAGAACACCCTGCCAAAAATCGAGGAAGAACTCGATGGCAAGGAAGTGGGCTATGCCTCGATGATCCAGATCGAACCGGAAGACGCTTTCGGCGACTACGACCCGGCGCTGGTGAAGGTCGAGCCGCGCAACCGCCTGCCCGAACCGCTGGAAGTGGGCATGCAGTTCGAATGCATGCCAGACGGCAGCGACGACGAAGAAGCGATGATTTTCACGGTCACCGAAATCGCCGACGACAAGGTTGTCCTCGACGGCAACCACCCGCTGGCCGGCATGGCCTTGCGCTTCGAGTTGTCGGTCGCTGACGTGCGCGCCGCAACGGACGAAGAGATCGCCCACGAACACGTGCACGGCGCCCATGGCCACCACCACGGTGACGAGGACGACGGCGACGAAGGCGACC
>JAZJYP010000069.1:14351-30967 GCA_040390345.1 Pseudomonadota bacterium | reverse complement strand
CTGGCCGCCCAGCTTGCCCTCGGTGCCGACCTCGCGCGCCACCCGCGTCACTTCGGAGGCGAAGGAGCGCAACTGGTCCACCATCACGTTGATGGTGTCCTTGAGCTGCAAGATCTCGCCGCGCACGTCCACGGTGATCTTCTTGGACAAGTCGCCGTTGGCCACGGCCGTGGTCACCTCGGCGATATTACGCACCTGCGAAGTCAGGTTGCCGGCCATCGAGTTGACCGAGTCGGTCAAGTCCTTCCAGGTGCCCGCCACGCCTTTCACCTGGGCCTGGCCACCAAGCTTGCCTTCGGTGCCGACCTCGCGCGCCACGCGCGTGACTTCCGACGAGAACGACGAGAGCTGTTCGACCATGGTGTTGGCGGTGGTGGCCGCGCGCAGGTACTGGCCCTTGAGCGGGTGGCCGTCCACCTCCAGCGCCATGGTCTGCGACAGGTCGCCCTTGGCCACGGCGCCGATCACGCGCGCCATTTCCGTCGTCGGGCGCACCAGGTCGTCGATCAGGGTGTTGACGGCGCTGATGATGGTGGCCCAGCCGCCCACCACGTTCGGCACCGAGGCGCGCTGGGTCAGGCGTCCTTCGCGCCCGACCACGCGCGACACGTCGGTGACCGCCTTGACCATCTTGTCCTTGGTCTCGATGATCTCGTTGAGGGTATCGGCGATCTTGCCCGACACGCCCGTCCAGTCGGACGGCATGCGCGCCGTGAAGTCTCCCTTTTTCAGCGCCATCAGGGTATTGAGCAATAGCCGGACGTCGAGTTCTTCAGGGATGTCGGTCATCGTGTTCATGGATGCATTCCTTCGGTGGTGGAAGTGGGGTGCTGCAGGAAATCGGGAACGGCGGACGCGTCCAGCGGTGCGCCGCACAAAGCGCCCTGGAACAGGTCGCAGTGCAGGGTTTTCAGGATCGCCAGCTGGTCGGCGCGCTCGACGCCCTGGGCCAGTACCGACATGTCCATGGCGCGCGCCAGGTGGATGATGGCGTCGATCATGTCCCTGGCGCCGTCGCCGCTGCCCAGCGCAGCGACGAAGCTGTGGTCGATCTTGAGCACCGACAGCGGCAGGTGCTTGAGCGCCACCAGCGAGGAGTTGCCGCGCCCGAAATCGTCGACCGCGATGCGCACGCCGCCGGCGGCGAGCTGGCGCAACACGTCCACGACATCGACTCCCGCCACGAGCAGGTCTTCGCAGATTTCCAGCTCCAGCCAGCCTTCGGGCAGCTGGCAGCGGCGCGCCAGCGTCAGGATGCGTGGCACCATGTCGGGCATGACCAGCGCGGCCGACAGGTTGACCGACAGCGGCAGCGCCGCCAGCGCGCCGCCCGTGGCGCGCCATTGCGCGGCCTGGGTGCAGACCGCGGCCAGGGTCCATTCATTGATGCGGTCGAGCAGGCCAGGGTCGGCCAGGTGATCGAGGTAGGGCAGGGCGGGCACCAGGCCCTCGCGCGGGTGCTCCCAGTACAGCAGCGCCTCCATGCCGGCCAAGCTGGCATCGGCCACCTTCATCTTGGGCGAGAAGCGCAGGCGCAGCTGCTTGCGGCGCAGCGCAGCATGCAAATCATGGGCGCGCCGGGCGCGGTCGGCTTCGCGGGCATTGAGTTCGGCGCTGAAAAAGGTGATGCCGCCGCGGCGGTTTTTCTTGGCGTCGTACATGGCCGCGTCGGCATTGTGCAGCAGGCCGGCAGCATCGCGCGCGTCGCGCGGATAGACGGCAATGCCGATGCTGGTACTGGTGCGCACCTGCTGGCCGTTGATGGTGAAGCTGCTGGCGTGGGCGCGCTCGATCTTTTCGGCCACGCGCGCGGCATGGCTGGCCGCGCCATGGCCTTCGAGCAGCACCACGAATTCGTCACCACCCAGGCGCGCCACCGTGTCGGAGGCGCGTACGGCGGCCAGCAGGCGCGCCGCCACCTGGCGCAGCAGCTCGTCGCCCACCTCATGGCCCAGGGTGTCGTTGATGGCCTTGAAACGGTCCAGGTCCAGGAACAGCAGGGCGAATTCGCCGCGCTGGCGGTCGGCCGTGGCGACGGCATGTTCGAGCTGTTCGAGCAGGGCGCGCCGGTTGGCCAGGCCGGTGAGCGCATCGCGCACCGCCAGGGCCTGGGCGCGCAGTTCGGCCTGCTTGCGTTCGGCCACTTCCTGGGCCAGTTCGCGGTTGCTGCGCTCGAGCGCCTCCACGTGCTTCTGGCGCAGGCTGGCGCCGCGCGCTTCGAGCACCAGGGTCTGGCGCTGCAGCTCGGTGAAGATGCGCACCTTGGCCTGCACGATGGCCGGGTCGAAGGGCGCGGCCAGGTAGTCGGCGGCGCCGGCGGCATAGGCGCGCTGGGCGCAGCTGGCCGGCGTGCCCGGCGGGGCAATGACCAGGATGGGGGTATGGGTGGCGGCCATGGCGCCCGTTTCGGCCAGGCCCGGCGGGGCGATGGCCAGGCCGGCGGGGCGCTCCTGCAAACGGCGCAAGGCCGCGCTGCCCGAACTTTCCGTGAGCAGTTCAAAGTCATAACGATGCTGCGTCCCGGTCAGCATTGCCTCAAGCGCCGACAGGTCCGCTCCGTCGTCCTTGACGAGGAAGACAGTTGGTTTCTGCACGTCTTTCGCCGTTCCATGATCTCGCGATTGCAGAATAAAAAGATACGCTTGCCATCCCGGTAGTCAAGCGAAAGATGGTACTTGTTGCAAGCTAACCAATTCTATCAATTTGTTTTTCATGCAATAATTCAATGGATGATGCGTTCAGCGTAAGGGATTTGGAATTTCCACGACGCACGATTGCGACAAGGCATGAAGAAATGTGAAATTTCTTACGTTCAATGTTGAAATTTGTGTCAAGGTCCACTACGATCTACCGGACGTATCAAATGGCATCACAAGGTTGGGAGTGCGGATGGTAGAACTTGCAAAGCTGGTCGAACTGCTCCATGCCGAGACGCAAGAGGGCTGGCGCGACACGCTGTTTGGCATTGGCCGCGACCTTGGTTTCGAGCAAGTGCTGGTGGGCATTGTGCCCTCGCGCCACGCCAAGCTCGAGAACGCCTTCTTGCACAGCAATTATTCGCCGCAGTGGCGCGATACCTACGACCACGAAAAACTCGCCTACATCGACCCCACGGTGGGCCACTGCATGGCCAGTTCCCTGCCCATCGTCTGGCAGCCCGACACCTTCAGCGACGTGCCCCAGCGCGCCCTGTATGAAGAGGCGTGCGGCTACGGCATCCGCTCCGGCATCACCTTCCCGATCCATGGCCCGGCCGGCGAATTTGGCGTCATCAGTTTCGCCTCCGACGACTTGCCCGGCGCGCAGTTCGACGCCGCCATCTCGCGCACCATGGGCACGCTGTCGCTGGTGCGCGACTATGCCTTCACGTCCTCGCTCAAATTCCTCGGCGCCACGGCGCACGAGGATGCGCCGCACCTGACCCGGCGCGAACGCGAAATCCTCAACTGGGTCATGGTGGGCAAGTCGTCGTGGGAAATCTCACGCATCACGGCCTGCTCCGAGGCGACGGTCAATTTTCATGTGGCCAATATCCGCAAGAAATTCAACGTCGGCACGCGCCAGCAAGCCCTGGTCAAGGCGATCAGCCTTGGCATGATCACGCCAGAAGATCCTTATCGCTGAGTTTGCCTTTGAGGTAAAGGCGCAACAGGATGGCCACCGCCGGCGGTATGCCGGTACCGGTTTCAAAGCGGCTCCCGCTCGACTGCGTGACCCCGAAACGCGACCAGAATTTCTCCTGGCTTTCACGGCGCGCCAGGCGCAATGACTTGAATTCATTGTGCAGTGGCAGGCGCGCCGTCGGCTCGTGCGTTGCGGCGTGCGGCGCCGCCTGGATGTCTTTGCCCATGATGCTGTCCTCGTGACTGAAACCGCCAAGTATTCCACCGCCGCCGCGCGCTTCCCACCTATCACTGTTGCTAGCTTCACAAGCTATGCAAAATGCATGAGGCTTATGCATGTTGCATAACTTTTAATAGAAGGGGAGCAGGATGCCATTACAGATTCGCATCGCCGCCCGGCGCGATTTCAAATCCCGGGACCTGTGGGAAATGCACACCTTGCGTGCCAAGGTGTTCAAGGACCGTTTGGGCTGGGAAGTGCCCATCATGAGCGGCATGGAAATCGACGGCTACGACGCCCTCGAGCCGCTCTACATGATGATCCGCGAACCGGGCGGCGGCGTGCTGCGCGGCTGCTGGCGCATCCTGCCCACGGAAGGCCCGTACATGCTCAAGGATTCCTTCCCCGAGCTGCTGCACGGCCAGGACGCGCCGGCCCACCCGCGCATCTGGGAACTGTCGCGCTTTGCCATCGAGACCGACGACGCCGGCGCTTTCGGCTTCTCCGACGTGACGATGGAGTCGATCGGCCAGATCATCAGCTATGGCCACCGCATGGGCATCGACCAGTACGTGACGGTGACGACCACGGCCATCGAACGCATGCTGCGCCGCGCCGGCGTCGTCACCACCCGTTTTGGTACGCCGTTGACCATCGGGGTGGAGAAGGCGGTGGCCCTGTATGTCGACATCGAGGCCACTTACGGCGCCCTGTTCGAGGCGCGCCTGGCTTCCTGAGGCGCTGCGGGCCGGACGTTTCGCGGTGTTGTCGCCAATTTCACCTTTTCAAAGCAGCGGCGACTCTGGTATCGTCAGGTACGGGAGCAGTTCCCAGCCCGTCACCGACAACGACGATGACCCAAACGACATTGCGTATTCTAGGTCTGACCGCCAACCAGGGGAGCCGCGCGTCCCGGCTGCTGCTATGGGGGGGCGGCCTGGCCCTGTCGTCCCTGGTGGGCGGCGTACTGTATGCCAGTGCGCTCAACACCGTCAGCACGGATGCGCGTGAACGGTTTGAGAACGTCGCACGCAGCGCCCAGTACAGCCTCTCGGCGCGCGTGAAGTCCTATACCGACGTGGTGCGCGGCATCGTGGCCCTGTTCGACACTTCCGACACGCCCATCACGCGCGCCCAGTTCCACCGCTACGTCAAAGGCCTGGACGTGCAGCGCCACTTCCCGGCCATCGAAGTGCTCAACTACGCCGTCGACGTCCAGGACAGCGAGCGCGATGCCTTCATCGAATCGGTGCGGCGCGACACCAGCATCGACCCCAAGGGCTATCCGGGCTTCACCATCAAGCCGCCAGGGCGCCGCCCCAGCTACACGGTGCTCACCTATATCGAGCCGCTCGAGCTGTACCTGGAAAAATTTGGCGGCGATATCGGTGCCAATCCCGCCATCGCGCGTGCCATCGCGCTGGCGCGCGACACCGGGCGCCTGTCCGCGTCGGGCCAGCCGATCATGATCCAGACGCCGGTGCGCCACATCGGCATGGGCATGCGATTGCCGATCTACCGCAACGGCATGCCCCAGGGCGATGTGGCGCAGCGCCGCGCCGCGTATATCGGTTCGGTCGGCGTGGGCTTCGGCATTCCGGCCCTGGTGCAGGGCGCCATCGATGAAATGGCCCTGCGCCAGGTGCACCTGACGCTGTATGCCGACGGCTCGCCCGACCCGGAAAAGCGCAGCCTGGTGATCGAAAAGAGCGACCGCCTGCTGTTTAACGACAACGGCTCGCTCGACGATCCGCGCAAGGCCGCCATCGAGCCCGGCAAATACTTCGAGGCCGTGCTGCCGGTGGACTTCAACGGCAGCCTGTGGAAGGCCCAGTTCCGCGTCAAGACGGCCGAACTGTACACCGACTTCGACGTCGCCTTCCCGCTCATCGCCCTGGTGACGGGCTGCGCCGGCACCATGCTCATTTATGCCTACTTCATCACGCTGTACTGGTCGCGCCGCAACGCCGTCGAACAGCGCGTGCTGCTCGACACTGTGCTCGATAGCGTCGACGCCCACGTCTACATGAAGAACCGCGAACGGCGCTACATCTACATCAATGCCAAGGCGTCGGCCGCGATGGGGCGCCCGCCCGAAGAGGTGCTGGGCAAGCTCGATCGCGAAGTGCTGCCCACGCCGCGCGCCGACGCCTTCTGGGAACAGGACCGCGAAGTGTTCGAGCTGGCCGTGCCGCAGGCGGCCGAGACGGAATTTACCGAGGCCGACGGCAATGTGCGCCACCTGTGGAGCGTGCGCGTGCCGGTCTTGATCGACGGCGAAGTGTCGGCCGTGATCGGCCTGTCGACCGACGTCACCGAGCTGCACAAGCTGAAGGCCCAGGCCGACGCCGCCAACCAGGCCAAGAGCAACTTCCTGTCGAATATGAGCCACGAGATCCGCACGCCGATGAACAGCATCATCGGCATGTCGCACCTGGCGCTGAAGACGGTGACCAATCCGAAACAGCGCGACTACCTGGAAAAGATCTACCATTCGAGCCAGCACCTGCTGGGCATCATCAACGACATCCTCGACTTTTCCAAGATCGAGGCCGGCAAGCTCGACCTCGAAGTGCTCGACTTCGGCCTCGACGCGCTGATGCAAAATATCGTCAACCAGCTCGGCGAGGCGGCCAGCGCCAAGGGCCTGCGCCTCGAGTTCGCGATCGCGCCGGGCCTGTCGCACCAGCTGCGCGGCGACCCGCTGCGGCTCGAACAGGTGCTGCTCAACTTCACCAGCAACGCCATCAAGTTCTCCGACAAGGGCAGCGTGCAGATCCGCGCCCGCACGCTCGAGGAAAACGAGATCGACACGCTGGTGCGCTTCGACGTCCAGGACACGGGCATCGGCATGAACGCGAGCGAGATCGCCGAATTGTTCAAGTCCTTCCACCAGGCCGACCCGTCGACGACGCGCAAATACGGCGGCACCGGCCTGGGGCTGGTGATCAGCAAGCAGCTGGCCGAGCTGATGGGCGGCTGCGTCGGTGTCGACAGCGCACCGGGCCACGGCAGCACCTTCTGGTTCACGGCGCGCCTGGGCAAGGCCGTCAACTTCCTGCCGCCGGGGCCGGAGGTGGCCAAGCCGGAAGTGCTCGACGTGATCGCCGGCGCCAAGGTCTTGCTGGTCGAGGACAATATCTTCAGCCAGCAGGTGGGCCAGGAGCTGCTCGAAGACGCCGGCGCCACGGTGGTCATTGCCAACAACGGCAAGGAAGCGATCGACCTGATGCTCAAGGAGCGCTTCGACTGCGTGCTGATGGATGTGCAGATGCCGGTGATGGATGGCTTTGAAGCGACGCGCCTGATCCGCAGCGACCCGCGCCTGAAGGAAGCCTTGATCATCGCCATGACGGCCAATGCCGGGCGCGAGGACCAGAAACGCTGCCTCGAAGCGGGCATGGACGAATTCGTCACCAAGCCGATCGCGCCGCACCTGCTGTTCGAGGTGATCGCCAGGTGGCTGGCCCAGCGCCCCGAGCGCCATGGACGCCGGCGCATGCCGCTGTCGGAAGAGGGCGCCGCCACGCGCGTGTCGGCCGCGCCGCCCGTCTCGAGCGACCCGGGCCTGCTCGACATGGCCATGTTGTCGCTGACCTTTGGCGGCAATCCGGAAAAGATGCGCAAATACGCCTTCATGTTCCTCGACTCGGCGCGCGACGGCCTGGCCGAGGTGAGCGAAGCGCTCGACCGCGGCGACCTGGGGCGCGTGTCCGACCTGGGCCACCGCATCAAGTCCTCGGCGCGCGCGGTCGGCGCCACCAGTTTCGGGGAGCTATGCCACATGCTTGAAGGCTTCCGCAACAGCGGCACGCCGGAGCAGGCGCGCGTGATCGTCAGCCAGATGTTCACCCTGCTCGAACGGCTCAATGTGCACATCGCCCAGGAACTGACCACGGCGTCGGAAGGACGCTTGTCGCCGACGCCTTAAACAGGCTATGCTGCGGCACGCGTTCAACCATTCATTTACCCATGCCTTCACCCGTCACGCCTGGCTTGCTCATCCTGCATGGAAACCAGCTCGAAGAACTGCGCGCCGCCGTCTTCGCCTGGCTGCGCAGCCATCCGCTGGGCGCACTGGAGACGGAAACGATCCTGGTGCAGTCCAATGGCGTGGCCGAATGGCTCAAGATCGCCCTGGCCGAGGAGATGACGGTGTGCGCCGGCACCCGCGTGGCGCTGCCGGCGCGCTTCCTGTGGGAGGCCTACCGCGGCATGCTGGGGCGCGACGCCGTGCCCGCGGTTGCGCCATTTGACAAGGGCCCACTGACCTGGCGCCTGATGGGTTTGCTGCCGGCGCTGCTGGCCGACCCGGTGTTTGCGCCGCTGCGCCACTTCCTCGCGGACGGCGACCCCGAACGCCGCCTGCAGCTGGCCGAGCGCCTGGCCGACCTGTTCGACCAGTACCAGGTCTACCGGGCCGACTGGCTGGCCGATTGGGCGGCCGGGCGCGACGTGCTGCGCAATGGCGCCGGCGCGGCCCAGCCGCTGCCGGGCGATCAGCTCTGGCAGGCGCAGCTCTGGCGCAGCATCGGCGCCAGCCTGGCGCAGGCCGAACGCGCTTCGGGCCGCGCCACCATCCACAGCCAGTTCGTGCAGGCCAGCGAAGCGGGCGCGGACCCCGTGGGCCGCCTGCCGCGCCGCGTCGTGCTGTTCGGGATGTCGACCTTGCCCTACCAGACCTTGCAGGCCGTGGCCGGCCTGGCGCGCCACACCCAGGTGCTGCTGGCCGTGCCCAACCCGTGCCGCTACTATTGGGGCGACATCATCGAAGGGCGCGAGCTGCTGCGCGCCGCGCGCAAGCGCCAGGCCGCGCGCGGCGGCATCGACCTGTCGGCCATGCCGCTCGAAGAACTGCACGCGCACAGCAATCCGCTGCTGGCGAGCTGGGGCCGCCAGGGCCGCGACTTTGTCCGCATGCTCGACGAATTCGATACCGGCAGCGGCGCCGGACAGATGCGGGTCGACCTGTTTGGCGAAGGCGAGGGCGCCACCCTGCTCGCACAGGTCCAGGGCGCCGTGCGCGACATGCTGCCCCTGGCCGAGCACGCGTTCGCGCCGCCGCACGACGCCTCGATCGAATTCCATATCACCCACAGCGCCCAGCGCGAGGTGGAAGTGCTGCACGACCGCCTGCTGGCCATGTTCGAAGGCGGCGGCCTGCGCCCGCGCGACGTCGTCGTCATGGTGCCCGACATCGATACCTTCTCGGCCGCCATCGACGCCGTGTTCGACCAGCACAAGCGCAGCGACGCGCGTTACATTCCCTACGAAATCGGCGACGTGCGCGACCGCAGCGTCAATCCCCTGCTGGTGGCGCTCGAATGGCTGCTGCGCCTGCCGCAGCAGCGCTGCCGCCAGAGCGAAGTGCGCGACCTGCTCGATGTGCCGGCGCTGGCCGGGCGCTTCGGCCTCGATGGCGCCGACCTGCCCCTGCTGGGACAATGGATCGAGGGCGCCTGCGTGCGCTGGGGCCTGGACGCGCAACACCGGCGCGGCCTGGGCCTGGGCGCGGCGGGCGAACAGAATGGCTGGCTGTTCGGCGTGCGGCGCATGCTGCTCGGTTACGCCGTGGGCGGCGGCGCCGCCTTCGACGGGATCGAGCCTTACCAGGAAGTGGGCGGCCTCGACGCCGCCCTGGCCGGTTCGCTGGCCGAGCTGGTCGAGTCCTTGATCGCCTGGCGCGCGCGCCTGGCCCAGGCCCGCTCGCCCGCCGCCTGGGGCGTCGAAGCGCGCGCGCTGCTGGCGGCCTTCTTCTCGGCCAGCATCGATGCCGACCGCGCCACGCTGGTGCAGCTCGAAGAAGCCCTGCAAGCCTGGCAAGCGACCTGCCTCGACGCCGGTTTCGACGAAGCGGTGCCGCTGGCGGTGCTGCGTGAAGCCTGGCTCGGCGGCCTCGACGAGCCCACGCTGGACCACCAGTTCGTCTCCGGCGGCGTCACCTTCTGCACCCTGATGCCGATGCGCGCGGTGCCGTTCCGCGTGGTTTGCCTGCTGGGCATGAACGACGGCGACTTCCCGCGCCGCGCGCGCCAGGCCGACTTCGACCTGCTGGCGCTGCCCGGCATGGCCCGCCCTGGCGACCGTTCGCGCCGCGACGACGACCGCTACCTGATGCTCGAAGCGGTGCTGGCCGCGCGCGACAAGCTCTACATCAGCTGGGTCGGGCGCAACGTGCGCGACAACACCGAGCAGCCGGCCTCCGTGCTGGTGGCGCAGTTGCGCGACTACCTCAAGGCGGGCTGGAAGATCGACCCCAGGGACCTGAGCACCGAACACGCCTTGCAGCCCTTCAGCCGCCGTTATTTCGAGGCCGACGGCTTGCGCACCTATGCGCTCGAGTGGCGCGCGGCGCACGGCGGCACGGCTGCCGCCGACGCGGCGCTGCCACCGTTCGAGCTCGATGCCGACAATTCCTTCACGCTGGCCGAGGTGACGAGTTTCCTCAAGCAGCCGGCGCGCCTGTTCTTCCGGCGCCGCCTCGGCGTGTCCTTCATCGACGAAGACCTGGTGGGCGAGGACGAAGAGCCGTTCGGCCTTGACGCCCTGCAGCGCTACACGCTCGAAGACACGCTGCTGGCCGACGAGGGCAGGGCGCTGGCCGAGGGCGCCGAAAAGCTGGCGCGCGAGGGCGTGCTGCCGATCGGCCTGATGGGAAAACAGTGGCAGCAGCAGCTCGTCGCCACGCTCACGCCGGTGCGCGATGCCTGGAGCGCGCTGTGCCAGCGCTTCCCCGAGGCGGCGCCCAAGCGCCCGCTGGCCCTGCATGTGGCCGGTGTGCACATCGACGACTGGATCGACCATGTGCGCAGCGGCGAGGAAGGCACGGCCTGGCTGGTGCAGGTGTCGACCAAGGTGCTCGACAAAAAGGGCCGCCCGCGCGCCGACAAGCTGATCGCCGCCTGGGTGCGCCAGCTCGCCGCCGGCCCGGACATCACCGGCTACCTGGTCGCGCGCGACGCCATCGTCAAGATGCTGCCCATCGAGGGGCGCGCCCTGCTCGAAGCTGTCGTGGCGCTGTGGCGTACCAATCTTGATACACCCTTGCCGGTGGCCTGCAAGAGCGCGCTCGCCCTGCTGGCAGGCGAAGACGCACGCAGCACCTACGACGGCGGTTTCGAGTTGCGCGGCGAGGTCGACGACGCTTGCCTTGCGCGCCTGTGGCCGGACTATGCCAGCCTGGCCGCCCATCCGGACTGGCCCGACGTGGCCGAAGCCCTGTACGGCCCCCTGCGCCGCTGGATCGAGGCGGACATCGTCATCACGCCGATCGGGGAGGGGCAGCCATGATCCTCGAACCGCTGCACTTCCCCCTGCATGGTTCGCGCCTGATCGAGGCTAGCGCCGGCACCGGCAAGACCTGGACCATCGCCGCGCTGTACCTGCGCCTGGTGCTGGGCCACGGCGGCGACGAAGGCTTCGCCCGTGCGCTCGCGCCGGCCGAGATCCTCGTCATGACCTTCACCCGCGCCGCCACGCGCGAATTGTCGAACCGGGTGCGCGAACGCCTGGTCGAGGCGGCCGCCTGGTTCCGCGGCGAAGCGACGGCGCACGATCCCTACCTGGCCGCGCTGGCCGCTTCCTGCGCCGGCCAATCCGAGCGCAAGCGGGCCGCGCACCGCCTGATGCTGGCCGCCGAAACGATGGACGAAGCGGCCATTTTCACCATCGACGCCTGGTGCCAGCGCATGCTGCGCGAGCACGCCTTCGACAGCGGCAGCCTGTTCGACGAAGAACTGGTCAGCGACGAACGCAGCCTGTTCGACGACGCCGCCAACGACTACTGGCGCCAGAATGTCTACCCACTCAATAGCGCCGCCCTGGGCGCCTTGCTGGCCTGCTGGCCCGACGTCGGCGCACTGAAAGCGAGCGTGGCGGACCTGCTGCGCCGTGTCGACGCGCCGGCCGAGACGTTGCCCGCCCTGATCGATCGCGTCGAGCGCACGCGCCAGGCTGAACTGGCCCGGCTCAAGGTTGGCTGGTTCGATCGCGCCAATGCGATGGAAAGCTGGATCGCGCAGCAGCGCGACGCCAATCCCAAGTGCTTCAACGGCACCAAGATGCGCGCCGAATCGCTGGCCAAGTGGTTTGAAGCCCTGCGCAGCTGGGCCAGCGACCCCCACTGCGACCAACCGGACCTGAACGTGACGGCCTGGGCACGCCTGACGCCCGAAGGCATCGAAGACGCCGCCAGCAAAGGCGTGCTGCTGGACGTGCCGGCCTGCTTCAGCGCCACCGCCGCGCTGCAGGAAGCGCTCGAGGCGATCGAACCGCTGGCGCACGCGCTGTACCGCCATGCCGCCGCCAGCATTGCCCGCCGCATGGCCGAACTGAAGGCGCGCGCTCGCCAGTTCGGGTTTGCCGACATGCTCGACCGGCTCAAGGACGCGCTCGAAGGCACCAACGGTGAAGCGCTGCGGCGCCGCATCGTCGCGCAGTTCCCGGTCGCCCTGATCGACGAATTCCAGGACACCTCGCCCGACCAGTACCGGATCTTCAACCTGCTGTACCGGGTGGAAGAAAACGCGCGCGCCCATGGCCTGTTCCTGATCGGCGACCCCAAGCAGTCGATCTATGGTTTTCGTGGCGCCGACATCCACAGCTACCTGGCCGCGCGGCGCGCCACCGAAGGACGGCACTACCAGCTGGGCACCAACTACCGCTCGACGCAGGGCGTGGTCGATGCCGTCAACCGCCTGTTCGGCTATGGCGAAGGCCACCTGACGGGCGCTTTCCGCTTCCGCAAGAACAGCCTGGATCCCTTGCCCTTCGAGGCCGTCAAGGCGGCCGGGCGCGGCGAGCAGCTCGTTGGCCTGGCCGGCGCCATCGCCGCCATGGCCGCATGCTGCACCGACCGCGACGACCTCAAGGCCGACGGCTACCGCGAATTCTTCGCCCACCACTGCGCCGAGCATATCGCCGGCCTGCTCAATGACGCGCGCACGGGGTTCGCCGATGGCGACAAGTTCAAGCGCCTGGTGCCGGCCGATATCGCCATCCTCGTGCGCGGGCGCGGCGAAGCGGCCTTCATCCGCCGCGCGCTCGAGCAGCGCGGCATCGCCAGTGTCTACCTGTCCGACAAGGACTCCGTCGTTGAAAGCGAAGAGGCGGTGGACGTGCTGCGCTGGCTGCACGCCGTGGCCAATCCCCTCGACGGCAGCCTGGCCCGCGCCGCCTTTGCCACCGCCACGGCCGGCCTGTCGCTGGCGGCGCTGGCGCAGCTCTCGTCCGACGAACTGGCATGGGAAGAGCGCGTCGAACAGCTCAAGGCCCTGCACACTGTCTGGCAGCGCCAGGGCGTGCTGGCCATGCTGCGCCGCTTCATCCACGAACTGGGCCTGCCGGCGCGCCTGCTGCAGCAACGCGGCGGCGAGCGGCGCCTGACCAACCTGCTGCACCTGGCCGAACTGCTGCAGTCGGCCAGCACCGGGCTCGATGGCGAACAGGCCCTGATCCGCTGGATGGCCGAACAGGTCAGCGGGGCGGGCGAGGGCGGCGACGAACGCGTGCTGCGCCTGGAAAGCGACGCCGAACTGGTCAAGGTCGTCACGGTGCACAAGTCCAAGGGCCTGGAATATCCGCTCGTGTACTTGCCCTTCGCCGTCACCGCGCGCAAGGTGGACCGGCGCAACCGCACCTTCTTTGAATACGTCGACCGCGAAGGCCAGCGCCAGGTGGACCTGTCGCTGTCGGACCATGCCCTGGACGCCGTCGACCGCGCCCGCATCGAAGAAGACCTGCGCCTGCTGTATGTGGCGCTCACGCGCGCCCGCCATTTCCTCTGGCTGGGCGTGGCCGCGCTGGGCACGCGCAAGGGCGGTGAAAATTCCCTGCACGAATCGGCCCTTGGCTACCTGCTCAGCGGCGGCGAGCCCTTGCCCGCCAGTGCCCTGCAGGCGCGCTGGGAAGAACTGCGCAGCGCCAGTGCCGACATGAGCGTGACGATGCTCGGCCAGCCCGAAGGCGTCACGCTGCTGGCGCGCACCGAAGCGCGTGCGCCGCTGCTCGAACCAGCGCCGTACCGCGCCGATTTCGAGCGCAACTGGAGCGTCGGCAGTTTCACCTCGCTGACCCGGCACACGGTGGCCACGCCGATGCGCGCGCAGGACGAGGCGCTGTTCGACGAAGCGCCGCATCCGCTGGCCGTGCCGGTGGAAGACGCCGCCTGGCACCGCTTCCCGCGCGGCTCGGTGCCCGGCAACTTCCTGCACGAGCAGCTTGAGTGGCTGGGGCAAGAGGGCTTCGCCCGTGTCGACGATCCCGCCTTCCCCGAGCGCCTCGCCCAGCGCGTCAAGCGCGCCGGCTGGGAGCATCGCTACGACGATACCCTGGCCTGGCTGCACGTGCTGGCGACGACGCGCCTGCCCGTCATCGGCGCGCGCCTGGCCGACCTGCACAGCCTGATCACGGAAATGGAGTTCTGGTTCCCCAGCGCGCACCTCGACGTGGGCCGGCTCGACCGCCTGTGCAGCGCGCGCCTGCTCGATGGCGCGCCCCGTCCCGCGCTGCCGGCGCGCGAGCTGCACGGCATGCTCAAGGGTTTTGCCGACCTGGTGTTCGAACATGAAGGGCGCTACTGGGTGATGGACTACAAATCGAATGCGCTGGGCGCCGGCGACAGCGCCTACACGTCCACGGCGATGGCCGCGGCCATGGCCGCGCACCGCTACGACATCCAGGGCGCGATCTACCTGCTGGCCCTGCACCGCCTGCTGCGCACGCGCCTGGGTGAGGCCTACGATCCGGCCAGCCAGCTTGGCGGCGCCGTGTTCCTGTTCCTGCGCGGGGTCGCCAATGCGCAGACCCACGGCTGCTACCTGCTGGCACCGGACCTGGACCTGCTTGACGGCCTCGATGGCCTGCTGGAGGCGCCATGACGCCATTCTGGGACGAAGTCGCGCGCCTGGCCGGCGCGGGCCAATTGCGCCGCCTCTCGGGCGCTTTTGCGCGCTTCATCGGCACGCTGGGCAAGGACGACCCGGCCTTGGCGTTTGCCTGCGTGGTCCTGTCCGAACTGGAAGGGCGCGGCCACAGCTGCGTCGCCCTGGCCGACCTGGCCCAGCCCGAATGGCAGCCGCTGGCCGCCCTGGCCGGCCCCATGCCAAAGCATGCGCAAGGCTGGCGCGCGCTGCTCACCGGCTGCCCCCAGGTCTGGCACGTGGGCGACATCGATTTCGGCCAGCCCCTGGTGCTCGATGGCGAGCGCCTCTACCTGCGCCGCTACTGGCGCGACGAAACCCTGGTCGCGCAAGCGATCCGCGCACGCGCCGGCCAGGCGCGCGACGTCGATGCGCGCAGCGTGCGCCACTGGATCGACATCCTCTTCGCCAGCGAGCGCCGCGCCACACACGCGCCGGACTGGCAAAAGCTCGCCTGCGCGGTCGCCGTGCGCGGCGCGCTGGCCATCATCACGGGCGGCCCCGGCACCGGCAAGACCTACACGGTGGCGCGCCTGCTGGCGCTGTTGTTCGCGCTCGCGCCCGACCCGGACAAGCAGCGCATCGCGCTAGCCGCACCAACGGGCAAGGCCGCCGCGCGCCTGAAACAGTCGATCGACAAGGCCCTGGGCGAGCTGGGCGAAAAGATCGGCAACGCACTGCCAAAGCACGACTTGGGCAAGGCCCGCACCCTGCATAGCCTGCTCGGCGCCCGGCCCGGCACCCGCGCTTTCATCCACAACCGCAACCATCCCCTTGATGTCGACGTGCTGATCGTCGACGAAGCGTCGATGGTGCACCTGGAGATGATGGCCGCGCTGCTCGAGGCCTTGCCGCCCCACGCGGTCCTGATCCTGCTCGGCGACAAGGACCAGCTGGCCTCGGTGGAGGCGGGCGCCGTGCTGGGCGACCTGTGCCACGAGGCCCAGTTGGGTGGCTACAGCCAGGCCACGCGCGATTACGCGCTCGCTGCCAGCGGCGAGGGCATTCCGGCCGAATTTGCCGGCGCCGCCTCTGCGCTGGCCCAGCAAACGGTGATGCTGCGCCACAGCCGCCGCTTCGGCGGCCCGATCGGCCAGCTGGCCCTCGCTGTCAATGGCGGCGACGGCGCGGCCGCGCAAGCCTGCCTGAAAAGCGGCGACCCCGCCGTCCAATGGATCGAGCATGGCGGCGCCCATCAAGCCGTGCAGCTGGCCGCCGACGGTTACGCACCGTACTTGGCGCTGGTGCAGGCCGGCGCGCAGGGCGAGCATGCGGCCTGGGTCAAGATGGTGCTGCAGCGGTTCGAATCGTTCCGCATCCTGTGCGCGGTGCGTGCCGGCGAGTGCGGCGTCGAGGGCCTGAATGGCGCCATCGAAGCGCGCCTGGATGCAGCCGGCCTGCTGGCGCGCGGTGGCGAATGGTATGTGGGCCGTCCCGTCATGGTGACGCGCAACGACAGCGCCACGCACGTGGCCAATGGCGACATCGGCCTGGCCTTGCCCAATCCCGCACGGCCCGGTGCCTTGCGCGTGTATTTCAGCGATGGCGAGACGGTGCGCAGCGTGCTGGCGACGCGCCTGCGCGATGTGGAGACGGCGTTCGCGATGACGGTGCACAAATCGCAGGGTTCGGAATTTCACCACACGGTGCTGGTGCTGCCACGCGAGGGCGGGGCCTTGATCGCGCGCGAGCTGGTCTACACCGGCATCACGCGCGCCAGCGAAAAATTCACCCTGGTCTCGAGCGGCAATGCCGTGCTGATGGAAGCGATCGCCCGGCGCACCGAACGCGCCAGCGGCTTGCGCGATCTGATCGGAAAATAAGAAACGTCGGGGTCGCATCTGACATTCGGAC